>JAAYBJ010000228.1 GCA_012730105.1 Candidatus Hydrogenedentota bacterium
GTTCAACGATGGCGCCCACGGGGCACACTGCGGCGCATTGGCCGCACTGCACGCACACGACGTCATCCAAATCATGGGAGAAAGCGGGGCCGACCACGGTGCTGAACCCGCGGCCTTGCGGGAAAATGCCGCCCACGCCCTGAACCTCGTTGCACACGGTAACGCAACGGCGGCACAGCACACACTTTCCGGTATCCCGGATCAGCGCGGGCGTGCTGTCGTCAATATGGGTGGCGCTTTTTTCCCCGGGATAGGTGATGTCGGTGATGCCGAGGTCATGGGCCAGCGTCTGCAGTTCGCAGTCATCGTTGCGGTTGCAGGTCTGGCAGTCGCCGCAATGATCCGACAGCAGCAGTTCCACCACGGTGCGCCGCCCTTCACGGGCCTTCTTGCTGTTCGTGTGCACTTTCATGCCTTCGGTCGCCGGGGTCACGCAGGAGGCCATCAGCGTGCGGGCGCCTTCAATCTCGACCATGCACACGCGGCAGGCGCCGATGGCCTGCACGTCTTCCAGGTAGCACAGGGTCGGGATTTTGATCCCGGCCTGTTTCGCCGCTTCCAGCACGGTCGCGCCCTGGGGTACTTCAACGGTCACGTTGTCTATTGTCAATGTTGGCATTGGATTGTCTCCTTGTTGAACGTTTGCCTACCGGGACGCAGGCTGGCCGCACGAGGTGTTGCGGTAGTCGCAACGCAGGCAGCGTTTGGACTCGCGCACGGCGGCACTTTCGGTAAAAGCCATTTCCACTTCACTGAAATTATGTACACGGCGCTCCTCGGGAAGGAGTTTCATCCTCGCCCGGGGCGCGTCGCTGGGTTCCGCGTCAGGATCGAATTCCGTATCCACTTCGTAGGATTCGCGCCAGAAGGCATGCTCTTCACCGGTCAGGAACAAGTCGATGCCCACAGCGGCACGTTCGCCGGCGCCGATAGCTTCGGCCACGGAGGAGGGCCCGTCCGCCGAGTCACCGCCCGCGAACAGCCAGTCCACCGAGGTGCGGCTGTAAAGCGGGTCGGAGGCGATGAACCCGTTCAGATTCATTTTGACCGGAAGGTCGCCGAGCATCGCGTTGGCGTCCAGGGACTGGCCGATGGCCGCGATCACCTGGTCCGCGGGTTCGATGAAGGACTCGCCGCCTTCGCGCACCTGCGGGCGGCGCCTGCCGCTGCGGTCAAAGTCGCCCAGCCACATGTGATCACAGCGAACCCCGGCGACTTTACCGTTCTTGGAAACGATTTCCTGCGGCGCCACGAGCGTCTTGAGGATGATGCCTTCATTTTCGGCCTCCTCGATTTCTTCGCGGTAAGCCGGCATCTCGTCGCGGGTGCGCCGGTAGAGGACGGTCACCGACTCGGCGCCGAGGCGCACCGCGGTGCGCGCGGCGTCGATGGCCGCGTTGCCGCCGCCGATGACGACCACCTTCTTGCCCACCGGCACGGAACCGCGCAGGTTATATTCGCGCAGGAAGGCGATGGAATCGTACACACCTTCGGCGTCCTCGTTGGCAATGCGCAGCTTTGCGCCGGACGGGGCGCCTACGGCCAGGAACACGGCTTCATAGCCTTCGTCGCGCAGGCCCTGCAGCGTGAAGTCTTTGCCCAGCGCCTTGTTCGTTTCGATCTCAACGCCCATGCGCTCGATCATGCGGATTTCGCGGGCCAGTTCCTCGCGCGGCATGCGGTAGGCGGGAATGCACTGAACCAGCATGCCACCGGGACGCGGCGCCGACTCGAACACCTTCGGCTGATAGCCGAGCCGCGCCAGGAAATAGGCGCAGGTCAGGCCGGCGGGCCCGCCGCCGACGATGGCCACCTTGCGCTTGGCGTTGGCTTCATTCTCGCGCATTTCGGGCAGTTGGATGGTCACTTCCTGCTCCACCATAAAGCGCTTGATGCCGCGAATGGACACGGCGTCGTCCAGGTTTGAACGGCGGCACTTGTCCTCGCAGGTGTGGAAGCACACCCGCGCGCAGACTGATGCGAAGGGGTTGCTGTCGCGGTGGACACGCAGCGCCTCGGCATAGCGCTTTTCGGAAACGAGGGACACGAAGCCGGGGATATACACGTTGGCCGGACAGGCGCTCATGCAGGGGGCGCGCACCAGCGCCGGGCAGACGCCCGCCGGACACCGCTTCTCGCGGATATGAATGTCGTATTCTTCACGGAAATGGCGGATGGTGCTGAGCACCGGGTTCGGCGCGGTCTGACCCAGGCCGCACAGGGCCGTGTCCTTGATCTGCTGGCCCAGCGCGATCAGTTTTTCCACGTCGCCTTCCTCGCCCTTGCCCTCGCAAATGCGCGTCACGATTTCAAGCATGCGCTTGGTGCCGACGCGGCAGGGCACGCACTTGCCGCAGGATTCATCCTGTACGAAATCAAGGAAGAAGCGGGCCATGTCCACCATGCAGGTGTCTTCGTCCATGACAATGAGGCCGCCGGAACCCATGATGGCGCCCAGCTCGGTGAGCGTTTCATAGTCCACAGGCACATTAAGATATTCACGGGGAATACAGCCGCCCGACGGGCCGCCGATCTGGGCCGCCTTGAATTTCTTGCCGTTGGGAATGCCGCCACCGATATCATAAATGATCTGGCCGAGCGGTGTGCCGACGGGCACTTCCACCAGGCCGGTGTTGTTGACGGCGCCGGCCAGTGCGAAGACCTTCGTGCCCTTGCTCTTTTCCGTTCCGATACCGGCAA
>JAAYBJ010000229.1 GCA_012730105.1 Candidatus Hydrogenedentota bacterium
ATGATGAAAAAGAGTACATTGAATCGTTGCGTAAAGGCGGCTCCCCAATCTACGAGAGACTATGTGGATAACAGGGTGGAAAAGTGCCGAAAAAAATTTGACTCTGACACATAAAATGCTGGGCTATAGGACAGAATCCCTTCAGGATTCCTACACAAACTTCCTGAGATGATAACCAATTTCTCACCCCATACTTGTGGGTAATTGACAAGACTACAACTTGGGAACGGGCCTGCACGCCCGTAGGCAGTCCATACTACGAGAAAAATTCTTTTGTGTGTTATGTGTCTTTTGTGGCTGTTCTTTTGTAATCACTACTTGCCACAAGAAGCACAAAAGTCACAAGAAATACTTCGATTGTGGCTATATCTCGCTGTCGTGAATTCCGGGGTTGAATTGACGGACAGCATGCGCTATATTCCTTCTTATAAATAACAGTGGGATCGAAAGCATCCGTCATATAAAGGAATTCTGACATGAAGACTCCCATCTTTCAACGGTTCGTGAAACATGCTTTTGTTTTCGGGATGATTGCCATCGCGTGGGCGGTCAACGCCGCCGCAGAACCGGCAATGTTTCAGGTAGGCCGCGCGCGCGTATGCATCACCCCGCCGCTAGGCGTACAGTTGGCGGGCTACTTCCACGTGCGGGAGGCGAAATCCGTCCGGGACGACCTGTATGCCCGGGCGGTAGTCCTCGAAAGCGGCGAAACGCGCCTCGCCCTCGTGTCCTGCGACCTCATCAGTATGACCGGGGAAATGAGCGATGCGGCAAAAGCCCTTATTGAAGCGGAAGCGGGCATCCCCTCGGGCAATGTGATGATCTGCGCCACCCACACCCACACGGGCCCGGAACTGCGCAACGACGGCGTCATGACCCGGGATGAGACCTGGACGGCCGCGCTGCCCCGACATATCGCCGACGCCGTAATCGCCGCGGACAAGAACAAAATGCCGGCCACCCTGCGCGCAGGCGAGGCGGAGGTGACGGGCTACAGTTTCAACCGGCTGTTCCGCCTGGAAGACGGAAGCGAGCTTTTCGGACGGGGCGACGGCGGCAAAGCGGTGCTCGGCAATGCCGGGCCCATTGACCCTGCGCTGCAAACCTTGTCGGCTGTGGATGCAGAAGGAAATCTGATCGCCTTGCTGGTGAATTTCGCGCTGCATCCCGATGTCATCGGCGGCGGCAGCGCCGACTTTATTTCGGCCGACTGGCCGGGTCTCCTGGGTGACACCATTTCGGCGGTATACGGGGAGGACGTGGTCACCCTGCTGCTGCAGGGCACCTGCGGCGACATCAACCACCGGACGCACGCGGAAACGGCGCTGCCCACGGGCGGCCCGGCCAAGTCACTGCAGCTCGGGCGCGCCCTGGCGGGCGCCGCCATGGTGGCGCTTGAACGGGCGGAACCCATGACGGACTCCCGCCTGACCGCGATGACACGAACCCTTGACATTCCGTACTTCACGCGGGATGAGGCTTTCTTCAAACAACTCGAGGCGCTGGAACAAAAAGAAAATCCCAGCGACTTTGATAAAAGCACCCTTCGCCGGGGCCGAGAATGGCCTTATGACGGGCAGATTGCCAAGGTGCCCGTGCAGACGCTGCGTATCGGCGAGGCGGGCCTGGTCGCTTTCCCGGCGGAAATTTTCGTGCGCATTGGCCTTGAAGTGAAGGAATGGTCCGACGCGCCGCATACCTTTGTCGTGGAACTGGCCAACGACCGCGTGTCCACCTACATACCCCATCCCTTTCAGGCCGAACGCGGCGCCTACGGGGAAGTACCCATCCTATCGCGCTGGCTTCACGCCAATGCCGGACGCCACATGGCCGATGCCGCGATTCAGATGCTCCACGAATTGTTTACTGCCTTATGAAAATTTTTCTATCACCAAAAACAAGAAGTCGGGTATGTTGTTCACGCTTTAGCGTGCTATGTTGTTCATGGCTCTTGTGTTAACACGCACACTAAAGTGTGAACAACATACTCTGAATATTTTTTTTCGGGTTGTGAGTAACGTCCACGTTATGAAATCGCCTGAATAATTTCAGAACCCTATCCGTTTCCATTGTCGGACAGGGCGGATCACAGTCGGACGGAGCTGCGAGTGCGTCGGGTCAGGCCGTTACGACACCAACGGACAACACAGGAAGACGCCCATGAGAACCATTCAAGCGGCCACCTGGGGATTGATCTGCGGCTTGAGCACTGTTTGCGCGGCACAGGACGCACCGTGGAAAATACTCGAACCCGCTTCCGCCCCCAAGGCTTACGCGATCGCCGCGCAGGAGTTCCAACGTTATTACAAGGCGGTGACCGGCACAACGCTGGAGATTATCGTCGAAGCGGACGCATCCAATCTCATTGTAATCGGCTCCGACAGCGTGAACCGTTTTTGCCGTGACGCCGTAGAACAAAAAATACTCGAACCGCTCACGCTCGGCGCGGACTCGGACGCCTACCGGCTCAAGTCCGCCGAAAAAGACGGGCGGCATTATCTTTTCCTGGCGGGGGGAAACGGGCGCGCGACACTCTACGCGGTATACGACTTCTTCGAGCGTCAAGCAGGCTGCCGCTATTTCTGGGACGGGGACATTGTCCCGAAACGGGAAACGATTACGATGGACGGGCTGGACGTGTCCGAGTCGCCCCGTTTCGCCTACCGGGGCATCCGTTATTTCGCGCACCGCAGCCTGGACCGCTTCCAGGCGGAACACTGGGGGAAGGCACAGTGGGAGCGTGAAATTGACTGGCTGCTCAAGAAACGGCTGAATTTGTTCATGCTGCGCATTGGCATGGACGACCTATTCCAGAAGGCCTTTCCCGACATCGTGCCCTATCCCCCCGATGACGCGCCGCTGCCCGAGGCGGTTCCGCGTTCCTATGACGACCGGACAACGGCATGGCCGTTGCGTTTCCGGGGCGAACTGCGCAGGCATGTCCTGCAGTACGCCCGGGACCGGGGCCTGATCCACCCGGAAGATACCGGCACCATGACCCATTGGTACAGCCGCACCCCGAAGGCGTTTCTGGAGGCGGTCAACCCGGCCTTCATGCCCCAGTCCGGCGGGGCCTACCGGGGAAACACGACAGGCGCGGTATGGGATATACGCGAGGATGCCAATCTTGACCGATACTGGAAGCTCACCCAGGCGCACATCGAGACCTACGGCTGCCCTGATATGTTCCACACCATCGGGCTGGCGGAACGCAATGTCTTTCCAGACCGGGCGGAGAACCTTGAAATCAAACTGTACGCTTACAGAAGAATCGTCGGAAAACTCCGAGAACACTATCCAAACGCGCCCCTGTTGATCGCCTCCTGGGACTTCTACTATCCCGGCTGGACCGGCGATGAAGTATCCACCCTGCTGGGTCTGCTGAACCCGCTGAACACCTTTATTTTTGACTATACATCCGACTTGCCGGACAAAAGTTTTCAGAACTGGGGCATTGCAGGAAGGTTTCCGTGGTTTTTCGGCATTTTTCATGCCTATGAGTGGGAGAACGATCTGCGCGGCAACTATGATGTCATCCGGGAGCGAATGCCCATTGCCGCAACGGATCCGATGTGCAAGGGATTTGTCTACTGGCCGGAAAATTCCCACAGCGACAGCCTGATGCTGGAATTCTTCACAAAGAACGCGTGGCGGCCGGACACGCTGACGCCGGAAGAGTTGCTTCCCGCCTTCTGCGCGAACCGCTACCAGGACGCAGCGGACCCCATGCAGACGGCATGGCAGGCGGCATTGCCCCTGATTAAGGCGCACCGGTCGCTGCCACCGGAATTTCGAAATCCCGCCGGCTTCGCCGCGCGTGAAGTGACACCAAAACGTGTCGCGGAATTGGAATCCCGGTGCGAGGAGATGGAGCCGGTCATCGGCGGAATGCCCGTCCTCTGCCAGGCCCTGGCCAACGTGCCCTTCGGCGAAGGCAATGCCTTTGTGGACCGTGACGCCGTGGACCTGGCCCGCACGGTGGCGGGACGCGTATTCACGTATGCCCTCCACCTCCATGTGATCGCGCAAGGACAGTGGATGCGAGGCGAGGCCAACGCCGAAACCGTGAAAGAGACGGGCGACCGGTACATGGCCCTATTGGCTTTGTTACGCGATATCCTGGCCCTGCATGACGATTTCTCCATGCATGCCTCCCTGGAAAAACTCGCCGCCGTACACGCGGTCAATCCTTCCTTCGAGCAGACCCTTAAAGGCAACGGAGAGAACAGTTATTGCAGGACTTTTATCTACGAATTGTTTGACCACTACTACCTGCCGCAATGGGCACTGTACCAACAGTGGGTAGAAGAACGTCTTGCAAGCGGGGACATAAAGAGACCCATGAAACCGTCCTCTCCCCTGCCCATGCAGCAAATTGTGGATCATTTCTACGAGACGCCTCTTGCCGAAATGGCGCCACCCGCAACGGTGGACCGTAGCGCAGCCTACAGGACTATCCTGGAACAATTTCAAGGCGCATTCCAGTAATCCTGTCCCCTGGGTTTTCAGAATCCAAGGATACTTTCTATCGTGGGTAAGGGTCTGAACTGGCTTATGGCGAAGAGGACATAAAACATCAGGATGCCAAGCGCTTCCAGGCGGTTTACCTTGCGTTCCGTGGTGACAAATATCTGGATCACCACGGCTGCGAGGATCAGGAAGGGCATGGCGAAGGAAATCAGTGACGGATCAATGGTCATGGGCCGTATCAGGGCACACACCCCCAGCACGACCAACTGGGTGAATATGTTGGACGCATAGACCTCCCCGATCGTCACGTCCGATTTGTGCTTGAAGGTGGCGGACAGACTGATGGTAAGTTCCGGCAGGCTGGTACCGAAGGCGAAAAGCAGTATGCCCAGGGCCAGAGGCGGAATCCCCAGCGTCGCGCCCAGTTGGGAACCAGAATCCAAGGCTATTTTCGAACCGATGATAACGCCTGCAACACCGAGAATCGAAAACAGGGCGGGCCGGACAATCGATGTCGATGAACGACCTGAAGGGGGGCCGCCGGATTCGGCGCGGGCGGACTTGAGCACGCTTAACACATAGGGAATATATACCAGTATCAATACCAGGCCTTCTGAACGGGAAAGCCGCCCGTCCAGGGCGAGCACAAGGACGATCGCCGACGACAGAATCATCCAGCTGGACTCGCGGGATTGCACCTCCTCATGAATGTCGATAGGCCGGACCAAGGCGCATATCGCCGTCACAAAGGTCAGGGTCACGAAGTTGGAACCAATGACATTGCCTATTGAAATGGCATCTTCGCCGCGGAGCACGGCGAACACGGACACAGTCAATTCCGGGAGGCTTGTCAGCACACTGACACCGAGCACGGTAATGACCAGTTCATTTACCCCCAGGGACCGGGCCAGCCTTCCTATATTACGTGTTATTGTCTCGGAACCGCCCAGCAGCAATACCATGCCCAACAAGAAAAGCAGAACAGCGACACCCATACCGACCTCCTTTCATCAGCGTAGTCCGAAAGTATCTTGAGACAATGCTTTTGCAGGAATGATTTCTGAGTCGCCACCAAGGCAGACTATATTGTTCATGGGAATATGTGCATAATAGCAGAAAGAAATTGGAACTTTGTACAAGTAACCAGGGTATCCGCGACCCGGAAAATTAACAAGGAGCAAGGGATCTGCGATGTTTGATTATCAACGGCGCATAGGCATGCGGGATGTGGACGCGGGCGGCGTTCTGTTTTTCGCCCGTTATTTCTCCCTGGTTCATGAGGCCACAGAAGAAATGTTCGCTCTGCACAGCATGACTTTTAAGCATCTTGTGGAAGAGCATGGCGTCGTTTTCCCCGTTATTCATGCGAAGGCGGATTACCGGCTACCCTTGTCCATCGGGGAAACCGTCGGAATTCATCTTGCCGTGAAAGACATATCGAGGCGTACCTTCACCTTGGCGTTCGCCTTCCGCACAGCGGAAAAGCTGGCCGCTGAGGGCGCTCTAATGCATGCCTGCGTGGATTGCACCACACGACGCGCAACAGCCCTGCCTGAGCATGTCGCGACCATGCTACAGGCATGTTCCTGACACCCTTCGTCACATTCTGTAGTTTCACCCGCCACCTTATTGTCACAAGAATATAATGAGAACTTGATACTGTTGTTCGAATGCCCCGTCATTTTGTGATACCTGAAAGGAGCCTTCCATGAGCCTTCTTGCAACCATCATTTTTTTGAATATGGCCGTGGGAAACCTGCAGTTGAGTGTGGATGCCACGACCTCCTATGTGATCACCCTGGCGGATGACGCGATTCCGGCGGAACGGACGGCGGCATCGGAACTACAACACTATCTGGGACTTGTCACGGGAGCGGACTTCACAATTCTTCCCGAGAAGGAAGTCCCGGCTGAGACGCCTCAAATCGTGGTCGGTCCCTCGTCCCGCTTCCATGATGCTTTTCCGTTTATGGATACGGCATCGCTCCCGGGCGACAGCATACTCATAAAGACGAAGGGGCAGCACCTCTATCTCGCCGGTGGTCGCCCCCGGGGCACCCTGTATGCCGTCTACACCCTTCTGGAAGACGTGATCGGCTGCCGCTGGTGGACATCCACCGAAGCGTATGCGCCTGTCGCGCCCTCCCTCGTCATTCCGCCCCTCGATGTGGCCTACACCCCAAAACTGATGTACCGGGAGGCTTTCTACCGGGGTGCCTTCGACGGCGTTTTCGCTGCACGATTGAAATGCAACGGCCATTTTGAAAAGATACCGCCCGAATACGGCGGCCACTATTCCATCCTCGGCTGGTGCCACACTTTTTACCAGCTGCTGCCGCCGGAGAAGTACTTTGCCGAACATCCAGACTGGTACAGTGAAATCGACGGGAAACGCACCCACGACCACGCCCAGTTGTGCCTGACCAACGAGGCCATGCGGACGGAACTTACCCGGAACGCCCTGGAATGGATCCGCAAGGATCCGTCCGCAGGCATCATCTCCATTTCCCAAAATGACTGGCACGGCAGCTGCCAGTGCGCCGCGTGCAAAGTGGTGGAAGCGGAAGAGGAAGCGCCCTCCGGACCGCTGATCCGCTTCGTCAACTCGGTCGCCGAAGACATTGAACGCGAGTTTCCCGATGTGTGGGTCGAGACCCTTGCCTATCAGTACACGCGCAAAGCTCCGAAACTCGCTCGGCCCAGGGGCAATGTCATCGTTCGCCTGTGCACCATCGAGTGTTCCTTCTGTCAGCCTCTGGAAACGGGCTCCCAAAACGAAACGTTCCGGCGCGATATCGATGCATGGAGCGCTGTCGCGCCGCACCTGTATATCTGGGACTACGTCACCAATTTCAGCCAGTATCTGCTTCCCCACCCCAACCTGCGTGTGCTCGCCCCGAATATCCGGTTTTTCGTGGATCGAAACGCCATCGGCCTGTTCGAACAGGGAGATGCGGGTTGCGCCTGCGGTGATTTCGTAGCGCTGCGCGCCTGGGTGCTTGCCCACCTGATGTGGAACCCGTCCCGCGATCCAAACGCGCTGATCTCCGAATTTCTGCAGGGCTATTACGGCCCCGCGGCGGAACCCCTACAGGCATATTTGGACCTGATCCACGATGCCATTGAAAAATCGGGGGCAAAATTGCCATGTTACCTGCCGGATACCTCCACATGGCTCACCCTGGAAGACCTGAACGAAGCAACCGCCCTGTTCGACGCTGCCGGGCGAAAAACATCGGGGGATGCAGTGTTCTCCGACCGCGTCCGGAAAGCGCGAATGGCCCTGGATTACGCCTGGCTGAACCGCCATCCCGCGCTGAGCAGACAGGCTTGCCTGCAAGAAATGCCCTACCTGGGACCGGCGGATCCCGCCACTTTCTGCCTGGAATTCATTGAGGCGGCGGAGCGTTTCGACATCGGCAACTACCGCGAAGGCGGTACATTCAAGGACTTGATACCGGCGCTGCGTTCACGCTGCCATCCGTCCGCCCAGCCGCCAACGGAATGCGCAGGCAAAGCGGAAAGGGATTGGGTGGATATCCAGGATAATGAGTTCCACTTGCACAACCCGGACACATGGGCCACAATCGTGGATGATGTGAAAGCCTCAGACGGCAAAGCGGCGCGAATGCCCGCTGATCACACCCAATGGGCGGTACAATACGGCATTCCCCGCGATCTGTCGGACCTGGGTCCTCTGCACTGTTTTGTTGTTGTCCGGGCGGAAGCCAAAACGGCCTCCGGCACCGCGTTTAACCTGGGCATTTACGCACCCGGCCAAAAGGCCGGGCTCGCGCAAAAAAGCGTTTCGATTGAGGATAGCGCCGACGGCAACTACCACAGCATTGATCTTGGCCGGCACCTATTTCCACCGGACGCCTATGTCTGGGTCGCACCGTGTAATAATCCTGATCAAATGGAAACCGTTTATATCGACCGTATCTTTTTTATCCGGTAAGACAAAGGCGACAACGGCACTATTTCTTCAACGTGCTGAGGGACAGAAGCCCCATCAAGGCCATTCCGATAAGCAGCCAGTCGCCCAATGTCTTTTCCAGTAGTACTTTTAGATTCAGCGCTTTGTCTGTAGCACTGCAACAACCGCAAGCATCATTTTCATCTTCACCTTCGGGCGAGACTTCGCCCTCGCCTTCGGCAGGTTCTTCACCTTCGCCTTCAGCAGGCACTTCGCCTTCACCTTCGGGTAGGACTTCGCCCTCGCCTTCGGCAGGTTCTTCACC
>JAAYBJ010000230.1 GCA_012730105.1 Candidatus Hydrogenedentota bacterium
CGAAAAACCGGAATGACGCGTTGTTTTTGGGTCTTTGAGACATATCAAAACATGACATTCTTCTTGGTTACCTATACTTAAAACAGAACTCATAATTAATTGTCAACGGAATCGCCTTAAGCGCCTAAAGCGTCCATCGTCTTAAAACGATTTCATGCTTAGTCGCCGATCCATTTCCTTCTCGCTGTTCGGATGTCAGGAATGATCTTCGGTTTCTGTTACCGCACGGGCAATTGCCAAGGAGATCCTTCTTTTCTTATCCGGCAACCGGTAAAGTAGAATAGTGTTTTCAGGCTGATACAACAACGCTTTATGAAACCTTTCTTGCCAGGGCCCTTTAACAGCATTGGAGACCTTAGATGCTTTCCGTAACCCGTTCACTTTGCCTGCTGACCCTTCTTCTCCTGTCTGCGCTTCCTGCCGTTTCTGAAGGCGCCGGCCCCGTTGCGTCCCAACTGCGCTGCGAAGGCCGGGAAAATACCCTAGGCGTGGAAAGCAGCCAACCGCTCCTTTCCTGGATAGCCGATTCGTCCGCCCGGGGCATGCGTCAATCGGCCTGGCAGGTGCTTGCCGCAAGCGAGCCGGAGCTGCTGCAGGAAGGGCAGGCCGACCTGTGGGACTCCGGCAAGGTCGACTCGAATGCACAGCGTATTCCCTATGGTGGCAGGCCGTTACGCTCCCTGGAACAGGTGTTCTGGACGGTGCGCCTCTGGGACCAGACGGGTGCCGCCTCAGAGTGGAGCGCACCCGCGACATGGACCATGGGCTTCCTGAAACCGGAAGACTGGCAGGCCAAATGGATTACGGGCGCGGAAGCGGCGCCCGGCGCCCACCGGCTGCCCCTGTTCCGCAAGGCCTTCACCGTGGAAGACAAACCCGTCCGGCGCGCCGTGGTAATGATCTGCGGGCTGGGCCATTTCGAGTTGTCCCTGAACGGCGGCAAGGTCGGCGATCACGTTTTCGACCCCGGTTGGACGGATTACAAGGACACCTGCCTGTACGTGTCCTTCGACATCGCGCAGGCGCTCCGCCCCGGGGAGAATACCTTCGGCGTCATGCTGGGCAACGGCTTGTACAATGTGATCGGCGGGCGCTATACCAAGTTTACCGGTTCTTTCGGTCCGCCGAAAATGATCTTGCAGGCCCATATTGTTTATAGGGACGGCACGGAGACGGTGGTAACAAGCGACGCTTCCTGGAAAACCCATGACAGCCCCATTACGTTCTCCTGCCCTTATGGCGGTGAAGACTATGACGCCCAAAAGGAACAGTCGGGCTGGAATGCGCCGGGCTTCGATGCCGCAGCATGGGACGTGGCCACGGTTACGGACGGACCGGGCGGCGTATTGCGTGCCCAGGAAGCACCGCCCGTCAAAATCATGGAGACCTACGGTATCGCAGCCATAAAGAAGACAGCCCCGGGCTGTTACGAAGCAGATATGGGCCATAACCTTTCCGCCCGGCCGGTGCTCAAGGTGCGCGGCAAGGCCGGCGACCGGGTCACACTGCGCGTGGGCGAGCGCCCCGGCCA
>JAAYBJ010000231.1 GCA_012730105.1 Candidatus Hydrogenedentota bacterium
ACGGTCATGACAGTCGTTCCTCAAGTTTCGGGAGCGCTTCCCGTTGAAGCAGGACGCGCGTCGCGTTGATGACGTCGAGAGGGCTTACCTCCGCGGCGGTCCGCACATTGATATTCGGAATATTCCGTGACGACAACAGCGTTGTCGGATCATGTTCGGCGGTAACCAGAAGGGTGCGCCGGCTGTCCGGTGCGACTTTACCCAGCATCATCGCAAATGTTTTGGTTTTAGGCTGTTCAACTTTGTAATCAGACAGTATGCACAGCCGCTCCGAACGCGCGCGATCGGTTAGAAGCGCGCAGAGCGCCTTCCGCTTCATTGCCGTCGTGATATTCGAACGGTAGTCCCGCGGATGAGGCCCGAAAACGGTGCCGCCGCCACGCAGAACGGGTTCGCGAGAACTACCACGCCGCGCGCGGCCGGTGCCTTTCTGACGAAACGGCTTCGCGCCGCCGCCGGAAACTTCACTACGCGTCTTGGTGCTGTGGGTGCCCTGCCGCTTCGCGGCCTGCATGGCAACCACCACGTCGTGTATGAGCGTTTCGCTCGTTTCCACGTTAAACACCTGTTCGCTGGCTTCCACGGCATCCTGTTCGATGCCTTCCATATTAATAACTTTCAGGGCTACCATGGCTTATCTGGCTCCCTTCACTGTATGTTTGACCACAATCATGCCGCCATTGGCGCCGGGAACGGCGCCCCGAATGACCAGCAGGTTCTTCTCAGGAACAACGTCCATCACTTCAAGGTTCTGGATGGTCACGCCCGTATTGCCCATCCTGCCCGGCAGGCGCTTGCCCTTGACGACCTCGGAGGGATCCGCGCTGGCGCCGATGGAGCCGGGACGGCGATGGAAATTGGAGCCGTGCGTGTCGGGACCACCACCAAAATGATGGCGTTTCATGCCGCCGGCAAAACCCCGGCCCTTGCTGAGGCCGGAAATGTCCACGCGGTCACCCTTCTTGAAAATATCCGTACGTATTTCATCGCCCGGTTTCAGAGTGCTGTCATCTTCCACCTTGAACTCGCGCAGCACACGCTTCGGAACCACCCCGGATTTCTTAAAATGGTTCAGAAGCGGTTTTGTGCACCGTTTTTCCTTTTTTTCTCCAAAACCGACCTGAACCGCCTCATAGCCGTCCGAAGCCTTGGTCTTGCGCTGAACCACAGTGCAGGGCCCCGCCTGAAGCAGGGTAACGGGAATCCACAGGCCATCCTCCGTGAAAACACGGGTCATGCCCAGTTTCAACCCTAATATTCCTTTCAGCATCATTGGTATCCTCACGCCGGAACGCGTCCATGCGGTATGCATGGGCGTCCGTGTTGCATCGTTACTGTTTGATTTCCACATCCACGCCTGCGGGAAGCACCAGTTTCATCAGTGCATCCACGGTTGACGCGCTGGGCTCAAGAATGTCAAGCAGTCGTTTATGAGTCCGGCTTTCAAATTGCTCACGGGATTTCTTGTCGATATGCGGCCCGCGCAGCACCGTATATTTTGAAATATCGGTGGGAAGCGGGATGGGACCGCTCACGCCAGCGCCTGTGCGCTTGGCCGCTTCCACGATGTCCGCCGTGGACTTGTCCAGCAGGCGGTGATCATACGCTCTGAGTTTGATACGAATCTTGTGGCCGGACGCCATAGTTGTTCTCCATTGGCGGCGGCGCCGTTTAACGGGCGCTTGCCGTGTCGTAACCCAATATGCCTATTTACAGGTGTGGTGCGCGGCGCCGTCGCGCCGCGCCACCCGAAACATTACTCCAAAATTTTCGTCACCACGCCGGCGCCGACTGTGCGGCCACCTTCGCGGATGGCGAAACGCAGTTCCACATCCATGGCGATGGGCATGATCAATTCCGCGTTGATCCGCACATTGTCGCCCGGCATGATCATTTCCACGCCTTCAGGAAGGTTCAGCGCGCCCGTCACGTCCGTCGTGCGGAAGTAAAACTGCGGACGGTACCCGTTGAAGAACGGCGTATGACGGCCGCCTTCCTCCTTGGTCAGCACGTACACTTCGCCTTCAAATTTCTTGTGCGGCTTGATGCTCTTGG
>JAAYBJ010000232.1 GCA_012730105.1 Candidatus Hydrogenedentota bacterium
GCACCACACCCGTTAACGTGGCCGTGATCGGAACCAGATCCACATCCTGCAGGTTGGAACCGCCGACAATGGTCTTCGCCATGCTCCACGGTTGATATCCTGTCGCTGAAGCGCTCATCGTGTATTCACCAACTGGAATATCGGAAATGGAAAACGTGCCTGCCAAACCCGTGGTCGCTGTGTAGCCACCCGGTTCCAGCGTCACCACCGCCCCTGATATCGGTGTAACACCGTCGCGCACCACACCCGTTAACGTGGCTGTGATCGGAACCAGATCCACATCCTGCAGGTTGGAACCGCCGACAATAGTCTTTGCCATGCTCCACGGCTGATATCCTGCCGCTGAAGCGCTCATCGTGTATTCACCAACTGGAATATCGGAAATGGAAAACGTGCCTGCCAAACCCGTGGTCGCTGTGTAGCCACCCGGTTCCAGCGTTACCACCGCCCCTGATATCGGCGTGACACCATCGCGCACCAGGCCCGTCAACGTACCTGTGACTGTAACCAGATCCACATCCTGCAGATTGGAACCACCAACGATGCTTTTCGCCATGCTCCAAGGCTCATACCCTGTCGCTGAAGCGCTCATGGTATATTCACCCACTGGAATATCGGAAATGGAAAATGTGCCTGCCAAACCCGTGGTCGCTGTGTAGCCGCCCGGCTCCAGCGTCACCACCGCCCCTGATATCGGCGTGACACCATCGCGCACCACGCCGGTCAGCGTACCGGTAAGAGACGTCATATTCACATCTTTTACTGTAGGAAGGATGGGCAATACGGTAACTGCCTCCGCATAAGGTTCATAGCCTGTCGCTGTGACGCTAAGTGTATAATTGCCATCAGGCACACTCGCAAACAAGTAAGTGCCTGTCACATTTGACGTTGCCGTATATCCTCCCGGACTCAGGGTGAGCATTGCACCCTCAATCAAATCACCTAATCCGCTTCGAACAATGCCAGAAAGCGAACCCGCTTGTGCAGTCATCGACAATGAGAATATTACGCCCGTCAAGAAAAGCACGTTAAAAAGGAAGGCACTTCTTTTCATTCCAAGATCCTTTATAGGTTGTCCAAAAGACACGCGCAGGTATAAAATGCGGAAAAAGTCCGACGCAAAAACGCGTTCTTTTGAAAAGGGCCGTCCCCTAAAAAAACCGGGCGGCGACGATTACAGTTATCTTCTTCTACAATTAAACCAATCCAATTGTTTCTCTACCAGACACATTATACCACAAACGCAGATGGTCTAATATGGAACACCTTCCTGTTCATTTTCCTTCCCCGGGCAAAAGGGCTATAATGGACCCCAGTAATTTTGAAGGTCAGGGGTATCAGTAACACGTATGAAACTTTCTATACGCTTTATCAGCATGTGCATCACGTGTATCACGGTGCTTGCGCTCACTGTTTCCGGCTGTTCCTCCCCTGCTCCGGGCGATCTGAACCTTCTGCAGGTGGGCAACGGCGCCGAAGTGCAGGAACTCGACCCGCATGTGGTATCGGGGGTATCTGAACATCGGGTGTTGAGTTCTTTGTTCGAGGGCCTTACGGATAGCGACGCCGCCACGCTGGCGCCTGTTCCCGCTGCGGCGGACCGCTGGGAAGTGTCCGAAGACGGTCTGCACTATAGCTTCCACATCCGGGAAACGGCGCAATGGTCCAACGGGGCACCGCTGGCAGCGGAAGATTTCGTCTACGCATGGCAGCGCATCCTTTCCCCCAGGCTGGGCTCGGAATACGCCTACATGCTTTACTGTCTGAAGAACGCCCGGGCTTACAACGAAGGGAAACTGAAAGACTTCAACCAGGTGGGGGTGCGGGCCGCGGACGCGCAAACGCTCCTTGTGGAACTCGAAAATCCCACACCTTATTTCCTGAGCATGCAAAACCACTTCGCCTGGTACCCGGTTCACCGCCCGGCTATTGAAAAACACGGCGCCATAGACGAGCGGGGCACGGCATGGACACGGGCGGGCAACCTGATATGCAACGGTCCCTTTCTCCTGGCGGACTGGCGACCCAACGAAATTCTGTCGGTGCGCGCCAACCCGCGCTATTGGGACGCGGCCTCGGTGCGCCTGGCCGGCATCGACTATCATCCCATCGACAACCTGCAGACCGAGGACCGGGCCTTCCGCAGCCGGCTGCTGCATATCACCAACACCATCCCCCTGCACCGCGTCGCCTGGTATCGGGAGCACCGGCCCGAAATCCTGAACCTGCTTCCCTACTACGGCTCTTATTTTTACCGGTTGAACGTGACCCGCCCCCCTTTCGACAACCCGCTGGTGCGCAAGGCCTTTTCGCTCGCCATCAACCGCGAAGAGATCGTCAACAATGTGCTCAAAGGGGGAGAACTGCCCGCCACCAGTTTCGTGCCGCCGGGCGATCCGAACTATCCCTCCATAGACGCCGTACAGTTTGACGTGGACCGCGCCCGCGCCCTGCTCGCAGAGGCTGGCTATCCCGAAGGCCGCGGGCTGCCGCCGGTCGAGATCCTGTACAATTCCAGCGAAGCCCATCGCACGATCGCGGAAACCGTGCAGCGCATGTGGCAGGAACACCTGCACGTGGACGCGCGCCTGCTCAACCAGGACTGGAAAACCTACCTGTCCTCCATGAACACCCTCGATTACACTGTGGCTCGGTCCTCGTGGATCGGTGACGTGGCGGACGCCGTCAACTTCCTGGAATGTTTTCAGACCGACGTAGGCAATAATCGCACCGGCTGGTCATCGCCCGAATATGATGCACTGCTCGCCCGGGCGTCCGCCGAGCCGGACCGGGAAAAGCGGGCCGCACTGCTCCGGCAAGCCGAAATACTGCTGCTCGATGAGTGTCCGATTATTCCGGTCTATTTTTACTCCTGGAAGTTTTTGAAAGCGGTCGAACTGAAGGGTTTCCAACCCAATATCCTGGGTTATATCCGCTGGAAAGACCTGTACTTGGATTCCGGGGGAGGGAAATAGGACATGGGACTTTTTATACTGAAACGGTTCGCGGAATTTGTGCCGACCCTTTTTGTAATCGTCACGGTAACCTTTTTCCTGGTGCGCCTGGCGCCTGGCGGCCCCTTCGACTCGGAAAAACGCGTATCACCCGAAGTACTGGCCCAGATCGAGGCCCACTATAACATGGACCGCCCCCTCTTGCGTCAATACGCGGACTACTTGGGCGGATTATTGCGCCTCGATTTCGGTCCTTCCTTCCGCAAGCCGTCGCGCACGGTCCGGGAATGGCTTTTCATGCGCCTGCCCATATCCATTGAACTAGGGCTCTACGGGCTCGCCTTTGCACTGGCCCTGGGCCTGGGTGCGGGCATCATCGCCTCATTGCGACATAATTCACTGCTGGATCACGGCACCATGGGGCTCGCCATGCTCGGCATCTGCGTGCCCGCTTTTGTGCTGGGGCCCCTGCTGGTATTGGTGTTCGGGCTCTGGACGGACTGGCTGCCGGTCATGGGATGGACCACCCCGGCCCACAAAATACTGCCCTCCATCACCCTGGGCGCCGCTTATGCCGCGTACATTGCACGCATGACCCGGGGCGGCATGCTGGAAACCCTGAGCCAGGACTTCATCCGCACCGCCCGCGCCAAGGGGCTGCGGGAAAGCCGGGTCGTGCTCCGGCATGGATTGCGTTCCGGCATCCAGCCGGTCGTAGCGTTTCTCGGCCCAGCCGCCGCCGGCCTCCTGACCGGGTCATTTGTCGTGGAAACCATTTTCCATATCCCGGGGCTGGGCCGGGAATTCGTGGAATCCGCCTTCAACCGGGACTACACCATGATCAGCGGCGCCGTGCTGGTCTATGCAGTCCTGGTCATGGGCCTGAACCTCGTATCCGACCTCGCATTGGCCTGGCTCGATCCCCGTATCCGCGCCCGCTGATGGGATAAAACCTACGCGCAGGCAGTACCCGTGAGCCATGGGCTATGGGACTTATGGGACTTATGGGACCTATGGGACCTATGGGACCTATGGGACCTATGGGACCTATGGGACCTATGGGACCTATGGGACCTATGAGACCTATGCATTCCGAATTCCGAATTCCCCATTCCCCCAAGATTTATTGCTTTACTGTCCCTTCGTTGTGGTTGTCTACCCAACGCCCTGTTACCTCGTTATGGTATAATAATGATGGACGTGAGATTCACATTGGAGATTGTTCTTTATGATAAATATAATTAAAGTACAATGTCCGCACTGCGGTGTTCAAGGACAACTCGTACTTCCAGAGAGTGACACGCTGATTGTTGGCCCATGCCCAGAGTGCAATAAGACACTGGTTATATTCGCGGGTAAAGCCCTGCCGCTCGATACCAACCTGATGGCCCATGCATCTCGGGAAGAAGCCTATGCCCACCTTTACGAAGTGCTGAACGCGTTCATCCATGAACGATTAGACGGATTGTTTAACGCTCCTGTTAAAGAAGAAGACGCTTCTCCCATTGAGGAACCGAAAAACGGGGAAAGTTCAAAGAAGTCCGAAAAAACTATCCATCCCTCAATATCAGTGAAAGAAGTGAATGCCTTCGTAAAGGAAGAACTGCCGCTACTGGACAACAACAATTATTTCAGGGCCATTTTTGGGTAGTTTCCCGTTTAATCAACAAACCACCCGGCCTTGGAAGATTGAGGAGTGTCGTATCCTGCCGGTGAAGACTTTTGTAGTTCATGGAAGGTGTTTTTCAATTATTTTCACTGCAGCGCCCACACCCATCCACGTGTTCTCCCCGCCGCACTGTTGAATATTCCCGATACCCATTGTCATAATAAGATCAACGTTTCGGCGTTTAGATGATAATCGCTCCGTCTGATCAAGACCCTTCCCCCTCGGGAATAAAGGTATGTCTATGAAAATCGGTACCTGGCACCCCCAAATAAGGCGTCACTCCCTTTCACGTTTCCTGACAGGCATCCTTCTGTTCCCGCTGCTTGCCATGATTGTGGCCTTTGCCGCAAGCCCGGCGTTTGCCCAAGACACCCCATTTGTTGAAACGCCGGAGAAAACAACGGAACCGTCCGAAACGGCCGATACGGGGATTGAACAGGAACTGACCGCCCTGGAAAGTAAAATCGCCGAAGCCAAGAGCCGGACGGATGAGTTTCTCAAACTTGAGACAGCCGCGAAAGAGGGGATGACAGAACTGCCCCTCGCGGCAATCCAGAACCGGCTTGCCGGGCTGAATAAACTTCACTCAACGCTCCAGCAACGACAAAGCGTGCTACGAGAGCGCCGCGATCTGCAGGCCCGCCTGGCGGCGGCAAAAGCCGATGCGGACCTCCTCCAGCGAATGGAAGAACCGCCTCCCTATTCCCTGGCTTTTTTGGACCAGATGCTGGACATGTTGAAGGCCAAACGCCTGGAAGTCGAGGCGGAAACCATCAGTTTGAACGCGGCAAAAGAGCGCGCGGCACTGGAACGCAAAGATGTTGACGATGCCAAGGCCAACCTGAACCGGGCAAGCGAACGCCTCCGAACGGCGGGCCAGGAGGAGCGGGAAGCGCTCGCCTTTGAGCAGGAAACTTTTAAAGCGCTTCTCGAAGCGGCACAGGAAGAAGCAATCACCGCCCAGGCGGAAATAGAGAGGACCGAGACCAGCCTCAACATTCTGGAACTCGACCTTAAACTTACCGGCAAAAGGGTGGAAATGGTCCGCAAACAGACCCTGTTCCGCCAGCAGGAACTGGACGAGATTCAGGAGCGTCAGCGGGAAGCCGTTGCCGGGTTGGAGAAGGAGGTCGAAAAGGCGCGCGAGGAAGCGGATCA
>JAAYBJ010000233.1 GCA_012730105.1 Candidatus Hydrogenedentota bacterium
AAAAACCGGAATGACGGTGCTTAAGGTTGTTTATAATGAAACGAAAAATACGTTGATACGGGTGTATTTCATGTGTTTCTTTCTGACTGAGATACTGCGTTTCGGTTGCGCCGAAGGCGCCCCTTCTTCCGGGCGAAGTCCCGGACGAAGCGTAGTAACTTATCGGCCCATAAGGTCCACAAAAAAAGAAATGAAACATAGCAAAAACCAAACATCTCGTCATTGCGAGCAGCGCCCGCGTTGGCATGTATTAACCGGGGATTATTCGTTATGAGCACACTTCTATTGATTACCATGGGTGTCGTTTCGGTTACCGGAGCAACGGGCGAACCGCAGTTCTGTGACCCAGACCGACTGGCGCCGCCGCCGCCGGGCTCCCCGGGATTTCCGGGAACGGTCGTCGCGGGAGACTTGAAGGAGGCCTTCAAGAATCCGCCGGCAGGTTATGGCGAAGTGCCGTTCTGGTGGTGGACGGGTGATCCCCTGGACCGGGAACGGCTGTTGTGGCAGATAGAACAACTGCACGCCATGGGCATTCCCGGCGTGCAGATCAATTACGCCCATGACGTGGCCATGGCGACCTATCCTGCGGAACCGCCCATCTTCTCTCGGGAGTGGTGGGATATCTGGACCTGGCTGGCCGGGGAATGCCGGAAACGCGGCATGGGCATCGGCATGAGCGGCTATACCATCGACTGGCCCGGCCACGACAACCTGTTTTACGAGATAGGCATCACAGACGGGTCCCTGCGAGGCGCGGATCTTAAGCATCAGGAAAAACGCGTGAAAGGGGGAGAAGACATAGAGTGGACCCTGCCTGAAAATACGGTCGCGTTGCGGGCGTATCGCCTCATCGGCGATGCTGTTCAACCCGATGCCGATCTGGACCTCCTGCTCCGTGTGAAAGAAGGCCGCCTGGAATGGACTCCCCCGGAAGGAGAATGGCTGCTTGTGGCGGTACATGTGCGTTCTCCCGAGCGTTCGGTGGACCCCATGAATCCCGCATCGGGCCGGAAAGTCATTGAACGTTTCTTTCAGCCCTTCGCGGAACACAGCCCGGGCGACATTGCCGGGGCGCTCAATTACTTTTTTCAGGACGAACTGACCTTTGGTGTTGACGGGTGGCTGTGGAATGACCGGTTCTTGGAAGCGTTCAAGGAGCGCAAGGGCTATGATGCGCTTCCGCTGCTGCCGGGCCTGTTCGTGGACATCGGCCTGCAAACGCCCAAACTCCGGCTCGATTATTCGGATGTGATGGTGGCCCTGTCAGAGGAGAACTACTTCAGGCCCATATTCGACTGGCATTGGGAGCGGGGCCTGATCTACGCCTGTGACCCGGGCAGCCGCGGCCTCAACCCGCTGGAATTCGGCGACTATTTTCGCTGTACCCGCTGGTACACCGCCCCGGGCCACGATACGCCCGGGGGCAAGGCGGACCTGCGCAAGGACAAGGTGTCCAGTTCGATCGCCCATCTGTACAAGCGGCCCCGCGTCTGGCTGGAAGGCTACCACAGCCTCGGCTGGGGCGCTAAACCGGCCACCATTTTCGACTCCTCCTGCCGGAATTTTCTCTACGGCGCAAGCCTGCTCAATCTGCACGGGCTCTATTACACGACCCACGGCAGTTTTTGGGAATGGGCGCCGCCCTGCTTCCATTTCCGGATGCCCTACTGGGAGCATATGGCCGTTTTCTTTAAGTATTTCGAGCGGATCAGTTACCTGCTCACACAGGGCACGCATGTCTGTGATGTGGCCATTATGTATCCGGTGGCCGCGCTTGAAGCGGGCATGGACGGCAAGGAATCGCTGGAAAACGCGTTTCGCATCGGCACCGAAATGTACTTGGAACGGGGCATCGATTTTGATTTCATGGACTTTGAATCGTTGGAGCGTGCCGAGGTGCAGGACCGCCAATTGCAGGTGTCCGGAGAGGCGTACCGGGTGCTGATCCTGCCGGCCATGCGTGCCGTGCGCCATTCTACCCTGATGAAGGCGCTGGAATTTTATAAGGGCGGTGGCGTGGTTATTTGTGTCGGCGCCCTGCCGGAAGCAAGTGACCGTGTGGGCCGGGAGGGCCCGGAATTGAACGCCGCGGTCAGTACGCTCTTCGGACTGACCGCCGCGGAAGCGCAGGCTGGAGGGACCGCCGTTACGCAAGGGAACGAAGCTGGCGGCGCGGGCCGTTTTTTTTCTGACGCCGGACAGTCGCAACCGGTTGCCGATTTCATCACCGAAACAGTGCAACGCGACTTTGTCCCGGAGGGCGCTGTACAAGTGCTTCATCGGCGCATCGGGGACACCGATGTCTATATGACCATGGGTGCGCGGCAAAATGAGGCCTGTTTCTTCCGCGCCTCCGGCAAGGTGGAATTGTGGGATCCCTGGAACGGATCTTCGACGCCCGTATACACCTTCACTTCGGTGGAGGGCGGCACCGTCGTGCGCATGCCCAAGGAAACCGGTCAGCCCCAGTTTCTTGTATTTCAACCCAGCGACGGCGGCATGTCTGTGGAACAGACCGATCTGGACGAGGTGCTTGACGTCAGGATGGAAAATGAGGGCGTTGTTGTTTCGGGGATCGCGAAAGCAGCGGGGGAGAAGACGGCCGCCGTTCGTGTCGGCGAAACGGCCGTTGCCGTGCGTGGTGTTGCGGCTGATCCGGCCGCGCCCATTGCCCTCGACGGACCTTGGGAATTTGAACTCAAGCCGACCATGGACAACCGCTGGGGAGATTTCAGGCTCCCGGCCGAACAGGCCATGATCGGCGCCGAGGCGCGGCGTTTCCGCTACCGCGAGGAAAGCGAATCCGGGTGCGCCTGGCAGACGCCGGAACTGGATGAATCGGGCTGGAACGAAGCGGGGACCTCTTTTGGTCTTCGATTCTGGAAACTCGGTCCCCTGCCCGAAGACACGGATTCCGGTCAGGTTGACACGTTGCTGGGCGCCTTGGAATCGGTGGATCCCGAAGCGCCGGTAACGGTGGGGGGCCGGGAGTATTCCTGGAATCCCTACGCGTTCTCGATGCGCTGGGGTAATGAGCAGGACCCTGGGCCCCAGGGCTGGCATGGGCTGAAAGAAAACGTCTCGGATGATTTCATCTGCCTTGGTAAGGCGGAATACAAGACCGTAAAATATGTGTATGAAAAGGAGGACGGCGGGTCGCGGTATTACTTGTGGACTTCGGCATGGTCATCACGCAAGGCTCAGGCAACGCTGTTGCTGGGAGAATTGAAACCGTCGGCCGTATGGCTTAATGGAACGCGTGTAGAAGATCTGTCCGCGCCCGTCCAACTGGAAGAGGGCGGTAATCCGCTGTTGTTGCGGTATGACGGTGTGGGCAGGACCCACGCGGTGCTTCGATATGCCGATATGCCCGCGAATGGGACGGAGCATCCCCTTGCCATGTCCTGGTACGCTGATGAGAGCATTGTGCCCTTCGATGCCCAGCCGGAGAAATTGCGAACCGCAGGTTGGTACCGGTTCCTTTCGCCGCCGGGACTCCGCGCGATGACGCTGTGGGCCCACGGCGCCGTGCAGGCCTGGGCGGACGGCAAGCCTATGAGTGTTCAGGCGGGGGAGAGCCGCGCCGACGGCGCGACCCGGTATACCGCCCAGGTTCCTGAACCAGCGTTACCGGCGGTCAAGGTGGCTCTACGCGTGGAACAGGACCGTGGCTATTATGGCGGGGCGGTGATTCCCGAAGCGATCGAACTGGACTGCGGTCCCGGGCAAATGATGGCCGGGGACTGGTCCAAAAAAGGCGTTCTCGCCCAGTATTCCGGCGGGGCTTGGTATCGCCAAACGGTCACGCTGCCGGAGCGTAACGATGCGGCCCGGGTAGTGCTCGACTTGGGCGCTGTTTGCGCCACGGCGGAGGTGCGGGTGAACGGGCAAACCGCCGGGGTGCTGGTTACACCTCCTTGGAGCATGGATATTACCCGGCACGTGAAGCCGGGTGAAAACCGGCTGGAAATACTGGTGTATAACACCCTCGCCAATCATTACACCACCATCCCCACCCGGTATGGCGGCGAGCCTGAATCCGGGCTGATAGGGCCGGTAACCATCAGCATTGTGGAACCGGTGTTGTTGTCGGAATCGGCAGGCACATAGGAAATATGGGATGTATAGGACGAATGGGACCTATGGGACCGATGGCTTTTATCGGTCCTATCGGTCCTATAAGTCCTATCAGCAGATGGATATTCAACCGGTGAGATCGGGCTGCAGGCCTGTCCGTATGTTCTTCTACCCGATGAACAGTCCTTCCAGCCGCAGCTGGTAACCGTCCGGCACACGGTTAAGATAATTCAGAAGACCGCTGTGACGCCACTGCAGCATGCACATACGAGGTTGGAAAAAATACCGCATGCCGATGCGAAGTTCCACGCCCGTCTCGCGCACCAGCCCCTCATAGGCTTCGGCGATGTAATAGCCGATATCCTTGAAGCCTCTTCGGCGCGGGTCCAGCGGCCCGGTAACACACCAGGTGATCACGCCGGTGCGAGTGTCCACCGCGGTCGCCACGCCGCAATGGGTGATGGGGCAGCCGCAGGACATGCCCAGGGGCCGCCCAATCAGGATGTCGCCCACGGCAATGTCCAGTTCCCGGGTGAGCATCGGGTTGTGGGGAAGGATAATTTCGCGTGGGCCGGGATCCTCGGGGAAATGTTCAAGATAGAAATCGAATTCGCGCCCCAGGCTGTCCGTCCAGGCGCCGGCGGACGGGTTGTCGGGCGCCGCGCAACGGTTGGCGGAATGGGGGGGGCATTTCCCGCAGTGCGGGGACACCGGGGCGCTTTCGTGTGCCGCCGGCGGCGCGGTATCTTCGGACAGGTGAATACAGCGCTTGAGTAGTTCCGGATCTTTTTCCATCCGGGCCGCCAGTGCATCGCACGTGCGGAAGCCGCACGCGCCGCAGTCCAGCCCCGGGAGTTCGATTCGGTTCTCGTTCTGGTTCTTCGTGGTAGCCATGGTTATTCTCCTCGGTAGAAGTTCTGGTTGTCCAGGGCGCGCACAACACCGAAATGGGACTGCCAGCCGATTTCTTTTTTGCCCACGCATATTGTGCAGGTGCCGACTGGGGGATTGCCGCGTAGCAGCAGGCGCTCCGGTGCGTCGGGCGCCTCGACGACAAGGTCAACGAGCGGGTCTATGCCGATACCGTACAGGGCGTTCACTTCCCTGACGCGCACATTCGGCGCGGCTTCCAGGATGCGTGCACGGAACACCTCGCGCTCCGCTTGGGATACCAGATCTATCTTGGTTACCACCGCAATGTCGGCCAATGAAAGCATCGGTCCAACTTTCCTGGGCAGGTTCATGCCGCTGGTGGCCTCCATGACCATGATCCCAAGGCCGCCATCAACATAGGGCGCGCAACGCAGGCATAGGCCGGCGGTCTCGACAATCAGGATGTCAGCGCCGGAATTCCCCGCCCATTTCATGGCATCGCCCAGCACAAGCACGCTGCAGTGATCAGGGCATAACTCGCCGGAATAAACCTTGCGTGTCGGCATCGAAAATTCACGCGCGAAAACTTCGTCTTCATCCGCATATTGGACATCTATTTTTAGAAAGGCCAACTTGTTGCCGGCGGCGACAAGTTTTCGCGTCATTTGCCGCAGTACGGAGGTTTTGCCCGTGGTGGCGGATCCCGCGCAAATTACAAGTTTCATTGATATGCCGCCTCCCCTTCGGTTGTGAAAGACACCAGGTCCTTGAAATCAGCTTTTCCTAAACGGCCGCCAAGACGAATCGTTTCGCGCAACCGGGAAAGTGCGTCATCCAGACTGCTGACCGTTGCGGCAAATTTGTGTTCGGCCGCGTCGGTATGAATGACCTTGGTAATGCCGCCTCCCTGCATTACAATGCGGAAGTCGGACAAGAGGGCGATGCGTGGATCGTGTGTTACAAAAATAAATATCTTCCGGTGCCGCCGCAGCAATTCCAGCGCGCGGGTCCTGTGAATGCCCGCGTTTTCCACTTCATCCAGGAGCACAATGGGTGTGTCACATACGATGGTGGCGTCCGCAATGAGCAGCGCACGGGTCTGGCCGCCGGAAAGTTCTGTCATGCGGCTCTCGGGAATGATGGGCTCGCCCGTCAATTGGTTGGCGAAGGCCAGGGTGCGCGCTACAAGAGAATCCACTTGAGAACCATCCATGCTCCGGATATGGGCATGGGTGCTTAAGAAAACGCACACTGGCAAGTCTGAAAGAAAATTCGTGTGTTGCGTGATTAGCGCAATCGGATTTCGCGCGGGATCTTCCCTGTATACAGCGGGAGGTCGCTCGCCATTGATTAGTATGCGCCGCCCCGTGGGGGTGTCGCCGTCCGCGAAAAGTTCTATGTCGTTGATGAGCGTTGTCTTTCCAGAACCCGTCGGGCCGACAATGCTGACGACATCGCCCATCTGCAGGTCGATCCTGCGCACTTCCTCCTCGGCGTTTGCCTTTCCCCGCCCCCCGAGAATCGTAATGGTCTTGATCATAGTTGTCCTTTCTGATTAGATAGATTTACCAAATCATTTAAGTCTGTTATGCTCACAAAAAAAATACTTACATTACATCGGCCAAAGTGGTGTCTTCCAGTTTGTACGCCACATAATCCCGGATTTCACGAAATACATCCAACAGTTTCTCTTCCCGCTCGATAGGGGTGGATTCATAGAAATAGGTGCTGACGGATTCGGTGGGGGCGAGGGCGCCGTCCAGGAGGCGCACAATTTCGGCCAGTGAAATTTCGTCCGGCTTTTTGGCGAGCAGGTAACCGCCGCGCTGGCCTTTCGCGCTGTGAACGTAACGGGCCCGTTTCAAGGCCAGGAGAATTTGCTGAAGAAATTTTGGCGGTATTCCCTGTTCCTGGGCGATTACCTCGCCGCTGACCGGTTCATCGCCCTCATGCCTGGCCAGGAACAGGAGGGCGAGTAGGGCATATTCACTTCTTGTAGTTAATTTCATCGGGCGTCATTCCAGACTTATACTATCGACAAAGTAGCATAGACGCGCAGGAAAATGCAACTTTACGCACCACACAAATGTCACTCACGGTGTCAAAGACAGCGTGCTTATCTTCAAAATCTGTTTATGTTCATTACCTAACGCTGTCGGTTGGTGGACATTGATGCGGTCAGCACCAGCAATGCCGCCCCCAAAACCAGCAGGTCGCCCAGGCGCCGACGGATGCCCTCGGGAGTCAGAAGATCCTTGTTATTTTCCGCGGTGCCACAACAGCATTCGGGTTCTTCTTCGCCTTCGGGGGCTTCGCCTTCCCCTTCTTCGGGTTCTCCGTCGGTCTGTTCTCCTTCCTGCTCCCCTTCAGAAGGTTCTTCGCCCTCGCCCTCGGTGATTTCTCCCTCGACCGAATTGTCTTCAACGACGATCAGCCCGGCTGTCCAGTCGTCGTCCTTCAGTTCATCGGCGGATAAGGGAATGGTGTCTTTGAAATCCTGCACGGCATCAGCATTGTTCACCGTTGCCGTATTGTGGACCCAGACGGTATAGGTTCCCGCTTCTGTCGGCGCTGTAAGCGTGGCGCTGCCTGTCCATGTGATCATTGCTGTTCCCGGCGTGCCGCTCTTGACTACCACCGGTTCGCCGCCGGTCCAAGCGCCCGATGCATCCCGCAGGCCTATGGTAATCTTGACCGTTTCACCGGCGGCTGATCCATGGTATTTTCCGCTTAATCCGCTTAACTTTATCTCGCTCCCCGGCTGGAGGGGATTGGGCGGTGTTGTACAGGCATCCAGCCTTATCCCGTAAATTCGGGCCACGGTCAGCACCGTATCCCACAGGGCATCCCGTGTCCCATCCACCGGGATGGCCTTTTGAAAATCCTGTCTGGCGTCGTTATCAATAGTCGTCTGGGTAGCCCGCGCCCAGACATGGTAGTCGCCTTCCACTGTTGGGGCGTTGACAGTAGTATTTCCGGACCAGGGTTGCCAGGCGGTGCCCGGCTTGCCGGTGTAGACTACTTTCGGATCTCCGCCGGTCCAGATGCCTTCCGTGTTCCGGAACCCAACGGCTATTTTTACCGTTTCATTTATGGCCCCCGCGTGATACTGGCCTTTCAGTGCGCCCAGTTCCACCGGTTGGCCGGGATTTACCGGATTGGGAGCGAGGGCGCACGAGCCCAGGGTTACCCCGCAGTCTGAACCTTCCCCTTCTTCGGTTTCCCCTTCAACCTCTTCCCCTTCTATCGGGTCTCCTTCTACAAAGATCGGGGCGTCCCATCTGGCATCCGTTCTCTCATTGCTGGTTGAAGGATGCGCATTCTTAAAGTCTTGGATAACTAGATCCCGGCTGCCCACGTTCAGGGTGCTGCGCACCCAGACATAATAGGTGCCTGTTTCTGACGGCGCTGTGATCTGGGCATTCCCGGACCAGGGCTGCCAGGTCACGCCGGGGATGCTGCTTATGACTATTTGCGGCTCACCTCCAGCCCAGTTGCCGGAAGCATCCCTGAAGCCCACGGAGAGCTTAATCAGATCATCCGGGGCTTTACCATGAAATTCGCCGCCTAGATCGCTCAAGATAATGCGCTGATTGGGCCTTGCCGGATTCGGCGTGGGTGCGCAGGTTTTTATGTTGACTCCGGGATACTCCGATATAGGCACTTGCAGCAGATGTTCCGATACAATGCCGAAATCGGGAAGAGACGCCATATTGACAATGTCGCCAGTGGCAGCCACTTTCACCTTGTAGGTGAACACCATCGTTTCACCGCGCCCAAGCAGGGGGACGATGTATCCGGCATCATCCAGAGGGAATGCCGTTTCGCCGTCGTTATCCGTGATTGGAATACCGTTTACCGCCGTGCTGTTTTCCTGGTAGGTGAGTTCCGACGGCAAGGCGTCGTTTACCTTGAGGTTCGGAAATTCGATGAGTCCGTTATTGTAAAGGGCAATGCTGTATTCCATGATGTCATCCACGCTCAATCCCGTATCGCTATAGTCTTCACTGAGCGTGCTGCTTTTCTGGATGGTGGCGAGGGGGGAGGGCAGCACGGTTGTCCCCATGTCCAGGTAGGGATTGTCGGTTCCGGCAACTGCGGGATCCTGTCCCCATGCCGCCGCAAACAAGGTTGTATCAAGAGTGTACACGCGCATGGCCGTCTGATCCTTGTCCGGGTCATACAGGGTCTTGGATTCATAGGCGGATACCTGGTATTCAACATCGTAGCGGTCTCCCCGTGTGTCGATATGCGCTCCCGCGCCGTCGCCGTTGTAGTCCACGTAAAGTGTGGTGTCTTCTATCGGGGACACAAACACCGGACTTCCGTTTACGGTCAGATCGCTGCTGCCAGGTCCCCAGCCTACGGCAGCCTCTGTGGTCAGGGCGTTTTCCGGCACCAACGTGAATCCCCAGTCATACCCGTTATTATGATCTGCTCGTGCGCCGACCGTACTCAGGGCGGTAAAGACCTCTTCGCCGGCGCTTTCAAGGCGCGCGCCTGAGGTGACAGGCACCAGCCATGGATAAACGGAATTGCCGTTTACGGGAAAACTACCTGTGCCGAGGCGGGTGGTTGTATTTATTGTAATGGTGAAAGAGTTCGGATTATAGACGAACACATAGCAATCAGAGCCGTTGGAGGACGTCCCCACAGGCGTTAAATAACTGCTATGCCATTGTTCAAAGGGGAACAGGGTATACCACCGGGATTCGAAGTTGGCGTTGATGTCTCCCGTTATCAGGTGTGCCTGCACCGGCAGTGACGCGCGGACGGTGGCGCCCTTGAGGATCCCCCCGTTGACATGGTAGGAGTCTCCCCGATTAAGCACGACGGTAACCGGGTCGTTCGGGCCGTTCCCGTCCCTGTCGATTGTCACTGCGGTGTTATTATTTCCGGCCATGACAAAGAGGCCGACATATTCGAACATATAATTCGCGCTGACGTTTTCACCCACGGGGCAGATGAAATAGGAGCCGTGGTCCATCTTGGGAGTTACTTCCACTGCCCCGGCCAGCATGGGTCCCGGATCCTGCGCCCACATGGCGCGTGTGACCGCAATCGCAGTGGTGGCGCCTACCCGGTCACGGCCGTCATAGAATAAATTTGTGTTGCGCGGGATTTGGATCAGGTTGCGCAAACTGATGACGGCGCCCTTCGACAGGCCGGTGGGGTCGTTGGTAAAGCCGGGCGGCGTGCCGTTTGCGTTATTCCCGTCACCCCATATCTGGGTGCTGCCCTGGGTCGGGTTGTTGAGATCGGTCTCATAGCCGTCTTCCCAGTGATCGTAATGAATTACCGTGCCGCCGCCGTAAACTACAAGGGAAGTTACTGTATCCATAATTGAACCGAGCATCGGCGCCAGGACGGATAAGGATGCGTGTACCTGGGCTTCAGGCAGAGGCATGTAAAACTCATGAACCATGAAAACGCCGTGTGCGGAAAAGGAAACCAACAACAGAATCACTACCCGCAATATACCCGAAAACAACCGAAACGTAGCAAGAGTTTTTACCTTCATTGCTCTCCCTTTTCAACCAGTTTTCCTCGACAAACTGCCGTAATATAATTCTATACAGTATCAACGGGTACCGTCCCCGCTTCGTGGCAAGATAAATTTATACACCTTTCCGCTTCGCTGCGGAGTTCCGGGAAACCTGCAGTTATTTATTCTTGTCGGCTCAGCAGCCAGTTTCTATCTTTATGATGCTATAGTCAATTATAAACTATGCGCCTTATCCGTGCAAGCCTTTTTTAGCGTCTTGTTGGGACACGTCGATCTGTTGCGGCAAAAATAACACGCCCGTGGAGTCTTGAAGATCCACGGGCTGAAGTTCGTTTTCGTGATTAGGCTTATGGATATGTGTCAGACAACTTCCAACGTGGAGGGTGGTTTGGAGGCGATATTGTAAGTGACGCTGACTACCCCGGGCACCTTTCCGGTGATTTCATTTGCCATGGCCGTGAGTAGGTCGAAGGATAGCGGTGTGGGTGACGCGGTGCGCGCGTCGACGCTTTCCCAGCACCGCACTTCAATCTGTAACCCGAAATCCCGCTTGCCGTCGCGCATGCCAGTTACCCGGTCTTCGTGCAGGATCGCCATGTACTGAAAAGCGCCGCTGTCTTTCAGGAAGCGCTCCGTGATGACGGTTGCCTTCCTGACGGTTTCCACCCGTTCCGGCGTCACTTCGCCGATGATGCGTGCCGCAAGCGCTGGACCAGGGAAGGGGATGCGGTCAAACAGTTCCGCCGGAAGCCCCAGCGCTTTGCCCAGTTTCCGTACACCGTCCTTGCGCAGCTGAATCAGCGGTTCCAGGATGCGATACCCGAAGGCCTGCTGGGGATCAATGCCTAGTTGTTCAAAAACGTTGTGCTGGCGTTTCACCCCGGCCACCGTTTCATCCACGTCGGTCAATATGGTCCCCTGCAGCAGGGTTTTTGCGCCGCTCTCTCTTACGATTTTGCCGAACACACTTTTGTAAAAGGTTTGTGTGATAGCCTCGCGCTTTTCTTCCGGATCCGTGATCCCTTTGAGGGCCGCGAAGAATTCAGCCCGCGCGTCGATAATTTCCACCGTGACGCCCAAGGCTTTGAAAAATCCCACCACCTGCTCCGGCTCGCCTTCACGCATGATGCCGTTGTCGATGAACACCGTCCTGAGATGGTCGCCCAGGGCGCGATGGCCGAGCATGGTAACTGTCGAGGAATCCACGCCTCCCGATAACGCGTTGATGGTGGTGCCGTCCCCGACGATTTCTTTTATCTCACGGACCTTTTCTTCGATAAACTGACTGGTGTTCAAGTCCTGTGCCGTTATTTCTTGTATCATCCTTTTGCTCCTCTTTTGATACCGTGCGCGGATTGCGTACTTTTTACGGCGTCCTGGTACCGTTGCCCGACCCGCCGGAACGGCAATAGTATCATACCCGCAAGTTCCACTGGAAATGACCATAGCGGTTCGCCTGCGACGACGCTCAATTCTCACCGTTCCCGGGACTGGCCCGACATTCGCAGGTCGTATTACTCCCCGTTAGCGGAATTTGTTGCCCCGTTGAAACTGTTACTATTTTGCGTTGAGTCCGCATCCTTTAATCTGCACCAAGTAAAAAGTAAGGAGATGAATATGAGCATCGTGGCGATGGTAATGAGCGGCGTACTGACTGCGGTCGCCCCTTTGCTGGTGTCAACCGGAGATCTGGCCGAACTGAAAGAGGTATGTATTGTGGATGCCGGAAGTCCGGAAGACTTCGCGGCGGGTCACATTCCCAACGCGATCCATCTGCATGCGGATGTATTGTCGGAAACGCGTGGGAGCGTCAAGGGGCTGCTGAAGTCTCTTGAGCAACTCTATCAAATCGTGGGAGACGCGGGCGTGGATCCGCAAAAGCATGTTGTCGTATACGGCGACATGGCCAATCCTGAGAAACGGGTGCAGGCGACGCGGCTTTTCCTGGTCTTCCAGTACATAGGTTTCCCAAGGGTGTCCTTGTTGGACGGAGGCATTGGCAAATGGAAGAATGAGGGGCGTGAAATAGCGTCTGGTGAAGCGAAGGCCAATAAGGTGGCCATTCAGGGCCTTCAAGCGCGCCCCGAATTAATTGTCGGCCACGCGGAGGTGGCGGAGACACTGAAGGGTGACGAGAAAGTGGTGCTCGATATGCGTCCCGCAGCCTTTTATACCGGCGAGAAAATCAAGGACTATGTTACCCGGAAGGGCCATATCGTGGGCGCCGGCAACCTGCCCAATGATGACTTGTTCACCGGACCTGATTTTGTGTTTAAATCCGTGGAGGAACTGGGCGAGGTTTATGGGCGGAAAGGTATCGACAAAGATACACCGCTTATCACCTACTGTAACAGTGGCCAGGCCGCCACGGTGGGCTATTTTGGGGCTTTGCTGCTGGGTAACGATAGCACTGCCGTTTACGACGGGTCCATGGCGGAATGGTCCCAACTGAAAGATGCCCCCATATCCACAAAACCCGAACAGCCCTGAGCAGGCAGATTAACGATGCCGAAAGTGTTACGCGACCCGTAAAGCAGGTTAATGATGTTGCCGGGGACCGGTTTAAGTAACTCCGGCGCTCATCTGTGTCTGCATTTACGGAGCACGTATGTTTTTTATACTGACCGCATTGCGTCAGCGTTATAACTTTATCCTGCTTGTGATGGACACTACTGTCAGCAGGGTCAGGCCGATCAGAAGCCAATCCCCCAGCAAGGTTCCGCTTCCCTTGGTCGGCCGGCTGCAGCAGCCGCAGGTTTCTTCTTCGCCTTCCCCTTCAGAGGGTGTTTCTCCTTCTCCTTCAACGAGGTTCTCCCCTTCACCTTCAGCCGGGTTCTCGCCTTCGACGGGATTCTCGCCTTCGACGGGGCTTTCCCCTTCACCCTCAACTGGGTTCTCCCCTTCGACGGGATTTTCTCCTTCGACGGGGCTTTCCCCTTCACCTTCAACTGGGCTTTCACCTTCCACAGGGCTTTCTCCCTCGCCTTCACCTTCAACGACCGTGCAGTCCAACTGACCCCTGATATCCCCATCGGGATAGTCGCTTGACGTCAGTTCGATATATAAACCGCCATCCAATAAAAGTTCAGCCTCGTGTAGGGACAGAATCAGTGTTGAAGTCACGGGGCTTGACGGGTTGCCAAGGTCAATAAGAACCGGGCCGTTTTCACCCGAAACCCCCTGATGGATCCGTGCAGATAGCGGGTTTTGAATGGTATGCGACACCGTAATAACCGCTTCACGGGTTAAAGGATCCGCCTGTATCTCTACGGTGCCTGTACTTTGGGAAAGAGAGCCGGCCACCACTTCGCTCGCGTCCAATAGGCTGTTGCAGGCAAAGGGCGTATCATCGAGCATTTCTCCCGAGAGTCCGTAAAGTCCCTGTTTGTTAATCGTTAGGAGTACCAGTCCTTCGCGGTCAAGCACGGCAAAGTCCGGGATATCCTCCCACAGCCTGGTCGCGGGGTTGAAGAGCACGGGACGTACACAACCGGGGGTGAGCAGGGGCGATGCGGATACGGGCAGTTCCAATAAGGCTGGGGGGACGATATCAAGAGGCGCCTGCACATGAACGGCATGATAGACGGTATTCGCATCCACGCATGCTGTGCCCTGAGGCGCGGCGGCGATCTGGCTCGCATCCGGAATGATTGGCACGTCAACGGCTTGAGGCAGCAAGAGCGCCAATGCGTCCGGCTCAATCACATCATTAAGGTTCAGGAAGGCCGTTATGCTTCCGCCGCCTTGAAGCTGCAACTGCGCGGGGACGGGATAGGAGGCGGGGTCAATCGTTTCTTCAAAATCCATCTCATCCAGAATCCACAGTTTTTCATCCATCTTGTCGGAGACAATTTTCACCTTTGGGCGATAGCGGCCCAGGCGTCCGCCGACGGGTTCCTGGTCCTGCCAGGACGCGGTAAAACATATCCAGACGCACTCTCCGGCGGGAATCGGTGCGGGGTCGGGGGCCTGTGTGTTGTTTACATTGTTGCCCTGGACTTTCTCAAACTCTATGGTGACTTCGACATCGTTGGGGCAGCGATTGCAGACTCGCATGCAGAAACGCGCGCCTTCCTGGCCCAGCGGCACAACGCGGGGGAACCAGACAATCTCCACGTCATCACAGGGCTCTTCCCCTTCGGTCGTTTCTCCTTCGGTGCCTCCCTCGCCCTCCCCTTCGCCTTCCTCTTCCCCTTCACTTTCCCCCTCGCCTTCATCCGGTCCATTGCCGCCCCCTGGGGCGACACCTTTGCCGTAGCCCCTCCAGAAGTAATCTTCCGTTTCCCCTGTGGGAAAGCCGGGCGCCGGACCACTGCCGTCCCACCCATCCAGGCCAAAGTCTGACAGACTTAACGGCGCTTCTGCAACCGTTATGCGGAACCAGGTTTGATAAGCGAAGAGCAGTCCGTTACCCCAGCCGAAGGCCGGCAGCACGAACGCTTTCGTCTCACCCGGCAGGATATCGCCGGGCACCTGGATTGGATAATTTCTGACAACCCATTCCGGTACCTGCTGGCCGATAATGTCGGTGTATCGCTGCCACTTGCCGTCCTGATTAAAGTCGGCAGCCAGATTGACGTATCTTGTTCCGCCTGCCGCACCAGAGGGAATGGTCACCTCAACGGTGACGTATGTCGGGACGGGAATCTGGACCAAAAGAAAGAAAAAATTTCGGAACCCGTCATCAAAGGGATCGCGATTGATAACGCGTGCGGCGGATTCATCATCCACCCGGTTCCCGAGTAATTCCTGTGACAAATCCAGATGATAGGGTCCGCTACGACCTGGAAAGACAGTATTGACTGTCGGATTCAGGGTGGGATAATGGCCCGTTCCCTGGCCGAATTGGTTGATACCCGGAATGTCCGGTGCATCACCGTAATCACCTGTCTGTGCCAGCCCTGATGCCGTAACAAGAACGGTGACTGTAATCCAGGCACCTGCCAGGCATGGAGTGGCGACGCATGTTTTACTTTGGATTTTCATTGTTTCGGCCTCCGTGGTTGGATTCAAGTGCGTTTATTGTAAACAAAATAAAGTATATCAGAAAACTTTTAAATATGCAAGACCTCGAATAAAATTTTTATATCGCGTTTAATGTTTAAAAAACTACATAGAAGCGAGGCATTTATCCTAAATGTGCTTTTATATTGATGTTTTTGGGGTCGGGAAATTGTGTTTTAATTCTTCTTGATATTTATTACTTGTTAAATTATAATACTTGTATTTTAGGTTCTGATAGATATCTGCCACCGATAAAACACCGATAATGAGGAAAATTAGTATGGTAATCAGGGATCTTGATCCAATATCACAAAGAGAATGCCTTGCGCGCGATTTGGAAATGCTGGCAAAAAAACCTCAGTCCTTTGTCGGGATGCTATATGATGTGACAGTCTTTCTGAATCGCCATTTGAGGCATAATCTGGAATGTCGAGCTGTGTTGTTTCTTACGGACAGAAAAGCCGTTGGTTTGCGTCTTACCGAGACGCAAGGACATTTCAGCCGCGATTTTCTGGCGGAAGAGGCGTTTGTCCCTTTTGGGCGGTGCCTATGCGGAAAAGCCGCGCAGACAGGCCAGGTACTTATATGTAAAAACTGCATGGAAGATCCGCGGCATGAAACCCGCTGGTATGGAATGGATGCGCACGGTCATTATGTCATTCCACTCCTACTTAACGGGGCCGTATTGGGTGTAATGACGTTTTATACACATGAAGGAGTCGAGGATGATGAACAAGACAGATCCTTGTTGGCCTGTGTTGGACTGCAGGCTGGCAAAGGGCTGTATGAATTTCTGCAGGAACGATATTCCAATCATGCATCCTTATAGGGAACGCGTTTCTATCGTTTTGATATCGGCTGTGCGTTGCGCCCCCCCCTTTACTTATTGGATGTCTTGAACGAATGACACCATTTTGAAAGTTTTTAGACTTCGTATCATTGATATTGGGCGTTTTTTTATGTAATTCTAAATGCTCCAGGCCAATAGCCTTTTTGGCTCCACGTTTGTTGAAGATTTATACTACCCACTACGCTGGCAGGACGGAACTCTATGTTTCCAGGCCCTGACCTGGTATTTCCTGATTCATGTATCATCTCGTGCCTGCAGCGTTTTTCTATCAACAAGCACCAGGGGAGACCCGGAACCCATGCAGGGATTTACGTGGATTGACATCGTTGTGCTCGGGGGCTATCTGGCCGGGATTGCCGTTTTGGGTGCCTTTCTCGGGCGGGGACAGAAAAATGTGGACGACTACTTTCTCGGGGGCCGTTCGTTCCACTGGCTGCCGATAGCGTTGTCGATTATTGCAACGGACCTGAGCGCGATTACCTACATGGGCAGCCCCGCACTGGCGTTTCAAAAAGACCTTCGCTACATGCCCGTCATTTTTACCCTGCCGGTGGCCGTACTGATTACCGTGCCCATTGTCGTTTCGGTTTTCTACCGCATGGGAATCTTTACGATTTACGAGTACCTGGAACGGCGCTACAGCATCGTGTTGCGTGTTTTGGCCAGCATTTTGTTTATGGTCATGCGCGGCGGGTGGCTGGCCACGGCCATATTCGTGCCCGCCCTGGCGCTGTCCGTGGTGGCGGACGCGAACATGACGGCCTGCATTCTGGCTATGGGGCTGTTTGCGACCTTTTATGCGGCGGTGGGCGGCTTCAAGGGTGTGATCTGGTGCGACGTGGTGCAGTTCTTCATTCTGGTCGGCGGCGTGATCGTGGTGATTCTCGCCGTACTTCTTGACTTTCACGGCGATATCGCCGGGATCTGGTCGGTGGCCGCGGACCAGGGGCATACGCGCATTTTTGATTTTGACTACCGGCTTGTCTCCGAATACACCCTTTGGAGCGTGCTGGCCGGCGGTCTCATAACAAACATGTCTTCCGCCGGCGCGGACCAGGTCACCGTGCAGCGATACCTGAGCGCGCGTTCGTTGAAAACGGCCATTAAAAGCGCGCTGGCCCAGTCTATCATTGTCATACCCGTTGTCGTGCCTATGTTTCTAGTGGGCATCTTTTTTGCCGCCTACTACGCGAGGCATCCCGAAATGATGCAGTCCCTGCTGGCCCTCGATCCCACGGACCCGGTCAAGGCCATGGACCGGGTGTTGCCGCATTTTGTGATACATGCTTTGCCGAAGGGTATCGGCGGGCTGGTGATCGCCGGCATTCTTGCTGCGACCATGTCGAGCCTGGATGCAGGCATGAACTCTCTGGCGACGGTGGCTGTGATGGATTACTACCGGCGCTTCTTCCATCGTGACTGGAAAGGCGAGCGCCATTATTTGCGGGTGGGCCGCGCCGCCACGGTCTTCTTCGGTGTGTCCGCCACGATCGCGGCGCTTTATGTGGACCGGCTGGGTACCATCATGGAGATCATCGGAAAGATCAGCAGCCTGATCGTCGGTCCGCTGGTGGCCATGTTTTTCCTGGGCGTGCTGACCAGGCGGGCCAATACCGTCGGGGTGTTCCTGGGCACCCTGATCGGCCTCGCGTGTACGGCCTGGGTGGCCGGGTTTACCGACGTGTTCTGGTCCTGGTATGGCCTGGTCGGTTTTGTAACCGGAGGGGGTTCCGGGTATATCATCAGCATTATTTGGAATCGTCTTACCCGGGGGGTGTTGTTCAATCCGGAACGTTTGTCTGAGCCTTGAGCGCCGCCGGGCGAGGAGAGTCGATTATGGAAATTCTTAACACAGGCCTCATATACCGCAATCCTATACCGCATGTCCACAGTGTACAGGCTTATTTCCCTTCGGTGGTCGCCATGGACAACGGCGAGATGCTGGCGACCGCAGTGCTGGGTGAGGCCTTTGAAGCGCCCAATCTCCGGACGCATCTGTTCCGTTCCCAAGATTTTGGGGAAACTTGGGTGCATGAGGGGCCCCTCTATCCGGGGGTGACGGATCGGCTACTGTCCGACGCTTCGCGCCTGACGGCGCTGGATGACGGTGGCCTGGTTGCCTTTACTGTGCGGCATGACCGGACGGAACATCCCGACGAGGGTCTGACCAATCCTGAGACCCTCGGTTTCGTTCCCACCGAATTGCTCCTGTTCCGTTCCGCCGATTACGGCCGTACCTGGTCCGGTCCCGTTACGATGGACCCGCCTCTGGAAGGACCATCGTTCGAACTGTGTTGTCCCGTTACCGTGCTGCGGGATGGGCGGTGGATAGTACCCACATCCACTTGGCAATCCTGGGAGGGATACTGCCCGAAAGGTATCCGCACCATCGCCCTCGTATCGCGGGATGGGGGCGCGACATGGCCTGAATATTGGAATGTAATGGCCGAGCCAGGCGCGAAAACTTATTTCTGGGAGTCAAAGATTACCGAGCTGCCGGACGACAGGCTATTGGCATTGGCCTGGGCCTACGATGCCGTGGCCGGGAAAGATCGGCCCAATCAGTATACCCTGAGCGAAGATGGGGGGAAGACGTGGTCGTCTCCGGCGAGCACGGGGCTTCAGGGGCAAACGCTGACGCCGATGGCGCTGGAGGACGGCCGCATCCTTTGCGTGTACCGGCGCATGGATATTCCAGGCTTGTGGGCGTGCCGCTGCCGCATCGAAGGCGCACGGTGGGTGACAGAGGACCATGTTCCCCTGTGGGGCGCGGAAGCGAGCGGGTTGACGGGAAGTTCAGGCAATATGTCCCAAAACTTCACTGTGCTGCGGTTCGGGGCTCCTTGTCTTACCCGATGTCCCGACGGCACGGTATTTTTGGCTTTCTGGTGCTACGAAGACAACGTCAGCGTAATACGGTGGTTCAAACTTTCCGTGGATCGGTAAATCACGGAGAATCCATGGGGTAAAGAACAAGGAAGGCGCGAGTAGATCACGGCGCCATCCATGGGAGGATCTATGAAGATTGTTTCGCTGCTTGGAAGTCCGCGGTTGAAAGGCAACAGCGCCGCCCTTGCGGAATGCTTTCTTGAAACCGCGAAAGGCCTCGGTGCCGCGACGCAGTCCTTCGTCCTGAACCGACTGAACTATCAGGGGTGCCAGGCCTGCAGGGCGTGCAAAAAATCTTCGGAAATCTGCGTTCTGAAAGACGACCTTGCGGCGGTGTTGGATGCGGTACGGCAGGCGGATATCATTGTGTTCGCTTCGCCGGTCTATTTTGGCGACGTGACGGGACAGATGAAGACCTTTATTGACCGCACGTATTCCTATTTGACGCCTGATTTTCACCATAACCCCGACAACACTTCCCGCCTTTTACCGGGGAAAACAGCCGTCTGGATTCTGACTCAGGGCATGCCGAAGGCTGCATTCGCGGATGTCTTCCCGCGCTATGAATGGGTGATGAATATTATCGGCATCCAAAAGGTGCATCTCATACGCGGCTGCGGCCTTGCGAAGCCGGATGATATCCGAAATCACCCTGAACTGCTGAAAGAGACCGGCGAACTTGCCCGTTCTGTCATGAGCGGATCCGGCGCCTGATAAATCTTTCCTGTTTCCTGATCGTCACGATTTCCGCAACGGCAACGGTTACGGCTTTTCGCCACGGGCAAGGCGCGCATTGATTGCGTCTAGCAGCGGCGGCACATCCCAGATGCCATCCACGACATAGTGGGCGCCGGCCTGCGCCAGGCGCGTATAGGCGCGCGCGCGTTTGCGTTCGCGAACGTCGGGTTCCAGCGCGGCGATCTCCGGCGCGTTCAAACCCACTTCATTGCCGGTCATGGCAAGACCGATGGTCCACATGCTCGCGTTGAGCCCTTCCAGGATGTCCGGGATGGTGTCGCCTATTTTCACATAGGCTTCCATGGGGTAAATCCCGAGGTTGATGGCGTTTTTCAGGCACATCCACGGGGCGGGTCGGCCTGCCGGCACTTCGGCCGCGCAGACGCTGGAATCCGGCACATACCCCCGGTCCGCCGCTTCCTTGTACAACAGGTCCATCATTTCCTGCGTGTAGCCCGTTGTGGAACCGATTTTCAGGCCCCGCTCGCGGAAATTGCCGCAGGCCTCCAGCGTGCCGGGGATCAGGTCGGCGTACTTGGCAAGCACCTTGAGCTGCGCGGGAACAAACTCAGCGAACATGCGGTCCACATCCTCTTCCGTGGGCGGCTTGCCGTGGACGGCGGTCCACCGCTCACGGACGCCGTCCTGCTGCGATATCTGGAGGATATGCACCCTCTTGTGCGCGCCCATGGGTTCACGGGCTTCCCCCATGGAAATCTCCACACCGAAGCGTTTATAAATCTCCACAAAAACTACCGCCGGGGCGTAGCAGCCGTAATCCATGGTCGTGCCCGCCCAGTCAAGCAATACCGCCTTGAGGGGACCGCGGTAACTGCGCTGAAAGTAGAACTCCATCATGAACGTCTCCTTTGGTTAAAGTTCAATATGCATCTCATCAAGCGTATCCCGAATCGCCGACAGCAGGGCCTGCATGTCCGGCTCAAAAATGCGTCCGATCGTGCCGATCCGGAAGCAGTCGGCGTTGCTTACCTTGCCCGGATAGATCACATATCCTTTATCATTCAGAAGTCTATAGAAGGCCTCGAAATCGAAGTTCGGATGCTCGGGATACCGGAAGGAAGTAATGATGTAGCCCTGTTTATCCTCGTCCAGATAGGTCTGGAAGCCCAGTTTTTTCATGCCCTTGATCATCACGTCATAGTTCGCGCGATAGCGGGTGGCGCGCCCTTCGACGCCGCCTTCCTCCTCGAGTTCTTTGAGCGCCTGCCGGAACGCAAGCAGGGCGTGCGTGGGTGGCGTGAATCTGAACTGGCCGTTCGATTCCAGACCCTCCCATTGCGCGTACAGGTCCAGGCTCATGCTCCGCGCAAGGCCTTTCGTCTTCATGAAAGGCTCCTTTCGCGCGATCGCGTAGGCGAAACCGGGCACACCCTCCACGCACTTGTTGGAGGAGGAGACAATGTAGTCAATCCGGCATTCCGTGACATTGACCGGCACCGCCCCGAAACTGCTCATGGCGTCCACAAAGAAGAGGCGCCCCTTTTCGTGCACCATAAGGCCGAGTTCGCGGATGGGATTGACAATGCCTGTGGTCGTTTCGCAATGGACCACGGCCACATGCGTTATCGACGGGTCCGCGTCCAGCGCCTCCGCAACGCAGCCGACTTGGGGGCATGCGTCCTCGGGAAACTCCAACGCGGCGCAGGCAACGCCCGCCGTCTTGCAGAGTTTTACCATACGGTGGCCGTAGGCCCCGTTGATGACGATGAGCACCTTACCGTCGCGCGGGATGGTCGACGTGAGCACCGCCTCCACGGCGAAGGTGCCGCTGCCCTGCATGGGAACGGCCACGTATTCCCCATTGGTCGCCCCGGCCAGCGCCAGGAGGCCGTCGCGAATCTCCTGTATTACCTGAATGAACGCGAAATCGCGCGAACCCAGGTCCTTGAGCATGGCCTGTTTTACGGTTCTGCTGGTTGTGAGGGGGCCGGGGGTGAACAGCGGTTTGTCTTTGGATTCCGGAACACTGCGCATAGCACTTTCCTCTTTTTTGGTGCGGAAACGATCCCACTTATAAAAGGCTTCCTTCGGTGCAGGATTATGGCACAGGAGGCCTTTGTAATGCGAAAGGACCAGGAGGCTGTCATCCTTGCCCAAGGAAGTGGCAGGTATCTTGCCGGAATTGCGGCGTGGGAAGGGTGCGCCGCCGCTACGTGTTGTCTTCGATTCTGTAAAGATGGGTCTTGGTGCGTAGGAGCAGAGCGTTGCCCGCCACCGCGGGAGAGGCCCATAGTTCACCATCGAGTTGATTCACCGCCAATTCATGGTATTCTGGTCCCGCTTCTATTATGGTCGTCGTGCCCCGCATATTCGAGAGGTATATCCTGCCGGCGGCGGTCAAAAGGGACGCCCCGAAATTGCCTTTCAGGCGCGCTGACCATACCTGTTTCCCTGTTGTAGCCTCCATACAGATCAGGACGCCTTTGTCGCTTATAGAATAAAGCAGGTCGTCGATCAGCACGGGCGATGACTGATGCGGGGCGTCTTCGATCATCTTCCAGACTGCGTGCGTCTCAGTCACGTCACCGGCGCCGCCCTCGCGAATCGCCCAGAGCTGGCTGCCGCCGGGATTGCCGCCTGTGTTTACGAACAGCAGTCCATGGCCTCGGATGATGCTCGATATTGTGCTGTCATCGCGGTACAAGACCCGCCACAATTCTTTTCCAGGCCGCGGCTCGTGCCCTGTTACCATCAGGGCTCCGTTGCTGATGAGTTGCGGCGCGCCGTCAATGTCCAGAATTACGGGCGTTTGGTAGGATTTGAGGTATACGGGCTTGGTGTTTTTGTAGGACTCATAGGGGCGGTTGTGTAGCCACACCGTCTCGCCGGTTTTCTTATCCAATGCCGCCATAAACTGTTTGTCCGTACCCTCCAGGGTGACAATCAGCAGGTTTTCAAAAAGTAAGGGCGACGATGCGGGGCCTTGCATGTGGTCGCAATTCAAATCCGAACGCCGCCAAAGGATTTCACCCGAGTTGGTATCGATGCAGGCCGTGCCAAAAGTGCCGTAATGCACATAAACGCGGCCTGCTTCTATGGCCGCGGAGGGCGTCGCATAGGAATTGAGCGCATTGATGGCCTGCGGTTCCTCGGCATGGAATACTTCAATGTCGTGGATAACTGCCCCAGATCTCAGGTTGATGGCGACCGCGTAAAAGGCCGTGCCGTCTTCCTTGGCCGTGGTAAGCCAGACCTGATCCTCCCATACCACAGGCGTCGAATGGCCGAGATCATGCATGGCTGTTTTCCAGGTGATGTTCTCCGTTTCCGACCACTGGAGCGGCAGCCCCGTGGCCTCACTGTGGCCGTCAGCCGTCGGACCGCGCCACGCAGGCCAGTTCCCGGAGGCGGGTACGGCACAAATGCAAAACACTGCGGTTAAGAAAAAAGTATATGCGCGCAAACTTGTCATTTCCCTTTTTTTTGATCAGCCGTTTCAAATGGCTGTTAGCCCGGCCTGATGCTTTCTTGATTGAATTGTCTGGGTAGGCGGTGTGCCCTAGTTCCCGTATGTGGATAGGAATCGGGACCCAGTTTATCAAAGTATTGAACTTCACCGTTATTTTCTTTCTTTTTTGCCGTTGCGGATTGTCCCAGGGTTGTTGTTTTGTATCTATCGTGCGGTGCAGTATACTTGCTCCATGTATTCAAAACGATCAATAGAATTGCCGGAAACGTGCAAGGCTGCCGTCTTCGAGGCGCCGAACAGGCCGATGCAGTTTACTCAATTTGCGTTACCGCAAGAGATGCCGCCCGGGGCAGCCCTTTGCCGTATACGCCTGAGCACCATTTGCGGCTCCGACCTGCACACGACTTCCGGGCGACGCATAGAACCTGCGCCCAGTATCCTGGGGCATGAGTCGGTGGGCGAGGTCGTTGCCCTTGGCGAGGGAGCACAGTATTGGAACGGCGAACCGCTTCAACTCGGCGACCGGGTTTCATGGACCATCATGGCTTCCTGCGGAAGGTGTGCGTTTTGCGGTCGGGGATTGCCGCAGAAGTGCGTCCACTTGAAGAAATATGGCCATATGCCAATGGAAGTATGGCCGGGGTTGACGGGCGGATACGCGGAATACATCTACCTGTATCCCGGCACGGGGATTTTCGCCGCCCCGCCGGTTCTTGAAGACGCCGTGGTTGCACCGGCCAATTGCGCCCTGGCCACCGTGGTATGCGCGATGGAAACGATTGGCGGCGTGGCGCCCGGTGAAAGTGTTTTGATCTGCGGCGCCGGGTTGCTGGGAACCTATCTTGCCGCGTTGGTCAAAGAGGCAGGCGCGCGCAGGGTAATGGTCGCTGACGCCGACGCGGTCCGCGCTGAGAATACCCTGCGTTTTGGCGCGGATGCAGTCTTTTCAACAAGTGTGGAACCGGACGCGGTCGCGCACTGGGCGCGGGAGGTATGTGGTGGCGACGGCGTGGATGTGGCCTTTGAGGTATGCGGTGATCCTTGCGCCGCGTCCGCCGCCCTGGATGCGCTCCGTATCGGGGGCCGTCTTCTCGTTGCCGGGCTGGTGGCTCCGGGAAGCGTTTTTCCCTTGGATGGAAACCAGTTAACGCGGCGTTACCTGACCGTCAAAGGCATTCACAACTATCACCCGGCCCACTTGGGGAAGGGACTGGAGTTCCTGGCCGCTACAGTCGGAAAATATCCCTATCCCTCCCTCGTTTCGCCCATACTGGATTTTGATGACATCCAACATGCCTTCGACCTTGCCCGGCAAAGGGTTTCCGCCCGGGTGGCCCTGCGCTGCGGCGGTATTGCGTAGCACCTGTGCGTCTGCGTTTAGTGTTCTCCGCCACGGGAGGCGGCTTCTTTCAGCGGCGGGCGGACACGATGGTGATAGGGGTCGTCCGTTTCCATCTGACAATGGTAAAGTTCGATCAAGCGCCGCAGGGCGCTTTCAGCCTCGGGGCTTTCGAGGCCGGCCCCGATGAAACGCTCCCGGTCGAGGAGCGCCCGGAGATGCACGATTTCCCATCGCCAATTGTTTTTGCCCCAATCGGGTAACTGCGCATTTACGGATTCCGTCAGGTCGTAGGCCCGTTGAACGGCCGCCTTGTCCACGGGTTCTTTCCGATAGGAAGAACTGGCGGCGGATTCAAGGGCGTCGATAATGTTCAGCACATCGCCCGCAACATTCGGGCCGAATTCATACCCGATGTATTCCTCCAGCGTTGCGCGGGCGGAATGGTCGCGGTTCCAATAGAACTGTGCCACCACCACCTTGTTCATGTCTTCGTAGATGCCTTCGCTGTAAGGAAAGCCACCGGCCACGGTGGTTTTGACCTGGTCCCAGAGCCTCTGAAATCGGGCGGGAAGCGGATTCGCGCCGAACCCGCCCCAGGGCCAGTTCCCCCACATGCTGATTTCCGGGAAATTCAGCAGGGGCAATCCCCCGGGAACTCCGTTTTCAAGCGGATACCGGGGGAAGTCTTCATGGGAATCGGCCAGGATGTAGTCCACCCAGCCCGGATCCTTGGCAAGCGCGTCGGCCAGGCCCTGCCATTCCCCTTCCGGCGGCGTGTCGAACATCCAGGTGCTCAGGACACTCTTCAGATTCGGGAAATATTCACGCCCGAGCCGGGTAAGGTCGCGCGAGAGTTTGAGATAACCATTACTGCCCCAGGGCGCGCATTTCTCGCAGGCGCAGCCGCCTTCGTCATAGGGCCAGAAACACACGATATCCAGGCCCACATCCGCGAGCTTCTCGAAAAAAAGACGCGTATTGTCCATGAGGTACGCATGCCCCTCCGGATGGCTGGGACAGATGGGGTGACCGCTGTTCCCGCGCCGACGGGTCGGATCCGGCAACGGGACCGCCCGGATGTGCTGCGGGGCTCCAATAAACATGGTATTTCCCGCGCCAGTGGTGAATTGAAGGCCGAGTTCATGGGCGGCTTTTGCGTATTGGCGCATCATGGCTACGGCCGCTTCCGTTTGGGGATCGTTCCAGTCCTGCAGGTTGATCATTGGGAAAGCGACCATGACGGCATTGATGCCCCAGAGCGCAAGGTCTTCCATGTATCTGGAAATCTCAGGTTCCGAGGCCTGGTGATACCAGTTGTGGAAATGGGTGGCAAAATACATGCCGCGCAGGGTACCCTGCGGCCCTGAAACGCCGCGCCAGCGAGAAGGTGAAAACCCGCCGGCATAGCCGCTGGTCCGCAAGAACTTTCCAACGCCATAGAGCAAGCCGCGGGGCGAAGCCCCGGCGATTACCAATGTGCTGTCTTGTTCTTCGATGCGGAAAGCGTCATCGGAAAGGGTGTCATCAATGGCAAGAACGATCTGAGCGTTCCCCGTGACCCGGGTTATTCCCACAGGGTAACGCTGCTGAATCCGGTCTTTGAGAATCGCTACGGTTCTTTCGATCAACGGGTCTTCAGGTGCGTCGACCCGGATCGTGAGTTCCTGAGACCCCCGTTTCAGCATGGCCGGGCTATTACCGGCAGCCTGCGCTTCAAACGCAGGCGCCATGGCGCCGAGGCTCGGAAGAGCGGCGGCGGTATACTTGAGAAATGTTCTTCGATTATGAGGCTTCACGTCTCACTCTCCTTGCGGTACGAACGATTTCAAGGATCACTGTGCGAAAGCGAATGATTTTTTAATGGGCTTCAGAAAAAGTGAGGCCATTAAAACAGAATTTATCCGGTGAATGCTTTTCCCTGGGTATGTTAAGAAACTCGTAACGCTTGGCCATGCTTTCCAACGTGTGCGCGGCGTTGTGCGGGCTTGAATAGGCGTACACGCCGAGGCGTTCCATTTCGCGGATCGCGGCATTCGGGGTGGCGCCGTAGGCCAGCAGCACGGTGTCCGAAGCGACAATGACGGGTTTGCCATAGAGATCGATCAGGCTGTTGATCTTGCGGACTTCATGCAACTCAACGTCACAGGCGGCATTGATCAGCTTGCCCATACCCATCTCCACCAGTTCAGGCACACGGTGCATCTCGGCGGCGCGGCTGGACATGTAGCCGACGCCGAGCACAAGCACCGCATCCACCTCCGGACATTTCAGTACGCACTCTATGGCGCGCGTCATCATGGTACGGTCGTTCCCGGCCACGAGGTCGATGGGATTGCCCCGACTCCACCAGCCCGGTAGGATCGTATCGAGTTCCTGCAGCACACTCTCCGGCAGCGGGATCACATCGAGACCGGCAGCGGCGCAGGCATCGGCGCCGATGACGCCCCAGCCGCCCCCCTCCGACACGATGACCACACGGCGTCCGCGCGGAAGCGGCTGGTTTACAAAGGCCGAGGTCAGCTCCATGGCCTGATAGAAATCCTCCGCGACATTTCGGAGGCCGTCATGCGGCGCATTGTGGGGAATAATCTCGGCTCGGACGTGCTCACGGAAAAACGCGTGCAGGTGGCGCAGGCGGCCCGGGAGGAAATTCAGGAAATTCTGACCGGGTTCGACATGGGGGTGCATATTCAAACCGTGGAACTTCAGGATGTGACGCCGCCAGAACCGGTGAAACCCGCGTTCAATGAGGTCAATGAAGCGGAACAGGAGCGGGAGCGCGTGATCAATGAAGCGGAAAAACAACGCAATCAAGTTATTCCCCGCGCCCAGGGTGAAGCACAGCAAATGATTGAAGAAGCCGAGGCCTACCGTGCCACCCGTGTTAACGGTGCCCTGGGCGAAGTGGAACGCTTCAAATCTATTTATGAAGAGTACCGGAACGCCCCGGAGGTCACCCGGCGCAGAATGTACCTGGAAATGATAGACCAGGTACTGCCCGCGCTTGGCAAAATTTACGTTGTTGAAGAAGGGGGAACCCAACCGATACCGCTGCTTAACCTCGGGGAGCGTCCGTTGCCGTTGCGGGTCCTCCAGCAGGCGGAGGAAGTACAATGAATGACAAAGCAACCACGCGGAATTCTTCAGGCATCGCGGCGCCGGGTTTGGCCGCGGCGGGTACGTCGGTCGCGGTCGCTTTGGCGCTTCTCGCCTGTCTGCTCCTGTTCGCAAGCGCCTACACCCTCGACGAAGCGGAACAGGCCATCGTGATACAGTTTGGTCGGCCCGTTGGTGGACCGGTCGTCACGCCCGGCATTCATTTTAAACTGCCTTTCGTGCAGGAGGTGCGCCGTTTTGATAAGCGGCTGCTTTCCTGGGACGGCGACCCGGAGCAGATTCCCACAAGAGGGGAGCAATTCATCTCGGTTGACACCACGGCGCGGTGGCGCATCGTGGATCCGCTGACCTTCATGCAGCGCGTTCGCGACGAAGAGGGCGCCATCAACCGACTGAACGATATTTTGGATTCCGTGCTGCGCGATTACATCTCCGCAAGCGATTTGTCCGAGATCGTCCGCTCCCACGATTGGGCCGTGACGGAAGAGGACCTGAAGCGGGCCCTTGCCGCGGAAGAAGAGGAGGATGAACTGCTCCAGAAGGTTCGTATCGGGCGCGAACAGCTGGTGGCTGCGGTGCTTGCCACGGCCAAAGAACAAATGTATGAGTACGGCATCGAAGTGGAGGATATTCGCATCAAGCGTATCGATTATGTGCAGGAGGTGCAGGAGCGCGTCTTCGAACGCATGATTGCCGAAAGACAGCGCATGGCCGAAGAGTTCCGGTCGGAAGGCAGCGGTCGCGCCGCCGAAATCCAGGGCGAGACCGAGCGCATGCTGGCCGAAACCATCTCGGAGGCAAAACGCAAGGCTGAAATTACCCGGGGAAGCGCCGATGCCGAGGCCACCCGCATTTACAATGAGGCCTTTAGCGTGGACCCTGAATTTTACACCTTCTTCCGAACCTTGGAGAGTTATGCCGAATCCTTGGGCGAGGAGGTTACCTTGATGATTTCCTCTGATTCCGAGTATTTCCGTTTTCTACGGGATGCAAGCCTTACGGATGCGAACACCCCGGTGATACCCGTGCCGGGGGTTCAATCTCCGGCACCGACGTCTCCGGGCTCTGGAGAGGAAACATCACCCCAATAGACAGAAGACATGCAGTCGTCTATACCCCGGGAACGCCGCTCTCCCGAACGCTCCACGGTGTGCCGAAGCCGAATCATCGCAGTCCCTGCCGATGGATAGAAACCTAACCTGCCCCCTTGTCTTGTTTCTTCACTACGGCCAAATAAACGGCCAGCATGAAAATCCCGACAAAGGCCGCCATTGTCACCACGTCCACCAGCGTGTCGTTCAACTCTCGACCCGTTACCGTTAAAATCAGCAAGTTGATGTAGGACCGAGGCATATCGACATAGCCGAGCCGATAACGGACGTTCCAATGCCAATCCGTGCAGAAACAGTACCCCAAACCGTAGAAGATACCGAGGCCGAACCACGAAATCGCGGTGAGAAAAAGCGCCGCGAGATGGATTTTTCGAGCCTTTTTCCAAATCCAGCCAAATAGAACGAATAGGATAAAGGCAGTGTGGAACATAAAAAAGAATATGTTCAGGAATGGATCCATCAGCACTATTCCTTTTTCCCGTCAGAAAGATCCAAAACTTCCTGTTGTCGTTTATTCCGAGACCAAGGCCTCATTGACGAACGGTGAACAGGAACTGTAGCGCGACACATCCGGCGTCTGTATTTTTTAGTCTTCCGGCCGATAACCACCAACAGTCTACAAGGATAAGGGGCCCGAATAAAAACGCAGGCCTGAAAGTCTTCGTTAGCACTACTCTTGCTCGGTGTTGGCTGTAGCGTATATCGGGAATGGAGCTGGGCAATGGTTGGATAAGATATGATTTCCGGTTGGAATGATCAGATGAACGAAAATATCTGTCGTGAAATATAATAAATAAAAGGTGCATTGTTCGATAGATAGGTTATAAAATTTTGGAACGCACTTTTTTTTACTTGACAAGAGATAAAATATGGGCTATTATTGCTTTGTTAGGTTTTAATTAGTAAGAGTGTGTACCAAGAGTGAGAGATGGACTAGTTACAGACGAGGAGAATACTCAATGAATCGTTTTATGGTGACTTCTGTTATGTTGGCGCTATGCTCCCTAATGCTGATGGGGTGTCCGGTCGAGGACGGTGACGTCAAGGTAATTGACGATATCGGTCTGGAAGTCGAGCGAATCGGACAGAACATGGTCAATTTCTTTAATGATTTGGGTGACAAGGTGGTCATTCAAGTTGACGATATTATCGCCAGCGCCCAAGATGGCGGTTTTCTGCGCAAGGTTGTGGGCGTCGATCAGTCCGGGGATGTGATCACAGCGATCACCGAGGCAGTGTCACTGGCTGAGGCGATTAAAGAGGGCGTCCTTTCGGGCCAGATATCATGGACAAACACAGACTTTGAGAATAGCGGTGTCCCGATGGCGGCCGGCGGAACGCTTACCATAGACCTAAGCGGGATTACGATTTTCAGCAAAGACGGCGTGACGTTAAGCCTGACCGAGGGAAGCACGGTGACTTATGCGCCGAGTATTGCGCTGCATGCCTCTTTTTACGATCACAAATTAGAGACGTTCAGCTTGGACAGCAACGGTTTGCTTTCCACGAATTTGAATTTCAAACTGGCTGCGTATCAGGCCGCTACTCTGAACTATGAAACGACCATCATTCCCCCGATCACAAAGCCCTTTGTATTTTACATCGGTGCGGTGCCGGTTGCCGGCGTCGCCTCCCTGACCTTCCCCTTCGGCGTTGTCGGGACGGTGGGCGCGGGGACGTCTCTTGAATCCGGGTTCTCCGCTTTGACGGAACTGAACGTGGGCGCTTCTTATTTAGATGATCAGTGGACCAATAATACGACCTATGCGCCCTTTAGCCCGGTTGCCAATCCCCTGGTGGTCACCCTGTCAAGTTCCGGAAGCCTGTCCGTGTACATGAAGGTTCAGCCCAGTATTTCGTTATACGAGTCCTCGACCTTGACCGGTTGGGCGCAGCCGTACATTACGGCTGATGCCCAGTTCATCCCCTCGCCGCTGACTTTTGACCTCTATGCGGGGCTGAACGGCGGCATCAATTACAATCTGAAGATTTTCGATTTTACGCTGGTCAACAAGACGTGGAATTTCCCGGGACCTCAATGGCAGCTGTATCAATACACGTACCCCTACGACATTCCAACGACATTCACGTTCAATCTACCCTGATCAGATTTGCTGACGGGGCTTGGTTTTGAAATAGTCCACCATCCTTGCGGGTGCGGGTTGCGCCGGCAAGGGTGGTGTTTTCTTTACAAGAATGCTTTTTTTAAATGCATGAGAAACAGGTTGAAAACTTACTATGATGAAGTACGACAACACAGTTCTTCCTTTGTTGCCTTGGAATCTGGATGCCGTGCGGGATGCCCAGGCCATAAGTGGTATCGGATGCTTAGGCGTTGTCCTATTAACGCTCGGCGTGTTAGGCGCGGTGACGGGAATTCTGCTGGACGGATGTCAGGATAACGGAATTGAAGCGTCCTTTCTTTTTGATCCCGCAAGCGGTCCCGCACCGCTGACTGTGTCTTTTGTGGATACCTCCACATCTGAGAATTCGCCGATTACGGAGTGGGCATGGACTTTCGGCGATGGCGGCACCAGCGACAAGTCGCGACCGTCGCATACCTATGTCGAACCCGGCGAGTATACCGTGTCACTTGCCGTGACGACAGTGGATGGCAGCGACACTTTCACCGTTCCGAACTGTATTACGGTCATAGGCGGTGTTGAAGGCGAGATTGAGGGCGAAAACGTCCCCGATGAAGAGGGCGAGACTGAGGGTGAGCGCGAGGGGGAGCAGGAAGGGGAGTGTGAGGGGGAGAGTGAGCGTGAGGGTGAGGATGAGGGGGAGGGGGAGGGGGAGAGTAATCCCAACGGCGCGCTGAAGGTAACCATACTCCCTGCCGAGGTGGTGGAGGACGGTGCGATATGGACGCTTGATCACGGATTTCATTATGTTAGCGGCGCCACAGTCCAGGGGGTCGCGTCGGGTAGGCATACGGTTTCGTTCAAGGACATGGGCGCCGGTTGGATTACCCCCGCTGAACAGAACGTCGAGGTGCTTGGAGGCCAGACAACGGAGGTGACCGGAAGGTACACCGTGGTCCGTAATATCGGCGATGAAAAAACGTTCGCCGGTATTGTGTTCAAGTGGATTCCACCGGGCACTTATTACATGGGAAGTGCGAAGACCTCCGCCGAGCTCAGCGCCATCTATGGCGACCGGGAATCCTTTTTCGATCCCGAACACCCACAACATCAGGTTACGATCACGCGCGGATTCTGGCTCGGCAAGTATGAAGTGACGCAGGCGCAATGGTCGGCGCGCATGGCCGGCAATCCTTCGGGGAATGTCGGCTCTAATCTCCCGGTGGAGCAAGTCTCGTGGGACGACTGTCAGGTATTCATCGCCCAACTCAACCTGCTTGGAGAAGGGGTGTTTCGTTTGCCCACGGAAGCGGAATGGGAGTATGCGTGCCGTGCGGGAACCGATACCGAGTTCTATTGGGGTGATGATGTGAGTGTGGCCGACAACTATGCATGGCGCTGTCTGAATGTGTACTGCACGACGCAGCCTGTAGGAAAACTCATCCCCAATGCCTGGGGGCTGTATGATATGAGCGGCAACGTGAGGGAATGGTGCAGCGACTGTTATGATCCGGAATACTATACCGAGGCGGCCGTTATAGATCCGCAGGGCCCGGAACCGCCTGTTTCCGATTATATCAGGCGTGTCCGCCGGGGTGGAGGCACCGTCAGTTCGCATGACATCGCATTCTGTCGCTCGGCCATGCGCTACAGCAACATACAGCAGTTCGCCCAGCCGGACACCGGCTTTCGCCTGGTGCGTGAAAGCGGGGATTGAGTCACTGACTTCTCCGGCCAGGGTTGCCATGCAGAGGATCACGGCCGCAGAGCGGTGCGGATGTATTGGGCGGGTAGAGAGAGCGGATAAGGAAGCGCGGGGATTAGCAATGGGTAGTGGGGAGGCTGGACACGCATGTCGTACTCTGTATGATACCAATGTTTCGAGGAGCGCAGGGTCTTAAGTCCAATTTGCCTGACGTTTACTCTTATGGGTTATGTCCTTGATCTGTGTCCGCTTTGTGGCCAGGTGTTGTTATGGAAGTGTCTGCAGCCAGTGGGGACAGGCGCGACATAGTAGTGTTATACTTTTCGTCTTACCGAACTTGGGAAAGATCCTTATATGAACAAACAGTCTAAAATGAAAGTTATCATTGTCTTGGCAGCTTTTTCATGGGTATGTGCCTCCTGCTTCGCGGGTGCGGATACGAGAACCGAAAAGGCCCGGACCGTTGCGGCGGGCAGTCTGGAGATGACCCTGCAGGCGGGGGACGGCGGTATACAGGTAACAAGCCTGGTTAATCTTGAAGACAAGGCGGAACTGCTGGCGCAGGAGCGGGCGCCTCTGTTTGAACTGGTGGTGCGTAACAGCAAAGGCGAGGAAGTGCGGGTCTCTTCGGAAAAAGGCTGGACGCGCACCGCCATGAATGAATCCGAAGGGGGCGTCGTACTGATATGGGAGAATTGTCCGGACGCGGGTCTGGAGGCCTTTCGGGTTACCGTGAAGGCCGTTCCCAATTCCGCCGTGCATTCCTGGGAATGGCACCTGGAAACGGAGGGCACGGTCGGGGAAACGCGTCTCGAGGATGTGGTGTTCCCGCAGATTGCCCTGAACGAAATCGCCTCCGGGGGCGGCGTCTTGTACCCGGACGGACCGGGCGTCCTGATTCACGACTTGTGGACCCAGGATCTCCAGAAGTGGCAACGCTATGGCGGTGGCTGGTGCAGCATGCAGTTTATGACGGCCTTTGCGGCCCCGCGCGAGAACCGGCCCGCCCCAGGCGTTTACTATGCCATGCACGACCCGATGGGCTCCACCAAGGAAATCGTCCTGCAATCCAAGGCTGCCACGCGGACGGTGAAGTTTTTCTTTGAACATCCCATCCCGAACCAGGTTCCGCCCACGAACGCCTATGTCCTGCCCGGAAAAGCGGTGTGGGGACTGTTCCAGGGCGACTGGTTTGACGCCGCGCAGCGGTATAAGGCCTGGGTGAAATCGGAGGCGAAATGGTGGCCCCAACTGGGCGAAGGCGGCCGTGCCGACACACCCCTCTGGATGCGGGAACTGTGCGCGTGGGCGCAGACCGGCGGCGCCCCGCAGGAGGTGGTGGCCCAGGTGAAGGCCTTCGCGGAGTTCCTGGACCTCCCCGTCGGGTTCCATTGGTACAACTGGCACCAGATCCCCTTCGACAATGACTATCCCCACTACTTCCCGGTGAAGGAAGGCTTTGCTGAGGCCGTTCGCGAACTGCAAGATGCCAACGTTTTCGTGATGCCCTATATCAATGGTCGGCTTTGGGACACCCGCGACAAGGGCGCGGAGGATGGCGAATTTACACGCGTGGCTTTGCCTGCCGTCGCCAAAATGGAGGACGGTGCTCCTTTCGTCGAAAGCTACGGCAGCAAGGAAAGCGACGGCTCCCCGGTCAAACTGGGTGTGATGTGCCCGACGACGGCGCTGTGGCAAAACAAGGTGAAAGAGATCGTGTTGCGGTTGCAGAACGAATACGGCGTGAAGGGCGTCTACATCGATCAGGTCGCCGCGGCCACGCCCGTATTGTGTATGGACCCCGCCCACGGCCATCCCCTGGCAGGCGGGTCCTGGTGGAACACCGGCTACTGGACCCTGCTCGACGCGCTGCGCCGGGATATGGCGGAAGACCGCATGATTACCACCGAATGCAACGGCGAGCCTTTTGTCAACCGCTTTGATGGCTACCTGACCTGGCACTGGCAGACGGACGGCCAGGTGCCCGCGTTCCCCGCCGTATACGGTGGCGCTATCCAGATGTTCGGCCGCAGCTATGGCGGCGGCGACACCCGCGACCTTGCCCTGCGCATGAAGGCCGCGCAGCAGCTTGTCTACGGCGAACAAATCGGCTGGCTGGCGCCCTCGATCGCCATGACCCCTGAAAACGGGCCTTTCTTCAAACAGATGGTGCAACTCCGCTGGCTGCTGCGCCGCTACTTCTACGAAGGTGAAATGCTGCGCCCGCCCCGGCTTGTTGGTGACATACCCCGCGTCAAAGCGGACTGGCAATGGAACGGCGAGCACTGGGTTACCACGGACGCCGTGCTGACCGGCGCATGGACGCTCCCGCACGAAGGGAAGTCAGTCTTGATCTTCGCCAACGTTTCCGATGCGCCCCTGACCGCCACCCTCGACCTGCACCTGGCAGGCGGCGCAGAAGGCAAGACGATGGCGGTAACGGTCCTGCGGGACAAGACCACGCCGCCGGAAATCTTCACGATTGAAAACGGTGTACTGTCCCCGCTGACCCTTCCCGCCCGCGCTGCCGTCGCTTGGGAGTTTTCCGGAACTGTGCGTTCACGTTAATGCCCGTTGGGTAACGCTAAACAACGAGTTCCGACAAGCCTGCCTCCACTCCCAAAATAGGACCGGCAGTCCGCAATGTGGGGCTGTCATTCCTGTCTGACCCTCGTCGGTTAGGGAAACAGCAATGTCTGCTTATCCTCTCCTTTGAATTTTCCGTCTATTGTCCAACCAGTCGCAACTCTCCCGCCGCAAAGATTTTTTTCTCTTTTTTAGGGGCGCTATCGGGGTCAAGCCAGTATTCGCAAGCCCATGATTGCCAATGATAGGGGAAGTTCGGACTTGTACCGAAGCTGAAACACTGAACGAATCGTTACTGATCGGAATAAGAAAATACCGTTAACTGTTAAAATGAAAGGTTTATTTGAAGTAAAAAGATCGTGTTTATTGTATTTTTTTTGAAAAACGCCAGTGTATAGAAGCATTTTGCTTGAAGCGCAAGTGACAACATGAAAGGAGGTTCCGTTATGGAACAGACAGCCGACACAGAAAACAAACGAAGAGTGTTTACCGTATTTAGAAAGGCACCGACGTTGGTCTTACCGGCGTTGGTGCTCCTGCTTTTTGCGGGGTGCGACAGGACACCCCCGGGTCCTGTTACGGCATTAACGGCCACGCCCGGCGACGGACAGGTGGCTCTTGCATGGACGAACCCCACCGATGGCGATCTCGTTGGCGTTCGTGTTCAACGCAATACGGGCACCTACCCGACTTCACACACGGACGGTGCGACCGTGTTTGAAGGCGCGGGAACCACCCACACAGATACTACGGCCGCCAACGGCACGCAGTATTTTTACGCGCTCTATGCGTATGATGGCAACAGCAACTATTCGACTACGGCGGCACAGGCGACGGCCACGCCCACTTCGGCAGACGCCCACGTGGAAATCCTTGAGGGCTTCTCCGTTCTGAACGAAGAAATCGCCGGCGTTCCGGAAGAGATACTTGCCTTGGCCCAACGTGAAGAATTGCGTGAACTGTTGACGGAAGCGGAAGGTCTCTACCGGGCCGGAGATCCATGCGGTTCCGGGGAAGTCCTCATCGCCCTGCTGCTTCCCGCCGTCCAGAAAGTAAGGGCCGCCGCGGCTCTTGAGACGGCCGAGGACCTGTACAACAGCGGGCGTATGTTGCGCTATGACATACTGAGCAGTATTCCCGACAAGGGTGACTGCCCTGAAGCGGAGCGCATCGGCATAGAAACGGCAGCGGAGCCTGAGGAAGAGACAAATGCTCTCGTGATCGCCGGCGCCGTGTTCAGCGAACCCCTGCTGCACACTGCCAAAGTGGAACACGATTTGGGTAGCGCGAAGATTTTGGAAACCTTTACCCAGGTTGAAATTCCCGGTGCGGATGCCAGGCTCGGCGATCCGGGCAAGCCCGCGGTACCGATTTATCGCACGCTGGTAGCGGCGCCGCGCGGATCCAAGGTTGAATTAGTGATCAACCCGGAGGACTTCGAGGTTGCCGAAACCATTGCCATGAACCTGTATCCGACCCAGGAAGAACCGGTGGACCAAAACGGCATCGACCCCGTGTACGGTGACAAACCCTTCTCCCTGGATGCGGCGGTATATGACAGTGACGCCCCGTATCCGCCCGAACCCGCCACGGTGCAGTATCTCGGCGATGCCCGGGACCTGCAGATTTACCTGTTGGAAGTGTCGTCGGGACAATATTATCCGATGAGCAACCGGTTGGACCTGTTTAAGAACATGCGTGCTTCCCTGAACTTCGCCGGCGGTAATGGGGCCTTCGTGACGGAAGCCGCACTAAACCCCTTCGATAGCGGCATGCCGAACGTCCTGAATGCCGTGCTTAACAAAAACAGCCTCCTTAATTACATTGAATACCTGGCGCCCCCCCGAGTTTTCGGTGAGGAGTTCATGATCATGACCCATCCGGATTTTCTGGACGCGGCCATGGCGTTACGCGACCATAAGCGGGATAACGGCCTCTGGACGAATGTATTTCAATGCGGTACCGGCTCGGGCATAACGGGCCGGCAGACAGCGGCGGAGATCGATAATTTCATCCAGACGCACTATTCGTCCGTACTCACAAAACCCAGTTACATCCTCTTCCTGGGTGATGCGGAGTACATCCCGACGTTTTATGTGAACGCCATCGGCACGGATTGGCCCTATGCGATTCTCGGCGCCGTGGGCGTAGATAAGTGTCCTGATTTCGCCATCGGGCGAATCCCGGTGGACACCTTGGAGCAGGCCAACGTCGTGACGGGAAAAATCATGGCTTACGAAAACGCGCCGCCGTTCAATGCGGCCTTCTACAACAACGCTGCCATTGCAGCGCAGTTCCAATGCTGCCGCAGCGACACCGGCGCGGGCCGTGATCAGCGCACCTTCATACAGGTCTCCGAGTTCGGGCGCAACGTGATGGCGAATGCCGGAAAGACGGTGCAGCGCATTTACATGAAGACTTCGGACGGCCCGTACGGCGGCAGCACGCCGACCGCCTACTACGACGGCACGGACTTGCCGGATGCCCTTGACGCGGGTAGCGGCTTCCCCTGGGACGGCGACACGGCGGATATCATTGCCGCATACAACGCCGGCCGGTTTCTGTTCATGCACCGTGACCACGGCTGGGCAGGCGGCTGGGCACATCCGGAGTTCGACTCAGGCGACATCGACAGCCTTGCAAACGGGGCGCTGCAGCCGGTGGTTTTCAGTGTCAACTGCGCGAGCGGCTTCTTCGACAATGAAACCGCCGGCGGCGCATACGGGACCACAGTCGGCGGCGTCTACTGGGCCGAGAAACTGTTACGCAAACCCAATGCCGGCGCTGTCGGTATCCTCGGCGATACCCGCAACAGTCCCAGTTGGGCCAATTCCACCCTTACCCAGGGTTTCTTTGACGCCATCTGGCCCAACGCGATCCCGACCTTCGGGGGCGCCACGTCGAAGAAACGTCTCGGGGATATACTCAATCACGGGAAACTCTACCTGATGTCCAAGGTAGGCTTCGAAGTGATGGGTGGAAATATTGACAGCGCAAGCGCCAACAACGAGCTGTATTTGTGGCATGTGCTTGGCGACCCGACGATGAAGATTCGCACGAACAACCCGATACTCATATCCCCGATAATTCTGTACCGGGAGCTGACTTTCGGGATCAATCTCCAGTATCCTCAAGAGGGCGCCGAGGTCACGGTATTCCAGCGGCCTCCCACCGGCGGTGATCCGGAACCGATAGCACGCGGGTTCATTGCCGGCGGCACGGCAACCGCTGAGTTCATTGGCGACCGCAATCCCCAGTATCCGCTGGAATTTGTCGCATCGCTGGATGATTCGGTTGTGGTTCCACTGGAGGCCAAGTCCATAAATTAAACGAAGATGCACTGAAAATCCGTGTTTGACTTTTCGGCCCGTGTATGTCTATAGGCGTGCACGGGCCGCGTTTCTTTTATGCGGTGCATGAATTCGTAATCTGTTTTCACAGTCATCCCACAGGAATTTGAATAAGGGCTGAATCAAGCGCAAGACTTTCCTCATGAAAACACAACAAAGCGGCGGAACACCCGCAGCCTGGAGAGCCTTGCCATGAAATCAGCCCGGTC
>JAAYBJ010000234.1 GCA_012730105.1 Candidatus Hydrogenedentota bacterium
GCAAAGGCGTTGTCCTCAACGTCAATATTCCAAAAGGCCGTGGACACCATGCTCTTTACTTCGACAAAATCACCCATAAAAAAGCGGAATAGATCCAGCATGTGGATACCCTGGTCCAACAGGATGCCGGCGCCTACCAGCTCTTTTTTGCTGCGCCACTGACTTTCGAAATCCGTGCTGCCGGACTTGCCATAAATGCCGCGAAGCCACAGGATATCACCGAGACGGCCGCTGTCCACGATGCGTTTCGCCTCCTGAATGCCGCCATGGTACCGGTGGTTGAAGCCGAAGGTCAGTTTGAGGCCCGGGTTGCGCTTTTCCGCGGCGATAATGTTTTTGATATCGGACAACGTGCGTCCCGGCGGTTTTTCACAGAACACGTGTTTGCCCGCGTCGAGTGCCGAAACAACAATCTCCGGGGTGAAGCGGTTCGGGGTGCAGACGAACACGGCGTCGATATCTGAATGTATCAGATCTTCCACGCGCTCTTTTATGGCCACGTTTGGATACTGCACGGCAAAGGCTTCCGGATTGGGATCATAGCCCGCCGCCAGCAGGGCATCGGGATGACGCTCCAGTTCCCTGGCTCGGGTCATGCCCATTTTACCCAGGCCCGCAATGCCGACACGCACACAGTTTGTACTCAAGAACAGGCTCCTTGAAAAACGAATGCCAGTAACGTCCTGACTGCCAACCAACGACCCTTTACCTAGTGGTGCAATGCTTTTCCCTGTTTCATGGCAAGATAGCCTGAAAGAATGTGGCCCAGAATGCCGAAGGCGTCTTCCACGGGGCCGTATTCGTCCGGGCTGGCTTCCACATGAATCGGGATGTCACACAAGCCGGCCATTTTGCCGCCCGTAAATCCGCACATGCCTATCGTGGTGGCGCCGTGTTCGCGCGCATAGCTGAGGGCACGAAGAATGTTGGGGCTGTTGCCGCTCACGGACATGGCCAACACCACGTCGCCGGACTGCAAATGCACCTTCAAATGGTGCAGGAATATGTTTTCATAACCGCAGTCATTGGCCAGGGCGGTCACGGTGCTGATGTTGTCGGACAAGGAAAAGGCGCGAAAGGCGGGGCGTCCTTCAAGGTACGCGCCCGCGACAAGATCGTTTACCAAGTGGGACGCGAGCGCGGCGCTGCCGCCGTTGCCAATCACATAAATGGCCTTGCGGTTGGCGCGCGCCGCTTCCAACGCCTCCATCGCCCGAGTCAGGGCGGTTCCATTGATACCGTCAAGCACCTCGGCGAGGCGGGCGTTGTACAGTTTGACATACTCGGCGAAGGAATTCGCCTGAGCATATAATTCCGCGATTTTATACATGAATTTACTTCTCCATGGTTGCTATTTCTTTTTTATGACCACACGGACATGGGAACTCAGGCGGTGCTTCTGCAGGTATTCCTGAAAGTCCCAGTAGGCTTCCTGGTCTCGTTTTTCCAGCAAGTAGGCGATAAACGGGGGTAGTTTGATGGAAGGATCGTTTATGGCCGCGTGGCGCACCAGTTCCAAATCCAGCTGCCCCGGCGTGCTCAGTTCAATAAGTTCATAATCGCACCGTTCGGCCAGCATGCCGATTCCCTCGACACTCAGCAAGTTTAAATGTTCCGGCACAAAAATATAAGGCGTTCTACTCCACAGTATCTGTAAATCAAAACCGCTGATCGTGCGCGTGGTGAAGAAGAAAAGGCCGCCGTCTGCCAACATATCCCGCACTTGCCTCAGGTAGGCTTCGGGTGAAAACTGATGCTCCACCTTTTCGAAGGCGCTAATGGCGCCCAGGCCGGACAGGCCGTCCCGCCCCACAATATCCACCGCCACCTCAGAAACCCCGGCAGGATCCAAAAGCGGGTCCACACTCAGGAGCGGCTGAAACACCTTCATGGCGCCGATTTCATCAAAAATCTCCGGGGAGCAAGTGTTCAGATCGGCATACCCGCGCGCATCGGGATTGCCCACCTCATCGTAGATCTGGCCCATCCACTCCGCGTGGGACGAGAGCAGGTGATAGCGTCGTGCCTTGGCGGTGTCCCGCGAGTAATGCTGCACCCGAAAAAGGCTTGCCCGGGAATTCGCATAATAACTCTGTAGGGCCTCCTCGGAGGGACGGGGAGAAACATACACCGATCCGCACGCGTTACAGCATCGGTAAAAAAACTCATTTTTCCTGAATACCGTTTTTGAATCCCCGGAATCGCAGGCGGGGCAGGGAACCTCCACCAGTTGGGAGGCATCACCGAAAAATTCAAGAGCGTCCTGCACTGACAGCCGCTTGAACTCGGAAAGCAGCGCCGGGGGCCGGATATCCGCTTCACGCAGTCCGCTGCTGACCACCACCCTTTTTACGCGTCTCGTCATTAGGAAATTCCTTATCGTAATCACAGGCGGTTACACATGGATATGCTTCTTTCTTATCCGATTTTGGGATTATAGCATGATACCGGGAGCGGATTTAATCATGTTTGCTATTCCATGCCTGGCGATTCCAGTATCAACAGGCCGAAACACGACCACCGGTTGATAAAGAAGGCGGGGCTTCTCTATAATCGCATCACTTTATCCTCCAAATACAACCCCGCCAAAGGAAAGCTTTATGAATTTCACCGTTGCCATAGGCCCTTCATCATTCGCCGAAGAAAACGCCGCGCCCCGGCACCTGCTGGAAAACGCGGGCATCACCATAAAAGACAATCCCTTCGGGAGACGCCTCACGGAAGAGGAAATCATCGAACATTTACGGGATTGTGACGGTCTGATCGCGGGCCTTGAACCCTTAAACCGGACCGTTTTAGCCTCAGCGGCGCCCCGCCTGAAAGCGATAGCCCGCGTCGGCATCGGTGTGGCCAACGTGGATTTCGACGCGGCGGCGGAATTCAACATCAAGGTAGCCAGCACGCCCGAAGGACCGATAGAAGCCGTGGCGGAAATGACGGTGGCGGCGCTGCTGGCCATGAACCGCCGCCTGCTCTCCACCAACGAGGCGTTGCACCAGGGAAAGTGGAAAAAAGAAATCGGCGCGGGACTTTGCGGTACCCGGGTTCTGCTCATCGGTTACGGACGTATCGGACGCCGCACGGGCGAACTGCTTTCCGCCTTTGGCGCGCAGTTATTAGTGTGTGATCCCTGCGTGACAGAGGAAAGCCTGAAACGGGGGGAGCGCCATGTTTCCCTGGACGAGGGCCTGGCTGAGGCCGAGGCGATATCCCTGCACGCGGCAGGCGAAACCTGCATTCTCGGCGACGCGGAGTTTTCGAAAATGAAACCCGGCGTTGTTCTGCTCAATTCAGCCCGGGGCAAGTTGGTGGATGAACAGGCGTTGATTCGCGCGCTGGAGGCTGGTATTGTTGCCCAGACTTGGTTCGACGCTCTCTGGCAGGAACCGTATGCGGGTCCGCTGATCGGGTATTCCCAGGCGCTGCTGACTCCGCACATTGCCACCTACACGCGCCAGTGCCGGCTGGATATGGAAAGTGCCGCTGTCAGAAATCTGTTGCGGGATTTGGGATGCTGAACGGGGGATAGGATTCACGGATCTGAAGGACAGTCGATCCTCAAGTTTAAACGACTGCCCACGGGGATAAGCATTTATAAAAGACCGAGATAACTTGAGGGGTCGAAGAAAAAATGGGACTGTTCCCACCGGGTACTTCGACAAGGCTGGATAAATCGCTTGTTCCGTATTCAGTACCAGGACCAAGGATAACCCGCGCGGTGGGAACGGTCCCGTTTTTTTTCGTTCCTGATTGACACACCCGCAAAAAATTTGGGACAGCCACCGGCGCGGTTCAGTATTGCGTGTAATACACATAGCCCTTATATGCGCCGGAGGCAGTCCCATTTTTTGCTCAATGAATATTCCGAATATTCAGGTTTGTCCTTTGGGCCCTTGATTTAAAGCACGGCCCATTCCAGACCCAGTTCCATTAGTTTGCCGGGGGTAGGATTGCCGGTACTGACGTCCCAGCCCATGACCGCGTAGTATTGCCGCAGCATTTCAGGAAAGACTTCCCGGTCCACATGCAACCCTTTACTCGGGCCTTCCGGCATCGGTTCGTAAAGCCGTTCGGGAAGGACGTCATCGTTGGACGTAAAGCCGCGGCGGGCGTTGACCTGGCGCATCATGTTGGTTTTGCGCTCTCCCGCTTTCAGCAGTTCCCAGAAGGTGCAGTCCCAACCCGTGGAGCAACGCACCAGGTCCACGATCTCATGATAGGTAAAGAGATTGCCGGGGCCCCAGCAGAACATGCAAAGCGTAAGCGTGTCCAGCAGACTGTACAGATGCTGGCTGTTGGCGGTCATCCGCACCTTCGGCAGGTCCATGGAGGCCCGCGTGGGCTGGCCGATCACGCCCAACCCCTTAAGCAAGTCACCGCCCACCGCCAGCCAGTCATGCTCGCAGGACATGTGGTCGCCGCCGATAGGCACGGCCGCATACATCAGCGCCTGGGTGGGCTTGAACTGCGCCATATGCGCGGGCAGTCCCTGGCCCTTGCAATGGATGGCGTAGGGCGCCGTGGCCGAACCGAAATGGTCAATCGCGGCTTGAAAACCTTCCGCAAGCACGTCGCCCGGTCCCTCACGCCGACCCGTCTTTTCAATCAACCAGAACAGGTCCTCTGGTTTGCCGAATCCGAGCGTTTTCCCGTCCATGTGCTCCGGAGGCAGGCAGCCCGTCTCCATGGATTCGAAAACGTAGGCGGCCAGGGCGCCCATCGTGATCGTGTCGAGACCATACTCGTTGCAGAGTTCATTAGCCCGGGCCACCGCCGTGATTTCAACGATGTCCAGGTTCGTACCCAGGGTGCTTAGGGTTTCAAATTCCGGGCCGCCCAACGCGTCAGAAACAGGGTAGGGGGTCTCCGCCTTCATTTTCTTTCTGCAACCGATCGCGCAGCCATAACACGTGGTAAAGCCCGCGCCCAGTTTCTCATCATAGCTATCGCCGGCCAGATTCATGTGCTCGGGGTGATAACCGGTCTTATAATTGTACGAGGCCATATTGCCGCAACCCGACTGGAATCCGACAATGCCCGGGGTGCCGTGCGCACGGAGGGTGGCGGGAAATTCCGCGGTCTTCAGCCGTTCCACCCCCAGGGCGCCAAGCCGTTTCAAGCCTTCCGGGTCTGCGAATTGAACCTTTTTTGTGTTCGGCGCCCGCACCACCACCGCGCGCAGGTTCTTGCTGCCCATCACAGCGCCCATGCCGGTACGGCCCACGGCATCGTTCCGGTCCGCCAGCAGACACGCGAAGCGGACACACTTTTCACCTGCGGGGCCGCACTGGAGAATGCTGATGCCTTTGCCTTTTTCCGCCAATTCCTGTTCATAAAATGTACACACCTCGCTGACGGGCCGGCCGGCGACAGCCGCGCCATCGCGAATATGCACGCCGTCTTCCTCGACCAGCAGGTATGACAAGCGTTCCGCCCGCCCGGTGATCACAATGGCGTCATACCCCGCCCGCTTGATCATGGGCCCGATCTTCCCGCCCACCTGGCCTTCGCCCACCGCCCCGGTCACCGGCGACAAGGCCACAGCGCTGCATCGGCTCACACCTGAAATGGCGCTGCCGGTGGTAACGCTCGGCGCTATGGTCAATATATTTTCAGGGCCCAAGGGGTCGGTATCGGGAGCCGTTTCACTCAGCAGGAAATAGGCCCCCACCGCACCTCCACCCAGATAGGTGCGATAGAATTCTTCCGGCATTTCCTGCCGGACAATCTCACCTGTGGACAAATTTACCCGCAAAATCACGCCCGTAAAACCGTTTGACATATCGTGTCTCCATAAGTCACAAACCACGTCTGTAATTCGGGAAATCACCCCGTTAACACGGGCGCATTATACGATGGACGTGCCGTAAAAACAAAGGATAATCTATGGGGGACCTGACACTTCGGGTGGAATCCAAACACCGTAATGACATACACTGGAACCGCTCCTCCTGAACGAAGGAAAGCCTTTTCCATACAATTAACGGAGTCGACAACCATGAATATTGCCATGATCCCGGCCCGCATGGGCAGCCAGCGCCTGAAACAGAAAAACCTGCGGGAACTCGCCGGGGTGCCGCTGATTACCCGTGCCATTCGCAAATGCAAGGCCGCGAGTGTTTTTGATGAGATTTGGGTCAATTCAGAGCATGACGCCTTTGGCGATATCGCCCGCGAAGAAGGCGTTGGCTTTCACAAGCGCCCGGAAGAACTCGCGAACAATGTCGCCACCAGCGAACAGTTCGTGTACGAGTTTCTGCTTAAACACCAGTGTGAGTATGTGTTTCAGGTGCACTCCATAGCGCCGCTGCTGACTGCTCCACAGGTGGCGGCGTTTGTGCGCGCCATGAGTGAAAACAAGTATGACACCCTGCTCAGCTGCACCCATGAGCAGATCGAATGCGCCTATCATGATCAACCGGTGAACTTTACCTTCAACGAAAAAACAAACTCCCAGGACCTGGATCCCGTACAGCGCATCACCTGGAGTATTACCGGTTGGCGGCGTGAGCCTTATCTCAACAACTTTGAAGCGGGGAAAACTGCCACCTATTCCGGAACCATCGGTTTTTATCCCCTGGACCGCTTCGCCGGGCACATCATCAAAACTGAGGATGACCTTAACATTGCGGAAGCCCTGCTGCCGTTGCGTGAAGGGGCGTGAAAGCAAATACTACCGTCCCTATCTTCTTTTGCCTGTTGGCAACATTAAAGCCTCCATGATACAATTACGATGAGGCTGACAGTGGTAACGTAGCAATACGCAAGATACTTTTTTTTAAGATATGATTTTTTGAGATAACGAAAAGAAAATGCAACTATCTCGGAATGGAAAAGCATTTGTTTTATAAAGTGTTAACCAAAAAAATTGCGGTTGTTTTCTGCCTGATGGCACTAATTTTAATGTCCTCTTGCGGTAAATCATCCGGTCCAGGCGATCATTATCCAGAACCGAAAGTAATGAGCCTAATATCGGTGGAATCCGCAGGGGAACTATATCGAAGCCCTAACCTGATTACAAATGGCAATTTTTCAATTTGGCCGGACGAGACTTCCGCGCCTGAAGGATTTTCTCTGCCACCGGATACTAAAGTCTCCAAAATTATTCGTGTTGATGCCCGTGGCGGTGAAGGGAAATACTCAGCCGATCAATGGTGGCGTTCCAGCGACCAAAACACCACCTATGACCGTCTTTTTCGAACAATAGTACCGGGTATCAAAGCGAACCGCGTCTACGAGCTTTCCGTTCTGGCGCTACCCTACTATCATACGACAGCATCACTCAGTTTAATCGCCCTGGACAATAATAACAATGATGTGGCCCGATGGACCGATCTTATTCGTGTGACTCCCGCAAATGGCGTGGAACAAAGTCATACCGCAAGAATCAAAACACCCCATGACGGTTCACTTATCATTGTCTCACACGGCAACGATAAAACCAGACACGGAGACAAAACAAGAATTTGCTGGCTCGAATGGGAACTTGTTCTACTGGGCAGTGACTTAAACAATACCGCCGTGCTACCGGACAAGCAGTAGGCATTCTTGACGGCAGCGAAAACACGGGACAATTCAGAATGGGGTCGCCCCAAGGCCAAGTTTAACCGTCCCCCTGGAAATTTAAGGAAGTGTTATTGTGATCGCCTGGACGCCAAATTTTCCGAAGTGGCAGTATCCGATTGGATATTGGCGGCTATTACTCGCCCGTCATCGTTTTTTTGACCGGATCGGCATCCTTTGGGATAAGAAATGGCCCCGAATCGGCATTAAGTCAGGCTATCAAGCCCGTCTTGCCTTCATGCGCGACAAGTGCAAGGGTCGTCGTTGTTTCGTGATCGCAAACGGTCCCAGCCTGAAAGATATTGACCATCAGAAACTCCGGAAGGAGATTACCATCGGCTGCAACGGAATATACAAACAGTTTTCGGAATGGGGCTTTCACACGTCTTATCTATTGTTTGAGGACATAGAACAACTTGAACTTCGTCGTCACGATGTGGGAAGTGTTCAGGGGCCGGTCAAGATGGCGGCAATTTACAACGCTTATGCATTCAAAGCGGACAGCAAGACCCTTTTTTTCAATGCACCCCGCATGCGCGGCCAACTTTATTACTGGAAGGACTTATATCCCCAGTTCTCGAAAGATTTCGCGGCGATCGTGCACCTTGGCAGTACCATAACTCACATTATGTTGCAGCTCGCCTATCACCTGGGATGCGATCCAGTATATATTATCGGGCTGGATCATGACTACGGTGAACTGCCGAAACTGTTTCCGCCAGGAAAAATCACCATAACGGAAGAAAACCTGAAACTGGTTCAAGGCCTTCATTTCAGCGATAAATACTATAAAATCGGAGACCAAATCGGTGTTCCCTTCGTGAAGGAGCAGGAGCAGGCCTACACCAAAGCGCGGGAAATCTTCGAGGCGGATGGCCGCTGTATTTATAATGTCAGTACCCACACGAAACTGGACGTATTTGAACGCTGTGATTTTGAAAGCCTTTTCAGTTAAATAAAAGACCGCACGTGAACGGATTGCAGCAAAAGATCGGTCCCTTTTGTCCTTGATTTCATTTGTAAAATCACGAACAGACAACTATTCAGAACCGTTAAAATAATTCCGCGTGCTATTTTGCACGCATAACATGGCGCCTATATCGGACGTGACAGATCTTTCAACAGAAAAAATTCCCGTCATTATTGCCTTGGGTGATTTTGCTTCCGGTGTGGTATCTTGGGCCTTCCGTCTCCGTGACGCCATGGCCGCCAATCCCCGTTACCGTGTCATTTTAGTAAATTGTCACAAAACGGGAAACAAAATAGGCCGCTTTGACGCCCAAGTCACAAAACTTTCGGAAATTGCGGCAATACTCCACGAGTTCGGGCGCGGAATTGTCATTCCCAACTTTGTTTGGGACATCTTCGAGGTGTGCGCTCCCCTGATGGCGTCGCAAAAACCTTTCAAGACCATCGGCTACTGCCGTGCCGACAGTGATGAGGAATATTACGCGCCGCTATCGTGGTACGCCCCGGTGATAACCCGTTTTGCCGCGGTGAGTCCGGAATGCGCATCCATTCTAAAGGAAAAGTTGCCCGAACGGGCGGGGCACATATACACCATGCCTACCGGGGTGCTGGTTCCGAATACCCTTGCACGTTCATGGCAGCAAAGGCCTGTCCGGTTGGTTTATGGCGGGCGTATTGTTCAGGAACAAAAGCGCGTGCTGGATCTCGTCCCCCTGGTGAATGATCTTCGCGGCCGATCCGTCCCGTTTACACTGACTGTGGCAGGTATTGGCCGGCAGTGGGATGACTTGAAAGCGGGCATAAACGCTTGCGGCGCATCAGAATATGTTCATTTTACCGGACGGCTCGCTCCTGAAAAAATGCCCCGCTTGTGGGCGGGACATGACATATTTGTTCAGACCTCCGCCTATGAGGGCACCAGTAACAGCATGCTCGAAGCCATGGCCCAAGGTACGGTTCCTGTGGTCACCGATACCCAAAGCGGTGTCCATGGCATTTTAGAACACGGACATAACGGGCTCCTGGTTGAAGTCGGAGACATGACAGCCATGGCGGACGCCATTGCGCGTCTTGTGGCTTCGGGTAACCTGGAAACGATGGGTCGTGCCGCTCATGTGTCCGCCCGCCCCTATTCCATAGAGCGTTATGCGGAAAAGTTCACCGCCATGCTGGATGATGCCTGGCAAGACGAGGTGTGTTGTATTCCCAGCGGCTTCGAATCACGCCCGAAGCGGGTTTTCGAAGGCATTAATCTCCATAACGACATGTCGGTCGTTCCGGACGCTAAAGCTGGGAGGCACTCGCCTTCCCGTAAATTGATGATCACCTTTCCATCCCACCTGCGCGGAGGGGCCGAAGAGTACACCCTCACCATTGCACGCGGGGCGGTAGCTTCCGGTTGGGAAGTGTTGGCGGCCTTTACCCGACGCAAGGATACCGAAACGCTACGGCAGGATTTCAAGAGATTGGGGGCGGTGTACCATGCCCTCGAAGCGTGCGAATTGGGAGACAAAGCAAAGCGGGCTTCCTTCAGGAAACGCATCACCCGCACGCTCCGGTTTCTGATACGCCACAAACCGGATGTCCTGCTGCTGGAATTGCCCGGCATCCAGTATGGATTGGGCACGATGATTGCGGCCGCCTTGGCGGGCATTCCCGTAATATCCGTTTACCAGTTGGTACGGGACGATATCCGCATGCCCTGGCGGAACCGGCTCGCTTATCCGTTGCTGCGATTGCGAAATCAGCATTATGTGGCTGTCTCCGACTATTCCCGTGATATTCTTGCCGCCAAGTCAGGACTACGCAAGAATGCCATAACCGTTATTCCCAACGGAGCGGACCTTTCGCGCTTTCAGATGGAGGAGGCAACGCGCCGGCAAGCACGGCGGCAAGTCCGCCAAGAACTGGGGTTTGAAGAAGACACGCTCTTGCTATTGACCATCGGCCGCCTCGCTTCACAGAAAGGTCATGATCTGCTAGTGCCTGTTATTCCTCATATTGTAAAGGTTTTCCCGCAAGCACGTTTCCTCTGGGTGGGTGACGGCCCCCTGCAGCACAAGTTGACCGAACTGTTGCGGCAATACGATGTGGAGCCGTTCGTGCGGTTCCTGGGGCACAGGGACGATATCCCCGCGCTTCTTGCGGCATCAGATCTTTTTGTCCATCCAACACGTTTTGAGGGACTGCCCTTTTCCGTAGTGGAGGCTATGGCAGCAGGCACACCTGTCGTATCCACCCGGGCCAGCAGCATACCTGAACTTATACATCATGGTGAAACCGGGTTACTTTGCGACCTGGAAGATATCTACGCGCTGCGAGAAACCGTGTTATACGCCTTAAACCACCTGGACAAAATACGGGAAATGGCTTCCCATGCCCGAGACCGTGCAGCCCTGTACAGTGCGGAAGCCATGACGGCAAAGACCTTGGACCTGCTGGTACGCACCATAGGGAAGCCCCATGAGAAATAGCATTCTCTTTATACACCCCGGCATTCTGGCGCCGGTTCAGGGAGGCGGTCCCGCACGCACCTGGGCGCTCATGGACTATTTCAAGGCGGAGGGTTATGCAATTGTCCTGGTAACCAGTAATCACGGGGAACATAACCCGGAATTATCCCGCCATGTCGACAAACTGTATACCCCTGGCGCCGCACAAGCCAACGGGGGAAAGCCCCCGGAGGGTTCCTCCCAGGCCCTGGCAGCATGCTTGAAAAAAAAAGCCAAAGAAGCGGCAGGCCTCGTGTTAAAGACTGCTGAACGTGGCGGTATGCCGGCGCTTTCCTCCATGCAGCGCAACCGGCACAGAAGCCTGGAAACCCTTGCCGGCAAGGCCGCCTGCGCATGCCGGCCCGTGGCGGCCATAGCCACCTATGCCTGGCTCGCGCGGGCTCTGGATTATATGCCGCCGGGAACACTTCGCATACTGGACACCATTGACGTGCAGCATGTGCGTTGCGCACGCGCCCGGCAAAGCGGAGGCAACCTGGAGCACCTGCGCTGCAGCCGGGAAGAAGAGGCGCGGGAACTCCGGCGCGCGGATATCCTGCTCGCCATTCAGGACGAGGAAGAGCGTCTGCTGCGGGAAATGTGCCCCGATCGGAGCGTATTGTGTGTGCGTCATGCTGTCAGTCTGCCCGCGTTTACCACCCCACCGGCGGGAGAGGCAAATAACCTGCTTTACGTCGGCAACAAGTACGACCCGAACATCAGGGGCCTGCAATCTTTTTTTGATACCGCCTGGCCCGCGATCGTCTCACGGCGGCCGGAGGTCAGGTTAACGGTGTGCGGGCGCATTTGCGAGGTCTTCCCTGATTCCATCCCCAATGTCACCTTCGCAGGGGTCGTTCCCGACCTGAATCCTTTTTATGAAAGCGCCCATATCGTGATCAATCCGGTTACTTATGGAACAGGAATCAAGATAAAATCCATTGAGGCGCTTGCTCATGGAAGGTGTCTGGTATGCACCAGCCAGGGCACACTCGGACTTGGAGCACCGGAATCACTGCCGGTTGTCGTGGCGGAAACCGGGGCGGAGATGGTAGAAGCTATTCTAACATTGTTGTCCGATACCGGGAAGCGGCACGCGCTGGAAACAGAGTCGTACACCTACGCCCGGAATCACTTCAGCCCACAACAGATTTTTAAAGGTCTCCGCAACTGCATTCGGGACCACAATATTGCCCGCGGGAAAGGGGACGTGTAGACCAGAACTGATAAGGTACAAAAATTACGCACAAATAAAGTGATATTGGTTAGGTTAGTAGTGTAATAATTTATATGTCATTTGCGTTAAAATAATCTTTTATAGATGACATATCTATAATAACAGATCCAGATTCTAAATTGAGGTTTTTGTTGTTGTATGAATGGGAAAATTTATATTTTTTTATATCAATATTCTTGCTGTGTAAAAGATCACACAGCATACCGACTGCCTGATAGCCAACTTCTGAGGTAAGGTAACCAAACTCTAAACGGTGCTTTACGGTCTTCCATCGCGATCCAAAAACTATTATGTGAAATTGTTTTATCCCTTCAGGCTTATATTCGGAGAGAATAGTATTAAGTTTGCTTTCCATATAACGGCGATCAAAATTATTTTGCGTGGTGACAAAATAACAATTTTTCGTTGCAGAATGTATTCCCATAAGAAGCAAC
>JAAYBJ010000235.1 GCA_012730105.1 Candidatus Hydrogenedentota bacterium
CCGGGAAGAGTGATTCTACCAGTCCCCTCCGGGCAGGCACTCCAACTCCAGCATGTTGCGCGTTGTATTCATGACAGGCGCAAGGGCGCTCCTTCTGCAACCGACAGCCCAGATAATCCGATCATTGGCTGTGAGCAACGGCAACGTATTCCGCTGATACTCCGGTATTCCGCACGCGATCATGACATCCTTAACTTTTTTGTCGTGCGTTTTGCCAAAAGGGACGAGCATGTCACCTGGCCTTCTGAATCGCGCTTCAACAGCGCCGTTCAGCGCCTCCAAGTCAAAATATTGGCGTCGGGCATTGGAATGTTCCAAGGCATGCGCAAGGGCCTCGTCTTGGTTCTTAATGATGCGGGCCCGGATGGTGTATCCGCCAAAGAGGGTTTCTCCCGGCACGGCGACAGGCACAACGATCCGCGGGGTATGCTTATCCATCGCAGACGCGGGTAGGATGTGAATTCCGTCGCGTGCCGTGTACAGCAACATTCCTTTTCCAAAATCAAAATACTTGCCGGGGCCTGCGCCGAGTATAAACGCTTCGGCGCGCCTGCAGTGTTCGTAGGGTATTCTGATATTGTTTCTGTGCGCCAGCACCTTGATGACATGACGGCGCAGGGCTTCCGGTGCCTCAACGAACCGTTCCCGGCTTAAAATGCGCACAGAAACGACTTCTCCGGCCGGTTGCAGTGACTCACGCAGAAACTCCGCGGCGCATTGGTCCAGGAATCCCATGTTGGAACGATAGGTTTCACCCAGACGGACGAGGCGGGGCACCGTATCCGGCACGCTTTTTATCAGTGCAGGAAGCACTTCAAGGCGCACCCGGTTTCGCGCGCATATTGGCATCTCGTTGGTGGCATCGTCCCGCCAGGGTATGCCTGTTGCACGCGCCCAGGCGATGAGCATCTCACGGCCGCAGTCCACTAGGGGACGGACAATACGAAGGCCTTCCTGCTCCAAGAGCGGGGCATAGCCGCCCGGCCCGATGCCGCTTGCCAGTCCGAGCATTCCCATAAGCACCGTTTCCGCCTGATCATCCTGTTGATGGCCGGTGGCAATGACTTGGATGCCCTTTTGTTTTGCCGTTGTGGTTAAAAAAGCATATCGACGTCCGCGGGCATAGTTTTCAAAAGAAAGGCGGCTTTCCCGGGCGTCCGATTCTACGGCCTCCGTACCGAAGTGGAAGGCTATCCCCCACTCGGCGCAGGTTTTCCGAACGAAATCCGCATCTTCAGCGCTTGCCCCCCCCCTGCTTTGGTGGTCAAAATGGGCGGCTTCCACGGGATACCCCAACAGTTGTATAACCCGCAGCAAAACCATGGAGTCGACACCTCCGGATACCGCGACAAGAACCGCGTTCCCCGGCTGCAGGAGGCCATAACGCTGTATGGTGTCCTTTACCACATCCGGCAATGTATTACGAATTGGCTTGTTGCTCTCCGTCAATGGTATATCCTGATTACCGTTAAGGTACAAAGGTGTGCCTTTCCCGCAGCCGAAAAGAGTAAGGCGGTTTAAAGAGAATCCTATGTGCAGACACTTGGCAGACGTAGTACACCAGGTTGCATAGTCGAGATTTCCAATAGTGCCTGTTCAAGAATCCTTATCTGTTGCCGTGCCGCTTCGGATTTCATGGCATCTGGCAATACCCTCGAGCATGGGCGAGATCCGATCACGTACCGGGTCGGGAAGTGTGTCGTTCAAAACGGAGCGCAGCAACGCGTCCGCTTTGGAAAGCGTTTCAACGGTAATCCACGATCCGTTATCCGTAATCATCAACGGCTTTCCCGACGCGTTTAAATCCGCATCCAGCATTCGCAGGTATGCCGCCACCGCCTCTGAAGCGGGACCATAATATCCCCGGAGGAACAGATTTTTGATGCTTTCCATATCCCCGTCAGGATTAAACATCAGCTGTGACGCTGAAAACAACTTCAACGACAGCATGTCGACGACCCCGGCATATTCGGACGGCAACCCCGCGAAATAAATGCCCTCCACCTGCTTCTGTATGTAAAAAAGCACTTTCGACTGCAGGGTGTCCAGGCATGGAAATGGCAGTTGCGGGTCTTTCATGTTTGTTAGAAAATCATACACGTACACCGGGATACCCAGTTTTCTCCATCCTTCCAACGTGCCCGCGAAGGGCGCATTACAGGAAGAACTGCTGTCGGAAAGAGAGCGTGAAAAATCGCAAGCCGCCGTGGACAGCATCACCTGCACGTTGGGGTGCGGAACCAACTCTCGTGGCGGCTGCAGGAAAGACGGAGGCAGCAAAACAAGAACACGATGTGTTTCATCCGGGAATGCATCCTGCAGCAGTCGCGCGAGGTCACCGGCCGTATGGATAATCGCCGCCGCGGCTGTTTCCTCGCGTTCGTTCAAAATGCGTCCGGCGTTCGATAAGACAGGCCGCAAATGGGTCATTGCCGCCAAAAGCCAGGTGGTTGTTCCGTTTATGGGGTCTTTCCAGAACCACTTCTCCCCGTGCGGTTCAGTATCACCTGAGCCGGCCAAGACCATTTTAATTTCTTCAAAAAGGCGCAACGCGCCGGATTCTTCCCCGTACACGACCGTGTTCTTCTCAGCGGAACCCTCTGTTGATTCAACGAGGAGCGCGTCATAATAGTCGGGGCACCCCGGTTCCGGAAAAGCAACGGGAGTTAACCGGTGGGCGTAGCGGTATTCCTGAACGCCTTCTGTAAAACGGGACAACAGTCCTATCTCTCGCACAGAAAAATCCGGGACGCCGCGCAGGCTTATCTCGTTGATACCGCCCGGCACGTGCGGCGTGTACGTCAACGCAGGTTCCAGAAAGGATACCCCCACCTCCTGGCTGAAAAAGGCATACATGCCGTAAAGAACGGCAAACTCGGAACCTCCCGCGATAATGAGCTGCTTTTGCGCGCCTTTTTCCGCAGCCCGTTGTGTCGGCGTATAGGTCTGCACGACATATTCTTCCGTGTGGAATCGTTCCAGTTCATCGGCCGGAAACAAATCGTCCGGAATTGTGCGGGTTCCCAACCATATGTTGGTCATGCCCTCATTTATAAAACTTTTTGTGATAGGGCGGTGCGTGCAGGCCTTCCAAAGACGCTGGAACTCTTTACCCGCCTTTTGGAGCATGGGCGAAGCGTCTGTCGGAATTACAATATGGAACCTGGCAAAATCCGAAGAATGTCGCCAGTAAGATTCAGGGCTTGCTTGTGTCGTGGCATTCACGCATACAAGTAAGTGTGTACTCATGAATGCGAGAATAAAGGTAATTGTAAACGGATGTTTCTTCATGACGGCCTGTTAATCAACAAAAATATCACCGATTGAAATTTCCTTAATTGGGGCAATACTTTTTAATGCTTCCAGATCGATGCGCCCCGTCTCTCCCACGATTGAAATCAGTTTGTCCTTTCCGGCGATGTGCTCTTTATGAAAGGAGGAAAGAGGCGAAGCCTCCTCAGCGGCCAGAATTGTACCATACCATTTCTGTCTGGGATCCGGTTCCAAACCACGACGCTCCCACTCGAGAAGCAGTCCGGGTACGCTTCGGAAACCGCTTCTCCCCGACCGGTAATCATTAAGCAGCGCTTCCCGGGCACGTGCGTATCGCTCTTCGGAGAGCGGTAAGTTGTCAAGCAAATCAATGAACGCCGTTACGGCATCCAGTGTTTTGTCCGATTGCGTCTGTATAACCCCCGCCATAATGTTGGGATCCATTTTTCGTTCTCCAGCCCGGTATCGCGCGCCGACAACGTAGGCAAGTGCGCGCACCTCGCGCAGTTCCTGGAAGACGATGCCGGACATGCTTCCGGCAAAATAGGTGTTGTATAACTGCGAGACCGGGCTGAGGGCCGGGTCATAGGGTACGTCACCAAATTCCAGCCAAATATGGGCCTGCGCCATTTCCCTGTTCAGAAAATAAATCTCCGTAGTCTCCGGAGCACGTACGGGAAGGCTCTGATATTGGGGTGGTTCGGCCAGAATCTCGGTATGAAGACGATGGGTTTTGTACTGTTCCAGCACTTCAACCGGGGAGAG
>JAAYBJ010000236.1 GCA_012730105.1 Candidatus Hydrogenedentota bacterium
GGGCGACAGACAGGCCAAAAGCGCCGTTCCCTGCGGGCAACGGACCCTGCCATACTTCTGATCCGTTCAAAGCGATCGTTGCGCGTTCCTCTTCCCAGGTTATTTCGACCGCTGTGGCGCCGCTGTCCTCGTTGAATTCACCGCCGCCCGCCCGTGTCTCCACCCCCGCATCGTCAACGTGAAGCAGCGACCAGGTGTTCCCGGTAAATCGTAGTTCCCGGCGCGATCTGTTCGCCAGCGGATGCAGGGAGGCGTCGGCACGGGGCGCGTCTGCGCCGAGCGGGCCGTGGGCGTCCCAAAGAAGCCCGACGGTTCCATGTCGTGTCATGCTAAGTTGAATAGCGTGTGGTTCCCCGCCGAGTGTGGTAAGCGCAAGGGAAGGTCCGCGATGGCCGGAGAGTACAAAGCCTTGTTCGCGGTAAGGGCGGTCCCAAGGCCGCCGGGCCAGGTTGATGGTGCCCTTGCCGTCGCGGTCCCTGGAAGGGAACAGCACGTTAAGGAACCCGGCAGCGTCCACAAATCCGGAAAAGGTCTGGCCCCAGATGCCATGATACTCATTTTCAACGGGGAGCGCATGCCATACGGAGCCGTGCTGTTCCATCCGCCACGCTTCCGGGCGGTGTGCCTCTTCCAGGGGCGCTTTGAACAGGCACTGGAAGTTGCGGTTCAAAGCCACGGATGTGGCGGGCATATACACAAAGCCTTCATGAACGAAGGCCGGGAAAAATTCAAGCAGGGGCGGGTGATACCCGCTGCTCTCGGGATACAGCAGCAGGCCGGGTGGCGTGTAGGGGCCTTCCGCGTTTTCCGAGGTCATGCTGACCAGCGCCCAGCCGAACCAGGGCCCGGAATCCGTCAGCGTCAGGACAAGCCAGTCCCGGGCACGGCGTACCAGGGAGGACGCGTACAGCCGGCGGTATTTGCCGAGCAGCGGCTCCTGGTCACGCGTGGTGGCGATGGGCCGCGGGTAGGGTGTAAAGGGCCCTTCAGGCTTCACGGCGCGGGCATAGGCCACACCGCTGTTCGATTCGGGGCCGGGATTGGCCGCGTTTTCCCAGGTGGTGTCCCGGCTGGCCCAGTCAAAACACATGTGATACAGGCCGTCTTCATAGACCACGGAGACATCGGGGGCGCTGGCCAGGGGCGACCGTTCTCCCTCAAAGAAAAAGGGGGCTTCCGGCAGAACAGGGCCCAACAATTCCCAGTGCGCGCCGTGGTCTGTAGACCGAAAGACGGTGCAGATGCTGCGGTGTTCGTTGTCGAGACGGTAGCCTTCCAGGTAATTGCCCACATACAGGTACCAGTGCCCGGTGGGTGGATCTTCAAAAAAGAAGCCGTTCACGGGCCAGTCATAGGGGGGCGCGCCCCGAACGACCGGGTTGCCGGGCAGTCGCTCAAAACTATCGAAGGAGGGATCGCCCCATACGGGGTGATGTGTCCACAACTCGCGGGAGGCCGGGGACGCGAAGTCCACGGTTTGAATGTCGGCCGGGTCCGCCTGGGCGCATACCGATGCTATTGTCAGGATTACATAAATCATATTCAGCCCTATATGAAAAGAAATTACAGGTTTTTCTCGTTCCCAAGTTGTACTCTTGTCATTACCCACATCTTGTATCTATAATTTCCTTCAGCACAACATATAGTGCCTGCTATAAGTTGCTGGAAAGGATACTATTATGAATGTACTTGCGTGGGCAAATCAAGAATTTGGAGAA
>JAAYBJ010000237.1 GCA_012730105.1 Candidatus Hydrogenedentota bacterium
GGCAGCACGGGTAAGCCGGAGGTCATGCTGCGCGAACTGGGCGTGCAACACATCGGCCACGTGCATTTGACCGACACGGACGGTACCCTGTTCGGGCCCACTTCTAAACATCTGCCTTGCGGAGAGGGGCACTGCGATATTGCGGCATCCCTGGACCTCTTGTGGGAAGGCGGATATTCGGGCTGGGTCATGATTGACGGCTGGATGATCGAAGACGTTTATCGTGCCGCCAGTAAAGGGAAACAGGCCATTGATGAGGCCCTCGTGCGCTTCCAATAATGCCGTAACGGCAGGTGGTTCCCACTGGGCGAGATAAAGCGACGGGGGATGTAAGAGCCGCATTATCTGCCCAAAGAGTTTTCGCAATGAATCTTAATGCTTTTCGGCCGCAATGTACGCGGCAAGCATGCCCGCATTGCGGATGAAGGTTTGAGTGTCGATCACCTCTTCTGTGGGGTCGTCCTCCCCGTGATAGCGCAGTTTTCCGCGCTCCACCCACGCGCCGCGCGCGTCCAAGGCGTCTATCACTTCCTTTATCTTTTCTACTGATACCGGGGGCCCCGGCATATTGTTTGTTTGCTCAGATGAAGATGCCGGTGCCGTTTCACAGGCAGCGCGGTAGTCCTTTTCGATGCCGTCGAGACCAGACTGGGTCACAAACGAGTAATGGGTGGGTGTATTCGCGTCGCTATAGGTCAGTTCATAGTCCTTGGTGAAGTATAAGGGCGTGTTGGTCTGTAACTCGTAGAAGCGTGCGAGTTTGCCGTCCAGTCGTAGGGAGGTCTTGAGATAAGCCAGGGCGCGGCCCGCACTGTCCAGGTAACGACGGTCGCCGGTTCTTGTATGCAGATCGAGCAGCAGGCGCAATATCCCCTGCGATTCGCCTCCCGTGATTGCGGGCGGTTCAAATTTGCGAGCCCAGGCGGGGTGCATGTCAAAGTCGTATTGCTGCGCCCAGGCCGGCTGCGGGTCGGGCATTTGGGCCAGCAAAATAAAGTCACCCCCCTTTATCGCGGCGGCCCGATAGCGGTCGTTCCCATAAATTTCAGCGGCCATAAACATCAGACCGATCATGTCCGCAAGCGTATTGTCATTCAGGGTATAAAACTCGCTGTAGTCGTGCTTCTCATACTCACGTGACCAGGACTCGGGATACGCGGCCTGCTTGACCGGATGCCGGGCCGGGTCGGGAAAGGTGTTGTAGCGCTGGGGCCAGGCGCCGTTGGGATATTGGGCTTTGAGCAAACAGTCCAGCCCGTACAGGGCCGCTTCATGAAGGACGGCATCCTGAAAGTTGAGTGCGTGGTCCACCAGGATGAGGTAGCGGAGTGCCGCCTGTGTCGTGTCGTCGTCCAAGGTGGTGACATTATGCCCATCTGTCCGCCCGTCTTTACGATAGGCGTATCCCCTGCGTTTTTCCGGTTTGAACTCAATGCGGTAGTCCCATCCGCCTGACTGCAGTTGTCCAGCCAACAACGCCTCGGCGGTTTCTACGGCCGCCTCAAGATAGTACCCGTCTCCTGTCTGCTCGTACGTATTCAGAAACGCCATGCCGACCGCCGGTGTGCCCGGCGGTTGCACCCAGGCCATAGTATCCGTGGCCTTTCCCTCCCCCTCGCGGCGCATCAAATCGGCCGAGTACCGCCAGAGATAGCCCCCCTGCACCGCGACCTGTTCACGGAAGAACGCCGCTGCCCGGTGTAATTGATGCTCCGCTTCTGATGAAAGGCTGTCCGCCTGTGCCAGGCCGTTCAGCGTGGAAACAAGCAGGACGCAGGCAAGAACAATATGGTGTGTGCCCATAATAGCGCTCCTTGGTTGAACTCCTCGGACTGCTGGTATTTCACCACGGTTATCTCTCTTTTCAAATGTACATGGTACAGGCAACAGGATTATAGCAGGGCTCGAATTTAAGTAGGTGTCCGTCCCAGGGACTGATAAGATTTCCTGTGTTCTCATTTGCACGGGTAAATGGAAGGCGAATTCCCACCCGCTTCAGGCCGTGCAGCCAGCGCCGGGAGTAGACGTTTCGCGTCAAGGTCAAGGCTGTCGGTTACTGGTCGTCGTAATTCCCCTGTTTGTCTCTCACGACGGCCTTTTGTTCCCGCATTTTGGTTTTTCGTGCGTCTTGAAGTTCTTTATGAAAGGCGACAAGGCGCTGGGGATCGTTTCCGAGTTCCTTGGATATGGTGATGCGAATATCACGTATCCACTGTATTCCCGGATCATTCTTCATCGTTTTTCTCCAGCATTTGATACGGGGTGACCAGCTCCGGCACATGTAGTCCCAGCATGGTGTTGATGATGCGTATATGGGTAAATTTGTTCGGGTTTGCGATGTTCTGACAATTCCAGGTTAACAGGTAATCACAGCTGTGATAGGACGCCAGAGCCAGATGCAACGCATCCCCCAGTGGATTAGCCGGCATGAGCTGATGTTCCACGTATGTTGTAATAATATCCTGTATCTCGCCTACGATCTCAATGTCCGGTATTGTGGAAATCAATTCAAGGGCTTCATGCTTGCCGGGGTAGTCGCCTCGCTGCAATTCGTATCGTACAGCCTCGCTGGTTACAGGCTCAACCCGATTAATCATAGCCCACCACTCACGCGTCCATTCACGTCGGGCAACCATATCAGGCGCGGTGCGCGTCTCAAAATAAAAGCTTGGGATAGATGTTTCTATGTAAACGCGTTTTCTCAAACTGTGTATCAAATTTCGTGTTTTTTTACCTGAGGAATGCCACCGATCCGTTTTTATACGTCAACAAGCGTCAACTTAATTATAATGAAAGAATAGGAAATTCACAAGACCATTTGGAATGTGATTGGTTTCGGCAACAAGCCACTTCTTTGATTCTATATTTTACGTCAGGTAAACTTTCGGCCAAGGTTCCTGGTCGGAGGAAAAGATAATTCCAAAAATAAGGTTTTAAAACGTGCAAAAAACGGTAATAACCATCTTAATGTGTTTGTGTTCCGCTTATGCCGCTTTTGCGGGGGATTCCCCCCAGTTCCGAGGGCCCTCCCGGGACGGGCGTTTTGATGAACAGGGCCTGCTGAAGGCTTGGCCGGAGAACGGTCCGGCGCAGTTGTGGGTGGCCAAGGGCCTGGGCAACGGGTATTCCTCGCCTTCCATCACGGGCGGCAAAATTTATGTGCCGGGTATGATTGATGAGAAGACGGCGGGTATATTCATCCTGAATCTGGACGGGGTAATTGAACGCACGATTCCTGTGGGGCCGGAGACTGAAGATACCCAGGCGCCCGGGCCCCGTTCTACCCCCACGATTGACGGGGACTTCCTGTATATGATTTCCGGGTTGGGGGAGGTGTACTGCCTGCACATTCCCTCCGGGGAAAAGAAGTGGAGCGTCAATATTTTGGAGCGGTTTTCGGGGCCGAACATCATGTACACCCTCGCGGAGTCGCTCCTTGTGGACGGCGACCGGGTTATCTGCACGCCCGGCGGACCCGACGCGGGCCTGGCTGCGCTGGACAAGCATACGGGTGAAACGCTCTGGACCACGAAGGGCTTCAGCGATCCGGCGTCTTACTGCGCGCCCATCATCTATACCTATAACGGGCGTAGGCTGCTCTTCACGGAAACCGCCAACTACCTGGTCTGCGTTGACGCGGAAGACGGCACATTCCTTTGGCAGATGGAACATCCCACGCGGGACGGCATTCACGCGGTAACGCCGGTGTACATGGACGGGCTTGTCTATTATACGGGCGGCTATGAGGCCGAAAGCGGCGCGGTGCGCCTTTCCGAAGATGGGTCCTCCTTTGAAAAGGTCTGGCAGGACAATCTGCTGGATTGTCAGCATCATGGCGTGGTGCTGCATGAGGGCTATCTGTACGGGACAAGCCACATGCGCGGCAACCATCTGGTCTGCATTGAAATGAA
>JAAYBJ010000024.1 GCA_012730105.1 Candidatus Hydrogenedentota bacterium
CGCCCCTCCTTGAAAACAAGTTCTGCCTCAACTGCGGCGCGGAAACCCGGCCCAACCAGGCGTTTTGCATCCAGTGCGGCGGTCCGCTGCCCCGCGGCATTACCGGCCAGAAGGACAAAATCGCGGCGGGCCTGCTGGCGATCTTTTTAGGTTCCCTGGGCATACACAAGTTCTACCTCGGATACAACAAGGCGGGCGTCATTATGCTCCTGACGACCCTCCTGGGCGGGATTGTCACCTGCGGCGCAGCCTCCTTCGTCGTTTCCATCCTCGCGTTTATCGAAGGCATCATCTATCTGACCAAATCGGACCAGGACTTCATGCACACCTATGTGCTGGGCATCAAGGAGTGGTTTTAGGTTCCGATCGGCTCGTAAAGCCTATGACAAGCAAGAAATTCGGTAGATTGTTCACACTTTCGCAAGCACTAGGCTCGTGACGCAAGCATCGTAATCGTCCTTCGTAGTCGTGTTTCGTAATCGTCCTTCGTAATCGTCTTTCGTAATCGTATTCCTCTTGAATATTTTCGATTACGAGCACGATAGACGAGCACGAGCACGATAGACGAGCACGAGTCACGAGCACAAGCACAATTACCAAGAGAAGACAGGTTGTGGGCAATGCCCGCGTTTGTTTTTTTGCACCGCCCGGTCCATGCATTCAGGCGCTGTTCACATCATCCCGCTTCCCGGTCCGGGAGCGTCACCTCATTGCACACGTTTCCGCTGACGTCCCTGTGGCGTAGAATCAGCTTTGGAATACCATCTTCCCTCGTTACGGTAACCTGTAAAAAACCGCCCTGAACGTTCAGATACCGGTGTTCGGGGAGCACGTCCTCCTGTTTCCAGCCGCCGGCGTGTTCATTGCTATGCGGGCCGGTGCCAAATTCGCGCAGGCCGGTTTCCTCGTCCACGGAAACGTATTGCCAGTGGCGGTCGCCATTGATCACGATCATGTTCTTCATGGATGCCATGAAGGCGCGCAGCTCGTTCCCCTCATGGGCGAAGCCCGCGTTGGCATGGTTGTCATTCTTGTTTTCCCGGTCCGGGCCCACCAGCGGCGTGGGGCTGATCAACACGCGAAAGGCCGCGTCCGACTCCTGTACGGTGTGTTTGAACCACGCCTTCTGTTCCGGACCCCAGATGGACTTTTCCGGGCCGTCACGCAAGGTGTTGGGGCTGCGGAAATCCCGGCCCTCCACCAGCCAAAGCTGCAGGTCTTTGCCCCAGCGAAATGTGCGGTAGGTCCGCTCACCCATGGGCACCTGCTCGTGAAAAATGGCCAGGCCCTGTTCCCAGGTCAACGCACCGTAACGCTGGCCCGGCCAGCAGTCATTACACAGCGTGTCATGGTCGTCCTTCATGAAATAACTGGCGACGGCGCCGTGAAACGCGCGCTGATAGGGCAGGGCGTAGAAGCGGTTCCATTTAAAGCGCGCCAACTCCGGGGCGGGTCCCCAGGGCAATGCCTTGTCATAGTACTCGATGTCGCCGGTATGCACGAAGAAGTCCGGTTGCAATTTCAACATCGCATCGTAAATTTTATGGCCCTTTTCGGGATCGTCCCGGCGGGGATAATCACCGCAGGTCACCACCACGAAATTGATTTCCGCCGGATCGGCCGCGGCCGGCGCGGTGCGGAAAGAGCCATGTATCCGGCAGGTAACCTCGCTTTCCTCCGAAGGCTTTCCCTCCACAATCACGGCGTACCGGGTGGCGGGCGCCAGTCCTTCCAGCGGGAAGTGGCGCGTGAAGTCCCGCACCACATCCACCGGCTGCCAGGGGGCCTCCATCTTGCCGTCAAGCTGCTCCGCCGGCATATAAATCACCCGGACAAATCCCGCCGCGCCCGGCGCCGCCCCTTCCATCTCCTCCAAGGGGCGTCCCCCGGTGATCTCCATGATGGATAGGTCGCCGCCCGCCCGCGCTTTTCCTTCTACTTCCGGGAACGGCGCGCCGTCAAGATTTCGCTCGGCGGCCCGGGTCAGGCGCGTCCAGACAATGGCGGAATCCTGGTCCACCTCGCCTATCTTGATGCCGTCCGCCATGTACACCGGTTCCACCGCATATGAGGCCGCCGCCAGTAAAACGCTACAAGTAATTCGCAACATGTATTTATGCATGACCTGCCGCTCCTTATGTTTTTATTGATAGATACTTTTTCATTAGGCGCCAATTGCATCCGCTATTATTCAGTGATTGGACGCGTTGATCAATCGGGCCTGCCTTTGTTAGGATTACAGGCTGGAAATGTACTGTATGCAACCCAAGAGGAGAAATACAAGCATGGACTCGATTACACGGCGATCTTTTATCAAAACTTCCGCAGTCGGCGCGGGCGCGGCGGCCTCGGTACTGGTCGGCACTTCGAAAACAGCGTGGGCCGGCGCGAACGACCGCGTACGCGTGGCGGTGGTGGGTATCAACGGGCGCGGGCGCAGCCACCTGGGCGCCTACACCAGGCTGGACAACGTTGACGTTGTAACCCTGTGCGACGTGGACGCGCGCCTGTTCAATTCGCGCACCAAGGAGTTTTTCTCCCGCGCGGGCAAGCCCGAACCCAAGACGGAACAGGATATCCGCAAGGTATTGGAAGACAAGGACGTGGACGCCATATCCATCGCGACGCCGAACCACTGGCATTCCCTGGCGACCATCTGGGCCTGCCAGGCCGGCAAAGACGTCTATGTCGAAAAGCCGATGACACATAATATTTTCGAGGGGAAAAAGGTTGTTGAAGCCGCCGCGAAATACAACCGGGTTGTCCAGCACGGCACCCAGCTGCGCAGCAACCCCGGATTTCAGGAAGGCATCCGGGAACTGAAGAACGGCCTCATCGGCGAGGTGTACATGGCGCGCTGCGTATGCTACAAGTGGCGCCCCAGCATCGGCAAAGGCCAGCCCGGCCAGCCGCCCGAAGGCCTGGACTGGGATCTCTGGCAGGGGCCGGCCCAGGAAGAGCCCTTCATGGTCAATGACAAGGGCGAGGGCATTTATGTGCATTATTTCTGGCATTGGGTGTGGGCTTACGGCAATGGCGACATCGGCAACCAGGGCGTGCATCAGCTCGATGCGGCGCGCTGGGGCCTCGGCGTGAACGTGCCCTACCGGGTAAGCTCCATGGGCGGCTTGTTCCTGTGGGACGATGCCAAGGAGATCTACAACGTCTCCTCGTCCTCCTTCATGTTCAAGGGTGAAGACGGCAAAGACAAAATGATGACCCTGGAAGTGCGCCCCTGGTGCACCAATGACGAGGCCGGCGGCACCTCCTTCGGTGTCATCTTCTACGGTTCTGAAGGCTGGATGACCTTCCCCGGCTATGGCAGTTACAAGGCCTATCACGGCAAAGACAATGAACTGGTCAAGGAAGCAAGCGACGGCGACGACCGCTACCACTACCAGAATTTCATCGACTGCGTGCGCAGCCGCGACCTGGGCAAAGTCAATGCACCGCCCATCGAAGGCCATTACTCCTCGGCCCTTTCCCACTATGCCCTCACTGGCGCCCGTGTCAACCGGGTGCTCGAAATCGACACCGAAAAGGAACAGGTCAAGAACGACGACGAGGCCAACGCCATGCTGACCCGGGTGTACCGCGAACCCTTCGTGGTGCCCGAAGTCGTCTAAACTTCGAAAATAAACACAGGCTGTCCCGCAGGCCGTTCCAAGGCTTGCGGGGCAGTTGTGTTTTGATGACACTTTCCGGGGTATGGACAAGACCCACGTTAATCCTTTCTCGCCGGGAAAAAGGTATAATGCCGATACCTTATTGCCGGAATGGAAATTTAAAACGTTTCAATCAGGAGACCTTCCATGGCGCCGTTTCCCCGCACTGTCGTCGGAGGCTTGTCCCTTTCCCGCATGATCATCGGGACCAATTGGTTTCTGGGTTTCAGTCATACAACGCCGTCGAAAGATGAGTTCATCTGCACCCAGGTTCGTGAACGTAAGGCCATCGCGGATATCATCGAGGTCTTTCTCCGGGCCGGCGTCGATACCTTGATGGGGCTGATTGCCATGGAGCCCCTTGCGGATGCCATCAAGGATGCCGAGGACAGGGTCGGCGTTCGCGTCATACGGGTTTCCACCCCCACGTTTCCCATTGGCAAGGAGACCCCTTCGGCCGGATTTGACCGCAGCGCCGTCGAGACCATTCTTGACGAACAGACCAGGCACGGGGTGGACATCTGCATGCCCCATACTTCGACGACCGACTGTCTGGTGGACCGTTGCACGCGCACGATCCGGCATATCGAAGACCTGGTGGGGCCGATCCGCGAGCGCGGCATGATTCCGGGGCTCAGCACCCACATGCCCGAGACCCTTGTCTATGCCGATGAAACGGGCATCGATATCGAAACATACGTGTCGCTGTATAATTCCATGGGCTTTCTGATGCAGATCGAGGTGGACTGGGTCGCCCGAATCATTCATGAAGCGCGCAAGCCTGTCATGACCATCAAGCCCATGGCGGCCGGCCAGCTCCGGCCCTTCCAGGGGCTCGCCTTCGCGTGGAGCACCCTGCGCGACATCGACATGGTCACCGTCGGCACCATGACGCCCCGGGAGGCCGCGGAAGTCATCGAAATGTCGCTGAATATCCTCGAGAAGAAGCCCTTTAACCAGGCGCTTCAAAAGACGCGGTCCAAGGCTTCCGTAAAGAACCCCTTGTC
>JAAYBJ010000238.1 GCA_012730105.1 Candidatus Hydrogenedentota bacterium
ATGTGCGATTCGCCGGTTAGTTATCCACATTTCCTTCGCGACTGAGGGTTTGTCACAGTACCCTCTCTCGTAAATGTGGATAACCAACGTGGCTACTATAAGGGTTGCGGTACTCCGCTACCCTGGGTATGCGAGGTCTCCTTATCCCTTTCGTTTTTACTCCAACGGAGTTGCGTCGCGTTTACTATATGCCTGGTTCTTACCCAAGAGACGCAACCCCCTTGGGGTAGGTGGGTGGTAAAATCACTTACCCAGGGTAGCGGAGTACCGCAACCCTGGGCTCTGTTATATAGCCCCTTCGGGGCATTTATGGATTAACGTACCATGTCGCCAAAAAATAATGACTTAACATTTGTGTGTAATGACAAGAGTGCACCTTGGGAACGAGAAGGAAACTGGGTTACGGGCAATGCCCACATTAAACATGACTACCTTCAAAAAAGTGGCTGTTAGCCTTGGTATTCTGGGCATTGGTGATGCTGCGGCGATGTTCGCCATTGCCGGCGGGTACAATGTGGGCACGGTGCTGCCCGGCGTTGCAGGGGCGGGGCTGTTGGTCTGGGCGTTGTTGACACGCGAAAAGGCCCTGGATTTCTCGTATCTCCGCACATGGAACCTTAAAACCGTTCTGTTCGTGTTCTGCTGCTGCGGCATTGTCTCTTTCACCGCCGTGCAGGCGCTTATCCTTGGCCATGCCTTCGCTTCGGACCCGCCTGAATCGGACTGGTGTATTGTGCTCGGGGCGGGCATACGCAACAGTCGGCCCAGCAAAACCCTGCAGCGCCGCATTGATATCACGGCCGACTATCTTGTCCGTCATCCCGGGGTGCGTGTGGTGGTTACCGGCGGTCTGGAGGCGAATGAAACCATTACCGAGGCGGAAGGCATGCGCCGTGGCCTTGTGGCAAAGGGCATTGACCCCGCGCGCATTTACCTGGAGGAAGAGGCCACCAGCACTTGGGAAAACCTGCGCTATTCCATGGAAATTATTTTTCGGTCGGGAGGGGAACCGGGGAAAAGCGTGGCGGTCGTTACAAGTGAGTTTCACCTTTTCCGGGTGCGCCTGTTGGCGGCGCGGCTTGGCATTGACATTTATCCTGTGTCCGCGCCGACTCCCTGGTATCTGCTGCCCAATGCCTGTCTACGCGAGTATTTCGCGATTATAAAATCCTTCCTGGTGGATCGTTAATGCTGAATGAATTCCTGTTTGAGTCGCACCGCCGGCGTGCGGCGTGCTACAATGCGAGTTTAGCCGAAGGGTTAAGGCATCTCCTTTATGAAGTGTGTTTATGCGGGCCCCTTGCCAACGCGGAATGATATGTTTTTTCCGAAGGGCCGTATTGTGGAAGGAGCCGAAAGGATCTTCCCGAGACATGGATCTGGTCATAACCGCCAAACGCCGCGTGTGAATGGCGCGTGAACGTCAGGAAGGAGAACGACGCTCATGGAAACCCGGTTCGGAATGATTGACTGGACGATTCTGGCCGTCTATTTTATCGGGATTGCCGCCATCGGTCCGATTTTCGCGCGGCGGAACAAGTCCACGGAAACCTTCTTTGTGGGAAACAGGCAGTTTCCCGCGTGGCTGCTGGGTTTTGCCATGTTCGCCACCTCCATCAGCTCCATTACCGTGGTGGCGTTTCCGGGCGATGCGTACAAGACGGGTTACCTGCGCTGGCTTCCCACGCTCATGCTTCCCCTGGGCATCTATATCGGCGCCAAGTTTTTCCTGCCCTTTTACCGGCGCAACAAATGCACCTCCGCCTACGAATACTTGGAGTCCCGTTTCGGCGGCGGGGTGCGTACCTATGTTTCGGTGGCCTTTGTCATCAACCAGATTACGCGTATCGCCACCATCCTGTTTCTCGTGTCGCTCGTGTTTGAACAGATGACCGGCGCGTCGCCCTATACCTGCATGCTGGTTGGCGGCGGCGTTATCGCGATCTACACCGTGCTGGGCGGCATCAGCGCCATTGTTTGGGCCCAGTTTCTCCAGGCCTTCCTGCTCTGGTTCGGCGCCCTGCTCTGTTTCATTACCCTGGTGCGCGGCATCGACGGTGGCCTGCTCGCCGTGTTTACCACGGGCTGGGCGGACGGCAAATTCATGCTCGGCGATCCCAATCCGGCAACGGGCGTGATGGAATCCGCGAAATGGTTTTCCATCGCGGAAAAATCCGTCATCATGATTATGATTACGGGGCTGATGAACTGGGTCTATGAGTACAGCGCCAACCAGAACGTCATTCAGAAATATGTGTCCGCAAAAAATCCCAGGGAGGCATTTAAGTCCATTTGGATCTGCTGCGCCTGCAGCGTGCCCACGTGGGCCTTTTTCATGCTGATGGGCACGGCGCTCTATGTGTTTTTTAAACAGCATCCGGATCCGCAGGCCGCGGCCATCCTGACCGGCGCGGGCGGCGCCAAGTCGGAGTCCATCCTGCCGTTCTTCTGTATCAAAATGCTGCCTGTCGGGCTTTCAGGCATTGTCATCACCGCCATCCTCGCCGCCGCCATGTCCGCGTCCTCGGCCAGTATCGGCAGTATTTCCGCCGTATTTGTCACGGATATTTACCGGCGCCGCCTGGTCAAATCCGCCAGTGAACGACATTATGTGCTGGCGGCCAGGCTAACCACCGCCTTTTCGTGTTTGCTGATGATTGGCGGCGCCGTGCTCTATTATAAAGCCAGCAACCTGACGCTACAGGACCTGGGTACGAAAATGACCGCAATCCTGTGCGGCGGCATGCTAGGTATCTACGTGCTGGGCTTCCTGACCACCCGGGGTACGGGCCGTTCCGTCGCGGTCGGCCTCGTTGCCACGCTTTCCTTCACAGCCTACATGACGATTATTGAATTTATGGGGGTGACGCCCGAACAGTTCATGAACTGGCTGGGGTGCTCCGAAACGACGGCTATGTGGCTGTTGAAACCGGTGCATATTTATTATGTAGGCCTGTTCGGCAACCTGATTACCTTTATCGTGGCTTTTATGGTATCCAGCCTTTTTGAAAAAAAGCGCGATCTGACCGGGCTCACCTTCTGGAGCCAGGTGGAACCGGAAGAAGGGGAATCGTGAGTTGGGCCGTGTAGCGATGACCTTCCGGCGGCTTTCCGCGCGCGCTAAATTCCTTCTGGAATCCGCGGCGCTTGTGCTGCTATCCCTGTCGGTTGTTTTTATCCTGGCGGAAACGGCCTTCCGTGTCAAGGATGCCCTGTATCCCCTCGAACTCAGCCCAATTGTAGAACCCCAAAAAGAATATGGCTGGCAGGCCCGCACAAACTTCCGTTTTGTTCACACGCGAAGGGATGCCGAGAACATTCCGCATGATGTAGAAATCATAACGGACGAAAACGGGTTCCGCATGTTCGGCGGGCCCGCTACTGACGGCTGCCGCGTCCTTTTCATCGGGGATTCCTATACCTTTGCCGAGGATGCCACGCAATCGGAGACCTATTACGCGGTGGCCGCCGCAAAACTCGGGCTGAACGCGTTCGCCTACGGGGCACAGGGTTTCAGCACCCTTCAGGAGTACCTCATTCTCGACACCTGGCTGGAGCGGATTAACCCGGACCTGGTTGTTCTGCAGTTCTGCCACAACGATTTTATTAACAATTCCCTAGAACTGACGCGCCTCAGCGCCAGGGGACAGTGTCATGTGGATCAGCCTTACCTGTCTCCTGACGGCGGTATCTGCTATCGGAATCCAGGACATGGCGCGTTTTCTTCCGCCGCTTCCAGAATTCCGTCGCGACTGCTTCATTCCCTTGCCTACCGGATCGACAATCGCAAGGGTATTCCCTCCAGGGGAAACAGCATCGAACATATCGTGGAGAGTGAAGGCCTCAATTTTCCGCCTTTTGTTAATGCCATTGACACTACCGACCGCCTGCTGGCCATGTTTCGGGAGCGTTGCGGCGATACACCCCTGATTGTCTTTAACGTGGATTCCCGGGAGCCGTATGCGAGCGCTTTCAACCGGATTTGCGCAAAGCACAGTATTGAACAGATTACGGGAATCCCCGAGGCCATTCAGACGGCCGCGCACAAGGGGGTTACGGTGTTCGCCGAGGACCAATTACATTGGACCGGCGCCGGCCATAAAATATGCGGCGAACTGTTGGCGGAGAAACTCCAGTTAAAATGTCCTGGGTGATAGTGAACGCGCGCTCGCCCGGGTGTGGGATTTCCATGAATTCAACCAGCATGCCATCTGAAAACAAGTATAGTTCCGCTACAAAAGCGGCTGTGGCGGCATTCTTGTTTGCCCTGCTTCTCCATGCCTCCTGGATCGGCGCGTGGCTGGTGGAACACTATTTTGAGCCCCGCTTGGATATCCTGGGCACGAGCGGTGGCCGGTCCCTATACTGGTTTGTGATGAAGCTCCTTTTATGGGTTTTGCCTTCTATCATTCTGATCCGTGCCTCTGGCATGACGCTTCGCGGGGTAATGGGTTTTAAAAGGGCGAGGTCTATCCTGATCTGGGGGCTTGGAGCGGGTCTTATACTGGGATCTGTCGCATTGCTTTCAAAACGGATCGGCGGACAGTCTGTGTTCACTTTCACGTTGGGGTGGCCCTTGTTCAGCGGTGTTATTGTCGCGCCAATCGTGGAGGAATTTACCTTTCGCGGCGCCATTCTCGGCGCGCTAGGTCAACGCTTCCGTTTTAGAACGGCCAATACCGTTACCGCCCTGCTTTTTCTAGGCATTCATCTGCCGGGCTGGCACTTCCAGGGTCGACTGATGGACAACCTGCTTAATCCGGTCGGCGGCGCCCTTTCCATCTTTATTCTGGGATGGGTCTTCGGTTATGTGGCGCATAAGAGCAACTCCGTCGCCGCTTGTACGGTAACGCACATGCTGAATAATCTTTTTAACGCGTAATGCTACCGTAGGCACCGCTGAACGGTATATTGTACTCGTACAAGGCCAGGTGAAGCGGAAAGCGGAGGAATATCTGCAGGCCTTTCATGATCTGGATAAGTGAAGAAGTCCGGAACACCTGGAGCAGCAGAGCATAACCCGCCTTCCTGTTCTGAATGAACAAGAATAACACCCCGCCTGTTCACGTTACAGTTGCGCCTTTTTGGCGCTTTCCATTACACTTGACACTATCGTTCGCGGAACCAATACTCAGGAAAGGAACCTGTCATGCGGAAAGCGTATTGTTTGCTTACCATCGTCTTATTGTCCGCCGTGGCCATCGCCCAATGTCCCGCCAAGGATGGCATTGTTTTTCGGGAATTGAGTGGGGAAAGATATACAGACCGGATGATAGCTGCCTGGATCGGCCAGATGGCAGGAGTAGGCTGGGGCGCACCGACGGAATTCCGCTTTAATGGGAGCATCATTCCCGAAGAAGAATTTCCCGCCTGGGAACCGGAAATGATCAATCAATATGTGCAGGATGACCTGTATGTGGAAATGACCTTTATCCGCAGCCTGGAGGAGTACGGGTGGAAAGTAAGCCTGCGTCAGGCCGGCATCGATTTTGCCAACAGCAAATATGAACTGTGGCATGCCAACAAATTCGGGCGCCGCAATCTGCGTCAGGGCATCGCCCCGCCGGATTCCGGGCATCCGCAGTTTAACGGCCATGCCGACGACATCGACTACCAGATCGAGGCGGATTTCAGCGGCATTCTCACGCCGGGAATGCCCGCTGTGGCCGTGGAACTGGGAGAACGTTTCGGGCGGCTCATGAACTATGGCGACGGGCTTTACGGCGGCCAGTTTGTCGGTGCCATGTACAGCGAGGCTTTCTTTGAAACATCGCCCAAGAAACTGGTGGAAGCGGGGCTGCGCGCCATCCCGGCAGACAGCCAATACCACGAATGCATCAGTGACGTGCTGCGCTGGCATGACGAGTATCCTGATGACTGGCAGACGGCGTGGAAGTGGATTGATGAGAAGTACCAGTTGAATCCTGATTACCGTAAAGGATCCTGCGGGAATGAGGACGGCTTCAATATTGACGCGAAGATCAACGGCGCCTACATCGTCATGGGGCTACTGTACGGCAAGGGCGATCCGGACAAGACCATCGAAATCGCCACCCGTTGCGGGCAGGATTCGGACTGCAACCCGTCCAGCGCGGCGGGGGTGCTTTTCACTACACTGGGCTACAGCAAACTCCCGGAAAAATTCACCAGCGCGCTCAAGCGCGATGTGAAATTCAGTTTTACCGCGTATACCTTTGACGGGCTGATCACCGTATGTGAAAAACTGGCGCGTGAAGCCATCCTGAACGCGGGCGGCAGCATTAAAAAGGATGAATCGGGTAAAGAAATTTTCTGCATCCCTGTCATCGCGCTGGCGCCGGGCAAGGCGGAGCAATGCTGGACGCCCGGTCCCATTGCGAACAGCCGCTTCACGGAAGAGGAAATGGCGAAGATCACGGAAAAGGAACGGCCGTAATCGCCCTGTTTTCAATCCTCCAATCAGCGGGTTCTCAATGCCCAAAGTTTTATTCGCTTTTTGCCAGGATGTCACTCACATCAAGCAGGTATAGCTGCCTCTGGCCGGAACATTTGGAATCGATACAGACCAGTTTTCCATTACGGCTCCAGCGCGGGTGCAGGTCGCAGCGCAACTGGATATCTTTGGGCTGTTCCTGGTAGAACCGGCCCAGGTCGATCCGCTTCCCATCCGAAACCCGATACAACATCAGGGTCTGCATCCGCTCCCGGTCGGGATAGGTATCCGTGAGAATCCACGCGCCACAAGGCGAATAGGTGCAGTGGCCGTCAACAGTCAATACGCCATCTCCCACCACAACGACTTCATCGGTCTTGTCCGTGTATACGTGGAACTTGTTGTCGGAATCCGGTTCGTGCGACCAGGCGAGCAGATGGGTTGGATCGCGCCAAATGAAATGGGACACCATGCCGTGGTCGTTGAAGCAGAAGATGTCGTCCCCATCCGATCGGGCCGTAAAGCCCTGGGTATACCAGCCTTTCCCCTCGGCGCGATGCCAGCGGTGCAAAAAGATAAAACGCGAACTGTCCGGGTTGAACAGGAGATGATTAAACCAGTGCTTGCCGCCTCCAGTTGTGTCATCCCCATAGGCGCCGGCGATTTGGTCAAGGGTAATGACTAACCGGGATTCCCCGGTAACCAGGTCAACGGAATATATGCCGTCATTGTCCGGATGTAATTCCCCGGCTCCCGTATCCGGAATGCCGTTGTACCCGTAACCGGGCCGGGTGTCGCCGACGCGCGCAAAATTGAGGCTAACCGCCGTTTTACCGTCCGGACTTACTGCGTAGACCGGTCTTGGCAGGGTGCGCTTCTCCCCGGTAAACACGTCCTGAATGACGCTGATATAGCGGTTGCCTTCACGGGCGTTATAGATGACTTCGCTTTGAGAACCGGGCAGCCATTGCAGCATGCAGCCCTGCTGCCAGCACCAGGCGGTGGACTCCGCGAAGGGAATCCATTTATCACCATCCTGCAGGTCGATCATTCCCAGCACGATAACGTCTTCCGGTCCCGGCGCACGGTCTTCAAAACCGATTTCCATGCCCAGCACGTAGCGGTCGGACGGGTCGAACTGAAGTTTGTCATAGTAGGCAAACCAGTGTGCCTTTGGTCCCGACGTCAGGGCGCGGCAGGAAATATTTGGCTTGCATCCCGTTTCTGTGCCTTGAGCGGAAGTTGCCTCTTCGGCACGTGCGGAATAAACGCAAAACAACAAGGTTATGGCAATAAACGCGTACACAATAAAATCGCGTCTCATTATGAGGCTCCTTTTGGGTTGTATCCTTCAGATTTTCCATTCCGGCGGGGAAAAGAAAATCAGGCGCCAGCGCGGGCCCGCTTTGACGGAATTAATAAGATGGCGGCCAGTATGAGTAGGAACGCGCAAAGTGTGGCTCCTGAGAGCGGCATCTGCGCTTTTACTTGCAGGGTTATCTCAGGCGAGCGGGTTTCACCGATGGCGTCGGTCGCCACGCACACATACCTACCCGCATGGGCTGGGGTGACCGTTTCAAACACCAGCACATTTGTCGTGGCGCCGGGCAACGGCTGCAGCGTTTCGCCTTCCCCGACGAGATACCACTGATAATGGACCTCGTCCACGCTGTTCTGCGCCTCCACTATCAGCTCCAGACGTTCGCCCGTTTCCGTAATGGTCGTGGCCGGCCCGTCATAGGTCAACACGAAATCGCTGGGCGGCGGCTCGCCTTCCTCCGCCTGCGGGAGCCCGAGACGCGTGTTCCGCTGACTTTCATAAAGGGATTGCGGACGCAGGTACTTTGCGCCTTCGATAAATTCGGTAAAATCGTTGGGCGCGGTACCCACATGCAACGCGCCCAATGTCGGGTCCGTTTCCACGTACACCTCAATATCTTCGGTGCCGATGACATAGCCTTGGGCATAATTGAAGGACCGGATCCGGGCTTCCCCGAGCCCTTTCGTATTCCAGAGCGCAGTCTCGGTGGCCGTATGACCCGCGCCGCTGCTCCAGTCGCCCCGGTTGCCCGTGGCCCAGCCGTCGCCGAACACGCAAGAATCCACCAGGCATGCCATGGACAGGGAATGGTGGTATTCGCTGTAGGCCCGCACCGGTATTTCCGCCGAACCGAACAGGGTGACGGCGGTGCTGCCCGTGCTCTCGCAACGCAGCCAGACAATGCCGGTCGCACCAAAATCCCAGTTCTGAATGAAATTGTGCCTTCCATCCTGGGCAATGGAGTCCCGGTAGAGTATCTCGCTGCTGTAGCGCACCTCGTAAAGATACCCGTTTCCCCCGTCGCCGCGGTTCTGCGCCTTTTCCATGCGGCAGTTGGAAACGGTCACTCGCTTGGAACCTCCGACCCGGATGCCGGAACTCTGTAGGTGCTTTTCGCTGGTATCGTCCGCAACCGGCGATTGGAAACTGCCAACATTGCAGATGTAACTGTCCTTGACGCCGTCCATCCCCAGGACATGAATCTGGTCCTGCGACCAGGCGGCCGTTTTTTCGACCGCATTGGAAAGGGCGATGGCTTCCACGCCGCATTCCTTGAGGTATCCTTCTTCCCTGCGCAGGCTAGCCCCGTCCTGCATCTTGGCCGGGTAACGCAGCGGAACATCAAGGGTAATTACGTTCGGCAGTGATACCAGGTCTATCGCGACGATTTCACGGCGGAAGAAAGGCTTCCATTGCCCATTGAAGGAAACCCAGATGCCTGTCATCCCATGTTCCGCAATGAATTCATCTGTAATGACCCAGCCCACCGCGACATCATCGCCCACAGCAAACCCCGAAGCGTCTTCCACGCGGACCTCAAAGGAACGGTTTTGGCCGTCTTCCGCCAGCAGCGCCTCATTGCTTCGAGTCACCATGCCCCGAAAGGTGATATGTCCCGTTCCCGCACTGGACGGCACACTGGTAAAGTATACGAAGGTGGCGGTTTCTCCCTCCCCGCGCAGGATGACGTTGGAGGCATTTACCGTCAGGGCGCCGTCACAGCGATAGGTGCCGGCAGGCAGAAATACAACGCCGCCGTTCGCCGATGCCGCCGTGTCAATGGCTTGCTGTAGGGCCGTAGTCGCATCGGACGCGCCTGTATTGTCCGCGCCATACCCCGCTACAACGTCAAATAAAGGAAGGGCGCCGGTGTCCGGCGGCACGGTTTCTCCGTTATGATACCCGGCATAGGAAAAATCATGGAGAAAATGCCCCTGCCCATCAGTAAATTCCGGGGCCCAGTCCTCGGGATACAAACTGCTGCGCACGGCGTGGGCGGACCAGGTTTGGAGGCAAATACTTGCCAGTGTCACGAGCAAAGCGGCGATTTTCATCATAATTCTACTGCCTTGAGTCGGGCTGCCTTTGAATGTCATGCGACATTGCTCCACGGAATAGCCAGTCCGTGAGCACGAAAATCAGTATACCATACAATTCCGCCGCATACTTGGAAAATACTCCATTCTGCCCTGCAGTATCGTTATGTGGCTGATGCGCGGCTCTCCTTTGGTACTTTGATCCGGTTTCCTGCCGTTTCATTCTCCCAGCACGGGAAATTCGGTGACCCGTAACTTCGCGCATCCATAGGGTATGAGTTCAAGTTCTTCAACGGGTTCCGTGGAAGTAACGGGGCTTTGAGGTGGTGGCGCGGCAGCATTGTGCTCGATGATCCACCCGGGCAGGCGGCGTCCTTTCACGAAAGCGCGTACTGCCGGCGTGGCGGGGTCAAAAGGATTGTCGCCTACAGGCAGTTCTTCAAAGCGGAAAGAGGATGCAGGTGAGGCCTCATCCAGCTCCAGGGCGTAGTTCCAGGGCGTTGTCGGCAGTACTTCAAAGTCATTGTGCGGCGCTTCACCGCGCAGATGTTTCCATTCCGTACCGATACGCAGAGAATACACGAGCGGTCCCCGAGACATGGCTGCGCTGTCATTAAAGCGTTGCTCCACCTTTGCTGTCATGGGGAAGCGCAGCGTGACGGTGGTATCGCCCTGCCATGCCCGTTGGAGAATATAAAAAGTTCCGGGATCTGTCGGCACCGCCTCTTCATCATTAACTTGGAGGGTGCTGCCTTTCGTCCAACCGGGAATACGGAACGCCACCGGAAAATCCCCGTCGCCTGTGATGGTTACCCGCACCGTGTCGCGGAAGGGATAGTCCGTCTCCACGCGTACGCGCATCGGCTTCCCGTTTACCTCCGTGTTGATCAGACAGGGCGCGTAGGCCACGGCGGCAAGGCCGGCTGGAGTATCTCCTGACGCGGGCAGGCGCATCCAGCAATGGGCCGCCAGCTTGGGCCAGCCCTGGTGCATGTTGGCCGTGCAGCAGCCATAGTTGGGTTCCAACCCGAACAGGTTCGCGTCGGGGCCGTTGTTGGTGTAGACCCGATCCTCCGACACGCGGCACACCACCTGGTTCGCCTGTTGCACATACTGGTGGGCCCACATGTCCGGCGAGAAGGTGCCCGGCAGGGCGTTGAAGGCGATGCGTTCAAGCCGGTCCGCAATATCCGCGCGGCCCAAAATCGCTATTGCGGTTTCAAGGGAAAACATATATTCCACCACGGCGCATAACTCGGTGCCCTGGGACGGGCTTTTGCCCGCGTAATGTTCGTCGCCGGTCAGGACTCCCGTTATTTGCCCATGGTAGTTGTCGAGTGTGTTAACTATGGTATCCAGTGCGGCGGCATCCGCGGTATGGCGTGACTGGCGGTACCAGGCCGCCGGCGCTTTCACGGCCATGGCGTTGTTTACCACGTGCGTGTCGAGAATGCAATCCTTTGCCTCCATTTTTTCAGGATACTTGAAGGCTTCAAAATGGCCGCGCCAGTCATAACCTTGCGCATGGGCCCGGGCCGCCACCTCCGACAGCCATCCCTCACCGGTTTGCTCGTATAGCCAGTGTACTGTGATCACCAAATCCATCCAGCGGTATTTGCCCCAGTCGAACAGGGGCGTTTCCCGCAGCACCGCGTCAATACAACGGACATTCTTCAGCATGGCGGGAATCACACGCGGATCACCAGTGGCTTCGTGGTATTGGCGTAATGCCTTGAGGATGACGAACTGTGGCCAGGGATCGAGATCCCGGTAGCCTTCGCTCTTGCGCGGGCCGAGCCAGCCGTCCCCGTGCTGATGGTCGATAATGTAATCCATCCAGCGCTTCACATCGGCCTTCAGTATGTCATCATTCAGGGTCCACGCCAGCGGAACCATGCCGTCAAGCCAGTAGGGCGCGCGCTCCCAACCTTCCGCTTTACCGCCTATCCAGCCGCTGTCCTGGATGTCCGGCCAGAATTTCTCCAGGTTTCCGGAAAGCCCATCAGCCTGGATGCGCAACTGCCGTTGCAACCAGCCTTCCGCCGTGATGGATCCCAACGGCAGCGGTTCCAGGGCTAAAGGCGCGAGCCGAGAAGAATTTTCCCCCGCGCTGGGGCCAGCATTAAGAAAAATAAAGGGCAGCATCATGGCAAACAGTCCTTTCCAATGAAACATGGTTTTCTCCTTGTTATAGAAAACACATTATCCTCTGTGGCGGGTGTGGGGTCAAGGAAGGGAAACGTTGGAGATAAGACGGGTCGGACAGCATCGGCCCAGTCAGACCAGGTCAGACAGATCTGGCAATGATGACAATGGTGACAAGGACGACAACTACTTGCTCCCTGACCCCTGACCCCTGCTCCCTGATCCCTACCCCCTGTTTTATTCCTGTGCGGCGAGAAGATCCTTATAGTCTTTTTTCGGAGCGTTGTCAAAAAAGAAATTATTTTCCGGGCCGAACCAGCCGACGCTCCACCGCCGGTTACGTTCACCGTAGGCATTTTCCTCGGGCGCCCATTCCCAGGCTTCACTGGAGATGTGCCCGTCGCACCAGACCACGTTGACCCGCCCGAAATGGCGGAAGTGCAGGGAGGGAGACATGAAGTAATCACCGGGGCGGCCTCGAGGATAGTCGTGGGAGACTGCTTTGGGCGGTTCCAGAAAACTGTATTCCAGGATGTGCCCATCCTGGGGAATAGCGGCGTCGGCGAACATCATGGTCTGCGACGGATTCGCGATGGCGATGTCCATCATACCCAGGCGCACGGCGCGCACGGGGTCTTCCACGATGCTCAGCTGGGATCCGACATAGGCCATGTTGTAGCCGTAGCCGCCCGCACCGCCTTCAAAGACGTTCGGTGTCTCTCCGTGCTTCCGGTATTCCGCAAACAGGGGGCATTCCTTTACGCGGCCGTCGGGAATATATTCAAATATCGGACCGTAGCGCGGATCGAAGGGAGTGGAGGGGTTCGGAGTTTCCCGGCCGCCGTGCCAGCGTTTGCGCCCCCCGAAATTGTCCGGGTCGGCGCCGGGCAGCATGAAGTCATACATGTCGGAAGCCGCGGGCATGTAATGGCCATTATGCTCGGCGGCGTACATGGTGTTTGCCAGGTACAACTGCCGCAGGTTGTTAATGCAATGGGTGTTTCTGGCATGGGCGCGTGCACGCGACAGGGCGGGCAGCAGCAATGCTGCGAGGATACCGATGATGGCGATGACCACCAGCAGCTCGATCAGGGTGAAGCCCGGATGCGGCCGGGATGTTTTGATCCCGCGTCTGTTCATGGCGTGCGCCTCGAACTCCCCACGGCACGCTTCAGCGCGGCAACGGCGCACAGGATCAGCAATGCCGCGGCGGGAAGGGCGCCGCCAAGGGGCATGGGCACGGCCTCGAAAATGAAAGAGGCAGACCCAACCAGCGCGGTCTCTTCCGGGTCGGCATACAGGTATATGAAGACGGTGGCGGTGTCGTATTTGTTATCCGTGTCCACGCGCACACTGAATGCGGCGCAACCGTTCGCAAGGGCGACCTGGTGGCCGGGCAGGTCCGGGCGGGCATCCTGCCCGGCGGGCGCACCGTTTTCCACTGCCAGGGTGACGGTTTGTTCTCCGGTCAGGACGTTGCCGAAGGCGTCGTAAATCGGGCTGGTTATAAAGGCAACCGGCCCCGGCGCGGTTTGATTGGGCCGGGCCGTGAAAATCTCCACAGGGCTTGTGGCGGGTCCGGGGGCCAGGGAATAGGCGTAACGGCCATGAAGAACGCCATCCAGGGAAATGGCGCTCACTTCGGCAAGCCCGGCCACGGCGCCGCACCTCCACTGGAAGGCAATGACGCCGCCTAAGGAGGCTGTCTGGATACCGGGGACAGCGCCATCCGCGTCCGGGCTGACGATGGAACCCAGCGTTGCGGCCAAAGTAAACAACGTACCGTCCGGAAGAAGACTGTCGTCCTCCAACAGAATCGGGTCGCTGGTGAAGGACACCAGATCGCCCGGCTCCCCCACCACACCCGAGGACGGTTCCGCGCGCAACATTATGACACCGCTGCCGCCTGGGATATCCCCGTCGCCCGCAACCGATGCCAGGACGAAAAGACCCGCGTAGCGGCTGTGGAAGGTTAGCTGGTTACTCTCCATGTCCCGGGTCACCGAGGTGATGCCATCCTGGGTAAACTGCGCCCCGTCATAGCGGAAGGGCTGCAGCCCCGCCTCGTCCAGTCCGGCAATCTCACTGCTCGTGTAAGCGAGGGTCAGTCGGGCATCCTGCACCTGTGCGGTGTTGAAGTCGGACTCACTGCTGTCAAACGTGCGCACCGCGCCGCTTTTCAGCAGGCCCGGGATATCTGTTCCCGTAGCGGGATCGTCGACATCGGCAATGTCCACCATGCAGTTGAAATTTCGCACGTCCGTCCGCAATCCCGATGAATACAGGGCAAGGGCATTACCCCGCGCGTCGGCGGCTTCGCCCAGCAGCGTGCCCGCCGGGCTGCCGCCGTATTCCTGGGGTATTTCAAGGGCAAGCACCGTGCTTTCGGGTCGTTCCGGGTCCGTATCGGCCACGCGAATCTCATAATCATCGAGGATGCCGTCCCCGTCGGTGTCCACATCCCGGGCCACTGTGGCGGCCCCGCTGATTTCCGGAGAAACCGTGCCCAGCACACTGTCAACCATGTTGATGAAAGCGGAAACACGGAGGAAATGGAACCGCGTAATACCTTCCGGAAGACCGGTTTCGTCCACGGGCACGGCCCATCGGATATCAAAGGCATCGCCGCCCCCGCTGCGGTCCGTCAAGCCCACTGTAAAAGGATCATCGGGGCGCATGAAGCTGTCGAGATATTTCTGGAGGGTCGGGGTGAGTTCGGCATAGCCCCAATCATACTCCGTGCCATTGGTGTTTGGGTTCAGCACATTGCCGGCCAGCGACGGGGTGGGATTGGGGATGCCCTGGGGGAGTACGCCCCGGTTTAGGTTTCTGCTTCCCGGGATGACGTACCAGGGGTCGTCCGGAACGCCGTTGGCGTTGATGTCCTCGCTGATTTCGATTAACGCCGGTTCGCACCACTTGCGATAGGGGTCGCCGCCCGCCCAGAAACTGTTGCTGTAGACAATGAAGTCATACCCCATCAGGTTGTCGGGATGATCCTCAACGGGTGTATTGAATTTAAGCAGGAGGTAACTGCCGGGCGCAGGACCGGGACAGCCGACCGAATAGGTTTTGCTGTTACTTGCCGCGTACACACTGCCGCCTACGGGCTCGCCCAGAACATGCTCCAGTGTGGCGAATCCCGGCACGGGATCTATGGCATTGTAGGAAACCACCCCATCGGCCCAGGGATCTTCGGCCAAGGAGGTTGCATGCACACTAACCAGCGAAAAGAAACAGCACAGCACCAAGGCTGTGCGGCGGGGGAACGTAATGAAAACCATGGGAGGCGCTCCGCTTTCTGTTGTCCGTCGCAACAGGTTCGGCGCCCCGGAATATTCCGGCGGCGCGCTGAACTGCAAGCCATCATCGGCAGGTCTTCGGGCTTACAGGCGCGGCTCTTATTGGCCACCTACGGGCGCCGCTTCCCAGTCGCTCTCCGAGAGCAGCCAGTGCGTTTCTTGCGCCCTTCGTTCCTGTGTACCGCTGCGGGGCAGCTCCGGATTTCAACCGGATTCCCTCTTAGCGCTTATGCGCGCATCGCACATAAACGAACCGACCTCGCCATGATACCACACCCCACCGGTAGGTGCAACCGCGCGTTTGCATTTCACCGAAATGGCAACGACTTCGGGGTTGGGTCCAATCCCCGACATTTGATCTTTAAATTCTGCCGCTATTTTGCGTTTACTGTATTGTGTTAGGGAACGGCCAGTATATAATGTGATTGTGTGCCTATATTCCCTGTAAAGGAGGCATTCCCATAGACGCTGTTGAATTGAAGAAAAGTCCCAATTTCGAGACCAATATATAATTGCCTGTTGGGTAAGGATAATAGCACCGGATCCCATAAATATCCTTCTGCCAGTTTTGTGGAATAAACTACCCGGCCTGACTGGGACAAAGCGGTCAATGATGCGAAAATATTGGCGCTTCTAAAAAAAAGACTGGGAGGAACAACAGGTAATTTTTGTGGTTCTTCATGATTATGAGAATAAAAGATATTGTCGTTGTACGCCGCGTAAATCAGTATTTCACCGTCCAATGTGAAATGGGAATAAGCACTGGTACACGCGCTGCTGTCGTGAATGGGGGCAAGCAGGCCATGCCATTTTAAATTTCCATTCCTGTCCAGACACAGTATAGCCAATCCCCTTTCTTCAAATTGATTGAATCTTATCCGGTTGAGTTGGCTCGATAGAATCTGCTTGTCCTGATAACTTAGTGTGTCTAGAAAGGTTACAAGAATAATTATTTCTTCTTGGTTAATCTGGTGAATATTTACAAAGTAGACCGGCGATGTGCTTGAAATTTTATATTCCCCGGAACAAACTGGGTCACCACGGTTATCAGAAATAGGCGGAAATTTCTTGTAGGCAATATATAGTTCCGTTTGGGCATCTGAGATACGGATATCGGGAAACCAGCCATGGTCAATTTGGCGGGATAAATATCCATTCATATCCACATCCAAAATATTGCCAGTAAAATCAAGAATTGCGCATCCGATATAGGTTCCACCAAGTAAGGGGCCTGTTATTCTCCACTTGCTTAAGTACGTATGGTTTTCGGGTTGGCCTTCCGCTTGTTCCACACGCGGGAGGAGGTTTAGATAATACGGTCCGCTTTCCAATCGCGCGCCGGTGTATAGCCGGCATACGATATATTTAAAGTCGTTTGTGTGAAACACTGAATATGCCACCGGAAAAGTGCAGGTACTTACAATACGTTTCCAGACGGTTTCTACCCCTTGTTTGAGTGAGATTTCTATTGCCTTCGTACCGTCATCTCTACCCTGTACCTGTGTCTCTATACTATTGGTCTTGATGGTAGATCTGTTGTTTTCAAGCGGCAATTGAATGGGGTGTGATATCGTACCAAGGGGTCGGAGCAGGTTTGAGAGTATGATTTTTTGCTCTCGATTCCCAATTTCTTTTGCAGCAAAAATCAGCGAACCAGCGAAAGCAACCGTGGTAAGAAATATGAACGCTATTATGCGTATACATTTTGTACGGTGAACTGACATGACTGAACTTTCTTTTTATGCCTGGTTTCCTAATCATATTCTCTGCCATTGACATTATATTACACAATGTCAAAAAGGTGTGCTTCAGGGAGGCGATATCTCTTGAAAACTGAAAATATTTTCAGTATACTCTAGGCATGACCTTTCCGCTCGAAGTACATAGCTGTTATTCCATGCTCACGGGCACAGCATGGCCGCGGCAACTGGTTGCGCGCGCCGTGGAATACGGCATGCGCGCGCTGGCCCTGACGGATACGGGCGGGTTGTACGGGGCGCTACCTTTTTATACGGCCGCGCGGGACGCGGGCGTGAAACCCATCCTTGGTGCACGGTTGGGGCCGTGGCTCGTGCTGGCGCGGGACCGGGAGGGTTATGCCCATCTTTGTGCGCTGATCACGGCGGTGCGCCTGGGCGAGGCGGATGCCGCGCGTCTGGACGATTGGCCTTTCGATTTTGGCCCGGAACACCTTTTTCTGATCAGCGATGACTTGTCGACGCTGCGGTGCCTGGCGGCGAAGGGCTTCGCACCACTGGCGGCCGTCACCCATTATGGCGGCGTCGCGTCGCGGCGGCGCGCCGAGGGGGTGTTGCACGCGGCAAAACAACTGGGCATCAAGCCTGTGGCATCGCGGCCGGTCTATTTTCTGAACCGGGAAGATTACCGCTTGCACCGGGTGCTGGCCGCGATTCGGGAGAATACGACGGAAGGATCCCTGTCGCCGGAGGCCGTGGTTTCTCCGGAGGCGTGGTTCTGCCCGCCGGAGCACATCGAGCGGGCCTACGGGGCCTGGCCGGAAACGCTGGACACGCTTGCCTGGGTCGAAGAGGAATGCAATCTGGAACTTTCTCTGGGCAGGCCGCTATTCCCGGATTTCCCCCTGCCCGGTGGAGAGACCGCGTTTTCGTGGCTGTGGAAACAGGCTTTTGAAGGACTGCGCCGCCGGTATCATCCCCTGACGCCAAAGATTCTCGACCGTGCCCATCATGAGCTGGACGTAATTTCCGAACTGGGCTTCGCGCCCTATTTCCTGATCGTCTCGGATATCGTCCGTTTCGCGAAAAGCCGGGACATTCCGGCGGTGGGCCGGGGTTCGGCGGCCAACAGCCTCATCGCCTACGCGCTGGGCATTACCCGGGCGGACCCGTTCCGGCACAAGCTCTATTTCGAGCGCTTCTTGAACCGTTCCCGGCGGGACTGCCCCGATATCGATCTTGACCTGTGCTGGCGCGGCCGCGACCAGGTGCTCGATTATGTCTACGAACGCTACGGCGCCGACCGGGTCGCCATGATCTGCACGATTAATACGTTTCAGGCGCGGGCCGCAGTGCGCGAGACGGCGAAAGCGCTCGGGTTCACCGAACGGGAAATCGGGAACGTCACCCGGGTCATCCCCCATTACGGCGCCGGGGACCTGCGTCTGCTGGTGCGGTCGCTGCCGGAATGTAACCGCCTTGATCTTGAAGCGGAACCGCTCAAGAGCGTTCTGGACCTCGGTCAATCTGTTGCCGGGCTGCCGCGCCACCTGGCCACCCATGCCTGCGGCACGGTGATCGCCCCCGAACCGCTCACGCGCTATGTGCCCCTGGAACGGGCCGCCCGGGGCATTATCATCACCCAGTTCGACAAAGACCCTATCGAGCAACTCGGCCTGGTCAAGATGGACCTGCTGGGCCACCGCGCTCTGAGCGCCATCCATGACACGGTTGCCGCCATCCGTTCCGGACGCGATCCGGACTTCGATATCGAGGCCATTCCTGACCCGGATCCCGCTTCGGCGGTGCTGCTCCGTGCGGGCGATACCATCGGGTGCTTCCAGATCGAGTCGCCTGCCATGCGCGGCCTGCTGCGCAAGCTGCGGGCCGAGACCTGCAACGCGGTCATTCAGGCCGTGGCGCTCGTGCGGCCGGGCGCGTCGGGCAGCGGCATGAAACAGCATTTTATCGACCGCCGCCACGGCCACGAGGCGATCACATACCCGCACCCTTCCATGGAACAGGCCCTGGGCGACACCTATGGCGTCATGATCTACCAGGAGGACGTGCTCAAGGTGGCTCATGCCGTGGCGGGCATGACCCTGGAGGAGGCCGATACGCTGCGCCGCGCCATGAGCAAAAAACGCGGTCCCCGCGAAATGGCGCGGTCCATGAAGCGCTTTCTGGAAGGCGCCGCCGCCCGGGGCGTGCCGGAGGACAGCGCGCGGGAAATCTGGGAACTCATTGCCAACTTCGCCTCCTACGCCTACTGCAAGGCCCACGCCGCCACGTACGGAGAACTGGCCTGCCAGTGCGTCTGGCTCAAGGCCCATTATCCGGCCGAGTTCTTTACGGCGGTCCTCGCCAACGGCGGCGGGTTCTACGCGCCGCAGGTCTACGTGAGCGAGGCGCGGCGCCGTGGCGTGCCCGTGCTGCCGCCGGATGTGAACCGGAGCGCGCTGAATTACACCCAGGAGGGGGATGCCTTGCGTGCCGGTTTCGCGCAGATTGCCGACCTGTCGGAAAAGACCTCGCAGGCTTTGCTGGAAGCGCGCGGGGCCGGGCCTTTCCAGGACATGACCGATCTGCTGGAACGGGTGCGCGTCAGCTTCGCCGACGGCGAAGCCCTGTGCCAGGCGGGTGTATTGGATAGCCTGCCCGCCGCGCCGGGCGCGCTGCCGCTCACGCGGCCCATGCAACTGTGGCGTCTGCGGAATGTGCCGTCAGGCGCCATGCGCCTGTTTGTCGCCGAAGATGCCCCGCCGGATCTGCCGGTGCTCCCCGATGTTACACCGCGCCTGCGCGCCGACTTCGAACAAAACCGCCTGGGCCAGCCCCTGTCCAGCGCCATGCTGCGCCGTCATGCGGCCGCGTGCTGGGAAAAGCCCCTGATCGCCAGTTGCGACCTGCCATGCTACGAGGGACGGGAGGTTACCGCTGTCGGCACCATTATCGCCGAGCGGCGCCTGCCGCTGCACAACGGGCACGGGATGATGAAATTTCTTACGGTGGAGGATGCCTGGGGCGTATTCGAGGCGGTCCTGTTTTCAGAGGCCTACCAGCGCTTCGGCCACCTGACGGAACCGGGCGGCACGCGCCTCTATATCGGCGTTGTGCGCAGCGAGCACGGCGATACAGCCCTGGTCGTGGAGCGCATCACCCGGGCGGAATAGGGCATTGCGATCCGTCGGATCGGTCAGATCGGTCTGATCAGAGAGGGGCACATCCGCTTCTCAGTGCGTCTCGGAAGTTGGCGCTGGCATTTCGGCGGCCGGGGCTGTCCCGGAAATCGGGGGCCGCATGGGCGGTTTCTTCGAGGCGCCCAGGGCCATGAGCGCGCCGCCCATCACCAGGACGACTATCAGGGATACGATAACCGCCTTTAGGTGTTTCTTGAAATAACAGAGAAATGCTTGCCAGTTGCGAAGCAGGTGCAGCAGGACGGCCAGGGCGAAAACGGGGCCCATCCATTCATGCATGAATTTCATGCCAGGCACATAATGATGCGCCTCAAACAACATCGCCACGCCAGTGCCGCCGACCAAGAGGAAACTTGCGGTTGTCAACGGGGTGAGCCACGACTTCTTCAGCAATTTATCCCACATTAGATTTCTCCTTGTATCAGGGTTTCAATATCAATACCCCTGATCCTTCTAAGCATTTTTCATGCCCGGTTCAGAACGCGCGTATTGTCGCGTATTATAGGGGAATGAGCCGCACTGTGGGAATTTTTTGCGCAGCGTTGCTTCCCGTGCGCGCATTTATTCCGCAGGACTTACTGGCGGAACGCAGCAAATCGGGCTTTCCAGCAATTCTTGTTTCTTAACTCCCTGCGCTTTCGTACACGTCCTACTTCCTCACAATCGCCGCGGACCAGTCCTCTGCCAGGCGCAATTCCGTCCAGGTCTTGCCGTCCTCCCGCACTTGCGGCGCATTGAATCCTTCCACTTCGCGGCCGGTATCGTCGAAAACGTGCACCTCATGTTCCGAGGCGTCGTTCCACCCGAATACACCGCTGACCTTGGTGAGAATCCGTTCCTTGCCGATGATGTAGCCGGCATTGATCTCCACCGGCGTGATGGGGTACATGTAGTGCACGAGGTGCGCGTGGGTAGGCCTCACGGTAAGATCATTATACCAATGGTACACACAGCCGAAGTCCAGCGCGGCAAGCATGACCCGGTAGGCGTCGGTTTCCGAGCGTTCCGTCAGGTGGTCGCCCAGCGCGATGGGTGAGTGCAGGTGCGCCTGCACGCAGTGGGTGATGCTGCCCGTTTCGACAAAACAGGGAAACTTCAGGGCGGCCATGGCGCGGGTGAAGGGGGGGCCGTTGCCGATGAGCGGCCCGCGCGCCAGGATTTTTCGGGCCAGTTCCAGCCGCCACGGTTCGGACAGCAGCGTAACCGAGGACTTGAGCCGGGACACGGTCATGGATTTCGGGTCAATGTCTCCGGTATAACCATCCCAGGGTTCGTTATAGGTGTACGTAAAGCGGCTGTATTCATGCTCGTCCCAGTACACGCCGTCGGCGCCGATCTTGTCCAGGATGACGTTCACGTTTTTGGCAATCTGGGGTCCATAACTGTTTTCCGCCGTGGGCACGTATATCCGGTCATAAGGCTCGCCATAACAGGCCTGCGTGCCGTCGTGCTGCAGCAGCCGCGCGTCGGCGTAGTGTTCGGGGCCCTCGTCGGTGACATCGATGAAACAGTGGAAATACACCATTGTCTTGATGCCGGGAACCAGGTTTTTCCACCGGGCGAAAGAATTGATGTAATTGTCATGGGCGACCTCCTGGAAAGAGGTGCCGTGGGCGTAGCGGCCGTCCTTGTAATACCCGAGGGAGGAGCACACGTAGTAGGCGGATTTAAAACGCAGGAAGTCGGCGATCTCCGCGTCCGTCCACACGTCGGTCAGGTGACCGGCCCGCAGAAACACGAAGGCCCCTTCTATGGTGAAGTTGGCGTCATACAGGCGCCGGGAAGCATTAATAAACGTCCAGTAGTCCGGCTTCCCTGCGGGGATGATGGCCCACTCGGCCGTATAGGTGGCGCCGGGCCGCAACACCAGGTTATTGTCGGCAAGGCTGACCAAGCCCGCATCGCCCTGGTTCACCACATGCACCCGGGCGATATCATCCAGCGGTAACAGGCCAATACCTGCCGCGGCCGTGGTGGCGAAGGTCGTCGGGTTGGCCGGGCTGGTGCTGTGCCCCGTCTTGTCCGCCCGTTCCAGGCCGCCCAGCCACAACTGTTCCATGCGTTCGCCCAGCGTGATCTCGTTGCGGCGCATCAGGGCCAAAGGTTCCTCCGTCAAATTGGTGAAGGTGTCCCGCACGATCACGGCTTCGGCAGTGGTTTCCAGGCTGCGTTCCCGTTTGAACCAGGCATTATCGCCCGTTACCCATCCAGGCGCGGGCGTGGAAAAGCGACTTTCCACTAAAAAGGCCTCGTCCTCGACCCTCACTTCAATCGTGCTGTCGTTTACAGGCCTCGCTTCATAGGAAACGCCAGGCGCCAGTGTGGGCGCGATGCGTGACAGTGGACCTTCCGGCGGCCCTGATTTCTTCCGTGGCGGTGGGGGCGGCAGCATAAAGCGTACTTGTCCGTCCGCCAGTATGAGTGTGTGGGCAATGGATGGTTCCGTCTGTTCGAGTTCCACCGTG
>JAAYBJ010000239.1 GCA_012730105.1 Candidatus Hydrogenedentota bacterium
ACGCGCAAACGCTTTGAACTGGGCGACCTGCCCGAGGTGGACTACATGCGCGCCGCAGCCGAACATGCCCGGTACCAGACGACACTCGAGGAAACGATCCGGGACTTGAACGCCCTGCGCGCCCGGCTGGCCCATCTCTGCGGCATGGAGGCGGATGTATTGCCCGAATGCGCGGGAACGGTGAGCCCCACCCCGGACACGCTTCCGGAAGAGACGGTTCTCGAAGACAGCCTGCTGAACAGTCCAAGGCATCAGGCGCGCCTGCTGCGTGAAACCCAGGCCTCCGGAGAGGCGGACGCCGTGCGCCGCTCGGCCGTACCCGAACCCAGCCTGCGTGTCGGCTTGCGCAGGGACACCAGAGAGGGTTCAAATGCCGTCGATGTGGGCCTGAGCGTTGGACTGCCCCTGTTCGACAGGAACCAGGGCGCCCTGAGCGCGGCAAGGGCCAGGACGCAGCGCATTCGCGCGGAAAACGAGGCCGCCCATCGTGAGGAGGTCCGGCAAGCCATTGCCCTGCTGCATGAAACCCGGCGCGCCCTGGCGACCGCGGACCATCTGTCCGGCCAGGTACTGCCGAAGCAGGAGGCTTCCCGGGAAGCGCTGGAGCAGGCGCTACACCTGGGCGGCACCACGCTTTTTGAAGTCCTCGCCGAGTATCGGGGCATTTCAGAAACGAAACGCGCCCTTCTTGAAAGCGAGGCGCAAGCCCGCTTCGCGCTGATAGAACTGAAGGCCCTGCTGTAGAAAAGAGGCAAGCGTAAATAACCGCATAAAACACGGCTGGCCCGTCTGACCCCGTCCGACTCCGTCAGACAAGGTCAGACGTCGCCACATCCAGTTGTTTAGACTTTCCTGTTGGATTCCCACCCGCAGGTACAGTAGAATCTGCGCAGTTATATCACGGGGACTGGAATCTTTCATGAGTCCTTTTTTCATTGTCGGCTCCATAACCGCACTGGTGGCGGGCGCGGCCCAAAGCAGCATCGGTTTCGGCTTCAGCATGATCATGGCGCCTTGCATCATGCTGGTGCTGGAACCCGTGGCCGTGGTTCCCACCATCCTTCTGGTGGATGTGCTCAACTGCATCCTGGTCACACTTCGTTACCGGCGGCATGTGCATATCCGCATGGTCATACCCCTGACCATCGGCGGGATGATTGGTTTCGCGGCAGGCATCCAGGTGCTGACCCGCGCAAATCCGGACACCATGCGGCTGCTGGTGGGCGCGCTGGTGCTGGTCTTTACCGTGGTGCTGTGGAGCGGGTGGCGCCGACCCGTCCGGGAATCGCTCTGGCTGACGCTGCCCGTGGGCATGGCCAGCGGGTTCGCCGGGGGCACGACTTCCATGAGCGGGCCGCCGGTGGTCCTGTTCATGGCCAACCAAGGGCATCATCAGGACATATTCCGGGCAAACCTGATCGCGTATTTTTCCCTGATTGAAATTTACGGCATTGCCAATCTGTGGTGGGAGGGCGCCCTGAACCGGGGAATCGTCGTCAACGCCACCATCCTCCTCCCCGCCATGCTCCTCGGCACAGCCCTGGGCTTTTGGCTCGGTCCACGCATTCCGGAAAAAGCGTTCCGGAATCTGATCTTTCTTCTGTTGCTTATTATCGGGACCGTCCTGGTGGCAAACAGCCTGGCGTCCTGACACCGGCGCTATCCGGAACCCTCAACGACTTGAAGGGGGGCTTGGACTACTGCCGCAGGCGCGGGTCCAAAGCGTCACGCAGGCCATCGCCGACCAGGTTGAAAGATACGACAGTAATAAAAACAGCGACCCCGGGAAAAGCCACGAGCCACCAGGCGAAATCCACGTAACTCTGGGACTGCTTGAGGATTTCGCCCCAGCTGGCGGTGGGCGGGGGTACGCCGAAGCCGAGGAAACTCAGCCCGGACTCGGTGAGAATGGCGCCGGCCACGCC
>JAAYBJ010000240.1 GCA_012730105.1 Candidatus Hydrogenedentota bacterium
ATAATTAATTGTCAGCGAAATGGTCTTAAGCGCCTAACGCGGGCATTACCTGCAACCCAATGTTTTGCGCACTCCAAAACAACATCCGTACAACGATTCAACTTCTTGTATTTATAGCGGCTAGGAGCCGATAATCTAACGTGGGTCTTGCCCACACCCCAGAAAAAAAATATTTAGAGTATGTTGTTCACACTTTAGTGTGCGTGTTAACCCAAGAACCTTGAACAACATAGCACGCTAAAGCGTGAACAACGTACCTAACTTCTTGTTTGTGGTGATAGAATATTTTTCATAAGGCACTAATAACGATCATGGAGAAACCGTCATGAAACCAACCATACTAGTTGCGAAACCGTCCCCGTCCACCCTGATTCGAAAACTGGCTCCTGAAACTCTCCCGAACAAAATCGGCATCGGTTTCCGGCGACAGGGTGGGGGGCAGTCAATAGCACCGGCTAAACCGGACAACAGGGGATTGTGCAAGAAAATTCTGATGGTAGTGTGTCTGTTCATCGCTTGTAGTGCCCTTCATGCTCAGTCCGCCCCGGAAACGGCGTCTCCGGCCGCAGTCCCCGGAACACCCATAAAGATCTATCCGCTTCCCGAGGGCGAGGAGGCCGCTCCAATCACCCTTACGGCGGACGGCCAGACGCTGCCCGTCTCGCTGTGCTATGTTTCCGCCTATCCTTATAACCGGCGTTGGCCGGGACATCAGCGCACGACCGACCAGCGCGAGCCCGCTTATTTCGCGCGCCTGATGGCTGCGGGTCCCGTCACCTTTCACTATACGCCCACCAAACCTTTTACGGTTTGCACCATCCGGCCCCTGTCGGCAAAGGTAACGCCCGTGGTGAAGGACGGCGTGATTACGTTCACGCTTCCCGGAGCCGGCGGTTATACGGTGGAGCTCGACGGTCTCCACAACGCGCTGCATCTCTTCCTCGATCCGCCCATGGCCTACAGTGTATCGCCCGACGCGGCCGGAGTTCATTACTTCGGGCCTGGTGTCCATCGCATCGGCATCCTGCACCTGAAGGACGATGAGACGGTCTATATTGATGAAGGGGCCGTTGTCTACGGCAGTATCCACGGAGAAGGCGTTAATCGCGTTCGTATTCTCGGTCGCGGCATCCTCGACAACAGTGAAAACGTGGAGGAGATCCTCTTCGAAGTCGATGAACTCGGGGACGGTTCCGTCGATGTGGGCAACAGCCGCCGCGAGCACACGATCCACCTCGTGGATTCCGGCGACATCGAGATCGAGGGTATCACCATCCGCGACTCTCTGGTCTATAACATCGCCTGCTTCGGATGCAGCGACCTTACCATCAAAAACTGCAAGACCATCGGCTGCTGGCGTTACAACTCCGACGGGATAGACCTCCACAATTGTCGCAACGCGCACGTCGCCGACTGCTTCGTGCGCACCTACGATGACTCGCTGTGCGCGAAAGGCCACAGCGGCTATCGTTACGATACCTGCGAAGACATTCTTTTTGAAAACTGTGTCATCTGGAACGATTGGGGCAAGGGACTCGAGATTGGCGCCGAAACACGCGCCGAGCACCTGCGCCGGATCGTCTTTCGCAACTGCGATATCATCCACCTGACAGGGCCCGCCATTGACATCATGAATGTGGACTATGGCAAGGTGCATGACGTCCTTTTCGAAGACATCCGGATCGAATACGATCCTGTCATTCAGCGTCCCACCATCCAGAAGGACGATGATACCCCCTTTGTTGCGGACCCGAACAGTACTTACATGCCCTTGGCGGTGTGTTTCAATATTGAGAAACACCCGGAATACTCGAGCGGCCTGGAGCGCCGCGGTTCTATTTACGATATCACGCTGCGTACTATCCGCATCCATGCCGACCGCATGCCTCCTTCCTCTTTCGAGGGCTACGACGAGGAGCACGCTGTCTCCAATGTCACGGTGGATGGGTTGTTCCTCGGAGATCGACGCATGACCACGCTTGAAGAGGCGCAATTCCGTCTCGGCCAATACGTCCGCGACATTAAAATTCAATGAAAGAATAAATCTTCCCGGATACCGGGAAAATTGTACCGATCCAAATGGCGCGAAGTCTTGGCGTTTGTTCAGACTTCAGTCTTTTCTTCACACTTCGAGCAACTCGCAAATTGCTGTCGCTTCAGGCACCTCAAGCCCGTCCTCACGCAATCCTTCAATATGGAACAGAATGGCTTCGCGGATGCGTTCCTCCACCTCCGCTACGGTGTGGCCCGTGGCGATGCAGCCGGGCAAATCAGGCACAAAGGCCGAATAATTGCCCTCGGCGCGTTCGATAACGATTCCATAACGCATCACTGTTTTCCTTTCAGTTGAGCCTGCTTCAGAATGCTGTTCAAAGTGCCTGGGGCGACATCATCCGACATGCCCCCCGCAACCGTCACCCGGCCGGGTTTGGACGGATGCTTATACTGCCGGTGACTGCCGCGCGTCGAACACAACCGCCAACCGTCGCCTTCAATCAACCGAATTATTTGCAGCACTTTCATCACGTATCGTCCAGAATCCGAGATTCTTTACCTCGAATTCATGGTATCCCTTTGTTATAACCTCGTGCAACTTCAATTAATGCCCCCTGCAGGAGTGCCATAACAATGCACCGAAAAAAATCACAAGTCTTGTGCGTTACATAGTATGTGGAAACTAACGCACACGCACTGAATAAAGTTACGCAACCGCTTACTGATTTTGGCATAGCGGTGGGTTTGTTGCCCGATGGATCTGAATGCCGGTATATGCGCTTGTCAAGGATTCAATGGAATCGTAACTGTTGATTTGCGTAAGCCGCAAGCATGATGAATGTGCTATGCTTTTTGTTGTGATGTAATGAAGAAGGTTCACCAATATGCATTACCGAATTCTTATCGAGCAAGATGAAGATGGTGTGTTTATTTCAACGTGTCCCGCGTTGCCCGGCTGTATTTCTCAAGGGGATACCCGGGCCGAGGCGGTGGAAAACATCAAGGATGCCATCGAAGGCTATCTTGCAAGCCTCGAAAAGCACGGTGAGGCCATTCCGCCTTCCATTCAGGAAGAAGTGGTTGAGGTTACGCTGTGAGTTAGCTGCCGCTGGTATCGGGGCAGGAAGCAGTCCGTGTGTTCGCACGAATTGGCTACGAAATTGACCACCAGACGGGAAGTCCTATCACCTTGCGAAAGAGTGAAGCGCCTCACCCTCGCCTTCAGGAGGCAGTTCGCCTTCTCCTTCCACAACTACTTCTCCCTCGCCCTCAATAAGTATTTCACCCTCTCCTTCGGGTAGGATTTCGCCTTCACCCTCGATTAATACTTCTCCTTCGCCTTCAGGTAGGACTTCACCCTCACCTTCTGCCGGAGATTCGCCTTCGACGGGCGTTTCACCCTCGCCTTCTAGTTCCCCTTCAACCTCCCCTTCAATGGACGTCTCTCCCTCACCTTCGCCTTCAATAACTTCACCTTCGGCGGGTTCACCCTCAGTTAACTCCCCCTCACCTTCATTTTCGTTCTCGTACCACAGCAGATAAGGGTATGATTCTCCATCAACAATGCCCCACACAGAATTAAAATCCCAGTCCACAAAAGAAGCATACTGATACATCTGATAGGTATGCAAACCTATGCCCGCAGATGATGTGCTCGTAGTGCTTGTATCCATATCCCAATAACTTTTTGTTACGATTCCCTCATTATTCCGTCTACTACCCACAAACCCACCAACATAAGAAGAGCCAGAGACCTTACCTGCCGAATAGCATTCGGTTATATTACTACTGTTGTAGCGCATACGCCCAGCAAAACCGCCAACATGATTCGCTCCTGTGACTTCCCCCACTGCGAAACATTTGGTTAAGGTTCGTATGTTCGCCCCAGATGATTCCCCACCTATATACCCTGCAAAACCGCCAACGTAATCACCAGTTCCTACCACATTACCTGCTGCAAAACTTTCTATAATTTCGCCATCGCCGGTTCCTACAAACCCACCAACCCAAGCGGTCCCAGTAATGTCTATGGCAGCATAACATCGCTCAATCTGACCATTACTATATCCGACAAAGCCTCCAGCAGTACCGCCTGTTCCGGTGATAGATAAATCAGAAATATAGCTCAAGGAAATGTTGCCACAATTCCACCCTACAATACCGCCAACATATGATGAACCCGTTACCACCACATTTTTCATGCCCAAATTACGAATCGTCCCAGATGTGTCCAAGTAACCGAACAGACCAACGTACCAGCCTTCTGGCAAGTTGATTTCGGCGTTGCTCAACACATGACCATCCCCATCAAAAAAACCGGTAAAGGTTATGCCTTGAAAACCAAGTTCTAAGCCCGTATCAGATGCCACAGGCGTTAATGAGGCACCGCCGAAATCAATATCTGCAGTCAGAACGAAATACCTATCCCAGTCATCAGAAGTAGCGGTCAATATAGTCCAGTCTGCTACACTCCCGATTTGATACGGATCAGCCTCTGTACCCGAACCGCCACTATACGTTGCCGCCTCCACTCTTGCCGCCAGCACCACCGTTACCGCAACAGATAAAATGACCCCCGCATGCTTTCTCATGATAAATCTCCCCGGATTTCAGCAGTCATAGTTCGCTCAACACACCATACCGCGCATTCATCAACGTCCGTTATTATACTCTTTCATTTTTAATACTGCCACAACCCCGTGACCTGATTTCACTTCGCATTGGCTCTAATCTTCCCCTCCCGCCACTTCACCGTCCCTCCGAGCCTGATCCCAGCACATCCGCTCCGACCCAATTCTTCTGCCTTCATCCAATCCACACCCACCAGAATCCCCCCCTGTTTACTACCCGCCCTATGACATTCGCCCTAAACCCGCCCTCCCCTTAATTCGCTCCTATCATTTCCTGTCCAGATCCTATCGTCCACCCCAGATCCGGGCCCGTATAGAACCGATTCCTTCGCCCACCACCTTTCCAGAAAAACGTATCGAAGCGGCTACTTTCCACGCAAATATTCGTGGTTTTTGTTTCCAGTCGAATTCCTACCCCGCAAGTACTCGGATTATCTGATTAGGAGCTTTTCAGCAAATTGATATCGGTGATTCTCTTACCAGTACCGTGATTTCAGATAGGCTATCCATGATCTTGTATCTGGCAAATCGCATGAATCTTTGAGTAATTTATAAGGGTCAATCGCAACATACTTTTGGGGAATCTTCAGTATACTTCGCCATGCGTCGTGAATTGTCTTTCCGTGGAGTCCCGGCGCGGTTATGTTTTCTTTCAGGTTTCTATTCTTTTCCGGGATGGCATGAACGTTTATACAACGCGAGCAACCAAGTTCAGCGTGCTTCTCAAATTGCCAAGCGAGTAAGGTTTGTCTCATCATTTGATAGAACGGCTCATAATACAGTGACCTGGGGGTAAGGTCGGCGACAAACGGTCCTTCAGGACTTGTGATCAGCGGGTCATATACTTTTGAACGTCTGGGGATATAAAGGTCTTTCGGTTCATAGAATTCTGTGTATTTCCATTCCAGCAAGAACAGAACCCTATCCTTCCCAGAGGTCATACCAAGCATTACGGCATCAATGGATGTACAATTGGCTCCTCGGGTAAATGCTTTTTCTTTTAGATATTGACATGTCCCGATGTACTCAAATTCGACATAACCTGTTTGTACGGGAAGTGCTTCTTCAACAGTTGGATCAATAAATTTGAGAATGGCTGTTGCTATGTCCTTCCTTTGCCGCACGTAGTACAAGTGGTTAACGCATGCAACTTGCGAGGAAAGCATATGGCCGGTTGGATCTTCCGAAAGTCCTTTCCACCATGGGATATGGTTACTGGAGAAGTAGTGCTTTGCGTCTTCCCGAATACCTGCCCATAGATTTAACGACGGGTCTTTGAGGACGAAATCCCGTTC
>JAAYBJ010000241.1 GCA_012730105.1 Candidatus Hydrogenedentota bacterium
ATGGTCAACTGGCCTGCTTCGCCAACTGTTGCCAACTGCGTTTTCACCGCCAACACAGCGGCGGAAAAGGGCGGTGGCATGTTCAGTTATGATTCCTCGCCCCAAGTAATTGGATGTACTTTTCAGGCCAACACAGCCGGCTTCAACGGCGGCGGCATGTTTAACGCGGGCACCGTTTCAGTTGAGCACTGCATATTTTCGGGAAATACCGCCGGCACCGGGGGGGGTATTGAAAACGCCTTTGGCGGCGTGAATATAACAAATTCTATTCTCGAAGCCAATACGGCATCCTTTTCCGGCGGCGGCATTTATAATGCAGACGCGGCCGAACCGGTGGTAACACGTTGCTCTTTCGTGCAAAACGTATCGGGCGATTTCGGCGGCGGCATCTACAATTTAGCGCCTTCCTGTTCAATGGAGGCCTGTGAATTTGACGGCAATTCGGCCTTTGGCGGGGCAGGCGTGAGTACCGTGGACGCATCTCCAATGGTTTCAAACTGTATTTTCAAGAATAACCAGGCTGAGGCCGGTGGCGGCGGCATCCATATCTATGGTGGCTCGCCCGAAGTGACAAATTGTGTTTTTTGGGGAAATACGGCAAATATGGGCGGCGCACTGGCTATAGTTGATGCTGCGGAACCGCGTGTCATGAACTGCACCCTGGCGGGGAATACGGCGGCCGAATATGCCGCTGCCCTGCTTGTTACTAACGCCTCCCCCTTTATTACCAATAGCATTCTGTGGGGCAATGTCGCGCCGATTTACCAGGAAACACTGATTCTTCCGCCGGCCGTGGCTACCGTGACATTTTCATGTATTGCCGGGGGCTACGCTGGCACGGGAAATATGAACGCTGATCCACGGTTTGTGGATCCGACTGCCGGCGAACTGCAACTTCAAGCCCATTCACCTTGTATTGATTCCGGCACGGACGCAGGCGCGCCATGCTGTGACATTACCGACACGCTGCGTCCGCAAAATACGACTTATGACATGGGCGCCTATGAATTTGCAGGCTCGCCTGTCCCGGGATTATCCATAATGCCTCAAAAGACGTATGTCGGTCCGGAGGCAGGAACCCTAACTTTTGAGATTGTAACACCAGGGCCCTGGACCGCCAGTGCAAGCGTAGCCTGGGCCACCCCGCCGGATTCGGGCACAGGTAATGCCAGTGTTTCCGTGACCTATGAGACAAATACGGGGCCGGCCCGTATTGCCATGATTACCGTAACCGGCACCGCTACAACACCGCTTACTGAAATCCTTGAAGTGAACCAGGAATCTGCGGCTGTAAATGAAGGCGAGGGTGAAGTACCCGCCGAGGGTGAGGGTGAGCCCCCCGCTGAAGGTGAAGTTGCGGTAGAAGGTGAAGGGGAAGCGCTCGTCGAAGGTGAAGGCGAAGTGTCTGATGAGGGCGAAGGAGAAATGCCCGTCGAAGGTGAGGGTGAAACGCCCACCGAAGGTGAAGGCGAAGTACCTGCTGAAGGCGAAGGAGAAACACCCGTTGAAGGAGAGGGTGAACTTCCTGCTGAAGGTGAAGGCGAAACACCCGCTGAAGGAGAGGGTGAAGCGTCCGTTGAGGGTGAGGGTGAACTTCCTGCTGAAGGCGAAGGGGAAACACCCGTTGAAGGAGAGGGTGAAGGTGAAACAGCGAACGAAGGGGAGGGCGAAGCGATTCCTGAAGGTGAAGGCGAAGTGGCCCCTGAAGGTGAAGGCGAAGTGGCCCCTGAAGGTGAAGGCGAAGTGGCCCCTGAAGGTGAAGGCGAAGTGGCCCCTGAAGGTGAAGGCGAAGTGGCCTCCGAGGGCGAAGGTGAGCTAACCAGTGAAGGTGAGGGTGAAGAGGTTCCCGAAGGTGAGGGCGAAACACTCATCGAGGGTGAGGGTGAAGGGGCCGCAGAGGGTGAAGGCGAGGAAAGCGGATGCTGCGGGAACGGCAGTAAGTGTAACTCTATCAGCATTGGAATCAAGCGATATCTTGGCGATTTTCTGCTTTTAGGAGTGTGCATGGCTGCCTTATTCCTGTATCGGACATGCATAGATTAAGGGTTGCCGCACGGTACGAAATTTTCCAGACGCTTAAGGCTTATGGCGGCCAGACACGGTTTTAAACGGCTATGGTTGTGTTGAACGGTAGCCGGGGTATAGGTGCCACGGACTTCGAAATAAGCGTTATTATAAATAGCGGTCTAGTAAAAATAACCGACTGCCTTTCGGGGGCGGAGGTGCTGTATACTGTATATGGGGGTCGTTAAGGGGTTTTAACTTTCTTAAACACAAGGTATGTAAAAACACTTGACAAGGGGAAGGCATTATGCTATACTCTGGCCAGTGGTGGTGGTGAGGGCCTTTACAAGGTCTTAAAAAAACGTGGGTTTCGCTGTGTTTTAAAAGTTTAATCCAGATACCTATATTGCGCAAGGTACAAAATCTATAGAGCCGAAAGGAGGGATGAATCGCGCCAGACACCAAGGTCTGCTCGCTGTACCGTAACGCAAATTTCCAATACCTTACAAGTGTCGGTCCGATTTTCCATAGGTGGAAAATTTGGAGCGAGTTCCACTCAGGGATCTTGTTCTTGGGCCGGCGGGTAGAATTCTACAATAGATTTTTCAGGAGAAAATACACATGAAGTTTAAGACTTTACTTTCCATCGCTCTTCTGGTAGCGATGAGCAGCGTCGCCTTTGCCGAGCTGCAGAATGTCGAGATCGGCGGCAGCCTCCGCATCCGCGGCAACTATTTCGGCCTTGACAGCCTTGGAGATGTCAGTTTTATCGAACAGCGCACCCGCCTGAACGTTAAAGCCGATTTCACGCAGGAAGTCAGCGCGTTCATCGAACTCGATTCCTATGATGTGTGGGGCGAAGATTTTCGTTCCATGTATATCTGCGGCAATGACATGCGCGGCACCGACAATGTCGACCTGTACCAGGCCTATATTGAAGCCCGCAATATGTGGGACACCCCGCTGAGCGTCCGCGTCGGCCGTCAGGAACTGGCCCTTGGCAATCAGTGGCTGGTCGGTGTCAACGACACCTCCTCCCTGTTCTACGGCCTGTCTTTTGACGCCCTGCGCGTGACCTTCGCCAACGACGTGGTCAGCATTGACGCCATCGCCGCGAAACTGGCCGAGAACTATGGCGACTTCGGCGACAACGATGTAGACCTCTATGCCCTGTACGGCAGCTACCTCGGAATCGAAGACGTGACGCTGGATGCCTACTGGATGTTCATCCGGGATGACGCAGGCGTTCTTGCCGGCCTCATTGATGGCACCACTACTGATCTGCATACCTTTGGCCTCCGCGGAGCTGGCGTAATTGGTGGATTTGATTTCGAACTTGAAGCGGCCTATCAGATTGGTGATGTTGAAGGCGTGCCTTCCGGCTGCTGGCTGGGCTTCGGCGAAGCCGAAGTTGACTTTGATTCCTTTGCCGTTAACATGGAAATGGGCTATACCTTTGACGCTTCCGTACAGCCCCGCATCTTTGCCCGCTTCGCCTACCTTGGCGGTGGCGATGATAACAGCAGCTGCTGGCGCCCGAATGACCGCGACCTGCCCTTCAACCGCCTGTTCTCCAACGTCCAGTACAGCGAATTCCTGGATGACTTCACCTTCGCCAACGGCGCCCTGTCCAACGTGCTGGTCTACAGCCTTGGCATCCAGATGCTGGCGACGGAAGCCCTGGAGCTGAAACTGGTTGCCAGCTATCTTGACACCGACAACGACTATGACACCGGTGAAGATGCGCTGGGCTGGGAAGTCGGCGCTTATGCCGAATACAACTACAGCGAAGACCTGGCGATCCGTGCCGGTTACGCCCACTTCTTCGGCGATGAAGCCCTTGAAGCCACCCCGGTGGTCTGGAATGGCCTGCGTAACTGGGGCGGCGACGAAGACGACGATTACGATTACCTCTTCCTGGAAACCGAAATCGCCTTCTAAGCGCTTCACCTGACAGTTTGATCTGATTGACGATCCCCGCAGTGGATATCCGCTGCGGGGATTTTTTATGGTATACCTAAAAGCAGGGACGGGGAATCGTCTGCAAAAAAAGGGCGTAAAGGACTTCAGGGACTTAAGGCCATTCCGTTGGCAATTAATTATGAGTTCTGTATTAAGTATAGATAACCGAGAAGAGTGCCATGTTTTGATTTGTCTCAAAGACCCAAAAACAACGCGTCATTCCGGTTTTTCGCGGTGGGGAAAAGACATGTATTGAAGCGTGTGCCAGGCCGCGAAAAGACCGGAATCTATCTTTGAAAGCCGCACGTGAGGAACAGGCCGTGTTAGATGTATTTCTTAAGAAGGGAAATGGGGATTCATTGCAGCGCGACGAATCTGGATTCCGGTCTTTTTCGCGTTGTACAGTACCGTTCTTCGATCCAAGCCAGTGATCGCGAAAAAACCGGAATGACGCTGCTTAAGGTTGTTTATAATGAAATGAAAAATGCGTTGATACGGGTGTAATTCATGTGTTTCTTTCTGACAGAGATACTGCGTCTCGGTTGCGCCGAAGGCGTCCCTTCTTCCGGGGGAAGTCCCGGACGAAGCGTAGGGACTTAAAGGACGCATATGTCAGAAGAGGGTTCTGCAGTCCTTTCGGTCCCTTATGTCCTTTGAGTCCTTTACTTGCTTGCCCACGGGAAAGCGGTTATCCGTCACGGGGTCGCAATACAGATCAGGGAGGTCATCGTGCGCGCATACAAGCGTTTGTCCAGGAAGGCGGGTGTCGCGACGGAATCTTCCCCCAGCGATAAAACAGCGAGTTCTTCGTAACTGTCTGCGTTCTTAAAGATGAAGACCTTGCCCGTCTTGTCCACGGCGTACACGCGGTCGCCGACCAGCACGGGCGAGGCGAAGAACGCCTCTTCATTCTCATGGACCCAGGCCACTTCCCCGTTTTCGGAACGCAGGCAGATGATTTCGCCGCGCGAGGTAAGCAGGTAGAAGAACGTATCCGTGGCGAGGGGACTGGAGATGTCCGGCAGCGAGTCATAAAACTGCCAGACGATTTCCGGCTCGCCTTCCCCAGGGGTTCCGGGCAAACGTATGGCCGAGCTGTCCGCATAATCATTGGCGGTGAAGTACATGCCCGCCCCAAAGCCGGGACTCGGGCCGACCTCGCCCGACAGGCATTCCACGCTCCATAAAAGGGCGCCGGAACGGGGATCGTAAACATCCAGGTTCTTGGTGGAGACCAGGGCCAGCTGCATGGAATCCGGAGGCCCGGTGAGAATCGGCGAGGCCCAGGAAATATGCTTCCGTTCCTGTTTCCAGGCCTCCGCGCCGTTGTCGATATTCAATGCGTACAAAGCACCGTTTTTGCGTTGGTCATATTGCACCAGCAGCAGGTCTTCGAAAATGATCAGGGAGGATCCGTGCCCATAATGATTGTCCGGCACGCCGAGAAACTTTTCCCAGCGCACAGTACCGTCCTTATTAATGCAGGCCAGATGCCCGGTGCCGAACAAGGCGCATACAACATCCCCTTGGGCGGCGACACTCGGCGCCGCATAGCCGGTGTCCTCATTGACTTTGGGCAGTTCCACGGGAGCCCCTGCTGGGGGGCCCACCCGGGTGCGCCAGAGCAGTTCGCCCGTGTCCGCATGAAAGCAGAACACCTCCAGCGTTTCTTCATTGGCGCCGCTGAGATATACCCGGTCCTCCCAGACCACAGGAGAATTAAAACCGGACACAGGCACTTCCGTTTTCCACAAGATGTTGGCGCCGGAAGTCGTGTCCCAACTTACCGGCGCGGTGGTGTGATAGGCCCTGCCCACGCCGCCGGGACCCCGGAAGTTCGGCCATTGCCGCTGCACGGTTTCCCAGTCCGGAATACTCAATGCAGCGGCATCCGACCCGGATGCCTGTGCTTCTTCGGCAGACGCCTCGGCCATGGCGGGATCAGGTTCCGGAATGTCCAGGCGCGTGAAAGCTGCAGCCAGCAGCGCCGCCAATAACCACAAGCCACCCATAAACACCACCAGTTCGCGCGCGCGGCCGCGCTCATGCCAGTACCGCCGCGGTGGCGGACCGGGCGCTGGTTCAGGCGGTCGCCGGTTAAAATGCGAGGCAAGACGCAGGGCGCCAAGAAACAACAATCCTGCCAGCAAGGCCAGCAGCCCGCCCGTTTGAAGCATACGCTGGGAGGTGAAAAAGGCTCCCCGCGCGAGCAGGTCCAGGCGACGTATGGTTTCAACGGTGTCGTCAGACGATTCCGGAGAGGCGGAAAGGCTTTCCCGCAGTTGGAGCAACTCTGGCAGATTGAGGGGGTCTTGGGCGCGCACCTGCAAATAATTCAACAGGAGCATTCCGCACAGGATAAAACAGAGAAGCCCCGCCACGGCGGCCAAAGCCGAGAAGGCGCGTACGATGATTTCATTCTGTTTAAAAGGAGGGGGTGTTTGCCTGGGCATCATTTTTCTCCACGGGACAGTATTTGAAACACCGGGCGCAGCTCAGGCAGGCACCCTTGTCGGCGATATAGTCATGTTCATGACGCAAAACAGACAGGCGGTACAGGCGTGCGCAAAGGGCCAGGCCGAGGAACACACCCAGTGCGGCGCTTGCCGGCATGAACCGGCGCCGTATCGCCCAGGCGTCCGCATACAGGGATTGAACGGTCTGTCCGCCGTCCCTGAAGGCGTCGCTCTCAATGGTTGTGCCTTCTGCCGTGCCGGCCTCTTCGGCGGCAATCCGCTCCGCGAGGCGTACTGTGGGATGCAGCCGGGACAGCAGCGGGTGGGCGCTCCAGCCCGTGCCTGCGGCCAGCAGAATAACCACGGGCGCGGCGGCCAGCAGCCAGCCCAGTCGGCGCACGCCCGCCCGGCGGGGCTCTTGCGCTTCCGGGGTAGGCGGCACGATCGCGTTATACGGGCAGGCGTCCTCGCACAGGCGGCACTGGATGCATTCCGCGGGGGTGATCGAGGCATGGCGCCGCGCGAAAATGGACGTCCAGCGCAGCAGCAGGCCGTAAGGGCATAGGTACCGGCAGTATGGCCGGGCTATAAAAATGCCCGCAAGGAGCAGCAGCCCGCCCGCAAGGAGCACATTGAAACTGCCTCCTTGGCGGAAGAAACCTACAAAGGGGTCATACCTGCAAATCAGGAAACCGCAGCCGGTCCAAATGCCCAGAACGGTAATGCCGAGATAGGCGTAGGCCAGCATGCCCAACGCCTGGTCCACCGCTTTTGGCACTTGCACGGGATGCACTGCACAGAGTTCCTGTGCGGCGCCCAGGGGACAAACAGCGGCGCAAAACACCCGGCCAAAATACAGGGCGGCCAGGAGCGGCAGCAGAAAGAAAAGCGCCACAAGCAGGGAAAGCGTCTCTCCCGTCCCAATGACGGCATTCAGCACGTTCTGCAGCGAGCCCACGGAGCACACACAGCCCTGCCGGTAAAACCCGAAATAGCCCAGACACACCAGCGACAGCAGGAGCACCCAGTTGCGGGAGCGGCGTCTCAGGACCGCCCAGGCCGTGGCGCCCAACAGGAACACCATCATGGAAAGATCCAGCCAAGGCGGCGTAAGCGCGGCCGGAGGCAGATCCATCTCCGCATGCTGGTAGCCGGAAGTGAACTCGGGGCGAGGAAAGCGGAACTCCGTTTGCGCGAATATGGGCGGGCAGGCAAGCATGATCCACACCGTCAGCCCGACTGTAACCAGTAAGAACGTAGATGTATACCGTGTATGTCTGTTCATGTGCCGGTCGTTTCTTCGAGTCCGGCATCTTTGCGGACATAAGCGCGGCTCAGCGGAATACGTTGAATGGCCTCAGCAGGGCATTTTCTGGCGATAGCACATTCGTTGCAGTTCCTGCACAAGTCCCTTTTGATCTGCAGGTACAACGAGCCGTTGCCGAACTGGGTGCATCCCTTGACACATTTGCCGCAGCCGACACACAATTCCTCATCAATGGCATAGGAAAAATAGGGATCTTCCACAAAAGACCTTTTGATGGCGGCTGTGGGGCATAATTCGTTTTCCGCGCCCGTGTCCAGTTTCGGCGCCCCCGGCTGCAGGAACCCGCTGCACAGGTCGCAATAGCCGCAAATCAGTGTCGCGTGGACGCATTTAACCGCAGACGGATTCATGACGCAGTTTGTCGCGCAATTCCCGCACTGTACACATTTTGCGGGATCAATCTGCCACACCGTAGTCTCCGCCGAGGGCGTTGCGGCAAGCCACACCCCGCCGCCCAGCGCTGCTGCCGCAGCTGCGCGGATGAATTCGCGTCTCGCAGGTTTCTTTTCCAGGTTCATGGGGACTCCTTTTGATGGGGGGACTCCTCGAACACCAGGATGCAGTGGAGCGGTCCGTGCAACACCAGTATACGGTCCCGATCATCCACGGCCAAATCCCGGACGGGCGCCAATTCATACGTCTCCCCGGAGGGAGACCATCCGGCATTCAGGAGCTCCGGCGTCGCAACCACACCCAGGAAGGAATGGTCTGCACCATAGGTTTTCACCCGGTTAATGCCTTTTTCTGCGGTTACCAGCACATTGTTCCGCTTGAAGGCGATATGGGCCGGATTGCAGCAACCCGAAAAGGATTCCAGTCCCATGCCCGGCTGGTGCCATGCGCTGGCCAGGGTGCCGTCCTCCCGGTAATTTTCCACGCCAAGCCGGCCGGGATTGACCGACCAAAGCATGTCCAGGCCGTCTATGGCCATATCGAAATAGGGGCTGGGCACGATAAACCGGCGCGGGTTTTCCAGATCGTTCTTACCCCCAATCTCACGAAGCAACTTTCCGGAACGGTCATATTGTAGTATTCGCGCGTTCCCGGAATCAGCGGCGTACACAAAGCGTTCGTTGACAGTGATTGAAGTCAGCCAGCTTTGTTCTCCCAGCGGCGCCCATGGAACAGGCATGCTTTCCAGGGAGGGTAGCATAGCCACATGGTCGCCCACACCCAGGTAAATAATGCCGTCGCTTCCTGCAGCAACACACTGCGGCGACACATCAAGATCGCGCCGGGTGATTTCCCCACCTGAGGGGTCCAGAACGATCAGCGCCGTGTCTCCGGCCACTAGCAGATTTCCTTCTCCAGCAACCACCAGGCCCGCCGGATTTCTTAGATTAACGGGTATGCGACGGACTTCAGCGTAAATCACCCGGCTCTTGTCGACGGCCTCATATTCTGAAATGTCATAAATCAACGCCGGCCCGGGTTCCGGACGGCGGTCCGTGAAAAATAAAAACAGCGTGATTGAAACCACGGCCAGGCTCAGGAGCGCCCAAACCCAGACGGGAATTAATCGGTGTCCACTTTCACGCATTATTACACTGCTTTCCTTGACGGCGGGAGATGCCGGAAGCACGGACCGCGCGTTATCCGCGCGGCCGTGCTTTGTTCATGCAAATCAACACAACCGCGCTTAGTCCAACGAAAAGGTAATCCCCCAGGGCGCTTTTGATGCCGAGTTTGCCTGCCGCGCCGCCGCATCCCGCACAGCCCTGGGTTTGAAGCGTAGGCGGGGGATTGTCCCGCAGGTAAGGATATCCGTCATTTGCGCCGCTGTCTGTGTCCATGGCCCAGACCCAGTCAAAATTCCAGCCCTCATACACCGTTGCGGCGTAGGGATGGGTCATCTGGTCGGTCGTACGCCCTTCCCCCCCCTCGCTGGTGAGTTGGAGAGTGGACTCTGTATCCCAATAGGAGGCCGTAGTACTGCCACCCAGAGAGCGGAATCCGGTGAGACCGCCCGCAAGATTGCTGCCTTGTACCAATCCCGTGCCGTAACACCTGGAAATAACGGCCCCGGATCCATTTTCTCCAGTCAGGCTGCCCAGCGTATCTTCAACGATTACGACAGTCCGGGCGTAACAGTCCTTGAGAATGCCGTTGTGATAACCGATCAGGCCGCCTGAAGTACCCGTTCCCGTAATGTTTCCCGTAGCGAAGCAGGTCATAATGGCGCCTATGTTTTCCCCGGCCAGTCCCCCGAGATAATACCTGCCGCTCACCGAGGTATCTGCGTAACATGAAAGTATGGTGCCCATGCAGTCGTTCAAAGCGACCAAACCCCCGCCGTAGAGGTCGATACAGGCAACCGTGCCCGTGGCGTAACAATAAGAAATATCTCCAAGGTTGATGCCTGCCAGGCTGCCGACCTTGTTTTTCCCCGTGATGGAGACTTCCGTCAGTCCGAGACGGCGCACGCTGCCGTCCGTGCCGACGGCGCTGAACAGGCCCACATGATCCACGACGGGACGATTGATAACCAGCCCGCGTATCACATGATCCTGGCCGTCAAAATTACCCGTGAAAGGGGTCGTGAAATCTCCGATAGGGGCAAACCCGGCGCCATTGGCCCACGAAGCCGTTTCCGTGGCGTCAATGTCCCGGGCCAACACATAGTTCCCGTTTAACGGGAAGGCGGCGGAAAGGCCGATTTGCTGGAGATCTTCAATGTTGTTAATGGCAATTTGCGCGGTTGCCCCAAAACCCGCCAGCATAAAGCTGAAAACAAGGGCCTGACAGAAATAAAAAGAAAGGTGTTTTTTCATTGTACGCTCCCGGTTATTGCGGTCGTGTCACACCCGTCCGGATAAGTTGTTCCGGATACATTTGTTTAAAGCACGCAGTATAGGGCAAGTTTCGAATCGCATTCAAAACAAAAGACTTTATTTATGCCAAAAAAGTTCGGCTTGGGGTTATTCACGGTGCGGGGGGAAAGTGACTGGCCGCGTTGGCTATGGTATGCCGACATAAACGCAGGCCAGCGTGGACATGTCCCGCAATAAAAGCCGGTCATGGGCCAGCGCCATGGGCGCCCAGGACTCATGTCCCTGCAGCACCTGCGCCTCTCCAAGCAATTCAAAACGCTCCGGCGTCGCACGCACAATATACAGACCGCCGTCATCATCAAGCGTGAAAAACTTGCCGTCCGCCAGCAGCCACGGACCCAGGCCGAAGCGGTGGTCCTTGCCACTGGACCACACAAGCGTACCGTCGGTCCGGTAGCAGACAAACTGTTCGCGCAGGTCGCTCGCGTCCTTGGGCATGATGGTGTAGAGATGCCCGTTATACAGAATCGGCGTGTGCTGTTCCGCGGCAATGCCGTCACGGGGGCTGTGCCTGGACATGACCTTGCCCTCAAAATCGTCGTCCGTTTTGGTTACCTGAACCACAATGCCGCCTGCGCCATACCCGGCCAGGGCCAAAATGCGGTCCTCGCCGATCGCCACGGGAGAAGGCGCCACCACCTTGGCATCCCAGGGCGCCTGCCATAACAGAGTGCCGGCATCGGAGGCCTCGGCGGAAACACCCACCAGCCCGCCCACGGCCGCATACACATACATGCGTTTTCCGGCAAGGGTCATGGGCATGATGGAGGAATGGGACATTTGCCATCCCGCGGGGTTGGGCGTTGTCCACAGAACGGCGCCGGTTGCCAGGTCCACCGCCATGAGCAGCGCCTCGGGCCCGCCCGGCGCCAGGATGACCCGGCCGTCTTCAACCAGCGGACATTGACCGGTATACCACAGGGGTTCTGTGGTTCCGTGTTCCTGCTGCAGGTCAATGCCCCATTGCAGCGCCCCGGTTTTAGCGTCAAGGCAAAGCACGTGGCACCGCGGTCCGATAGAAACCACGTGCGTATCGGTCACGGCCGGGGTGGTGCGCGACATGCCGTGATTCCGCCGCACCTCGACGCGGTAGGCGTGCCGCCAGAGCTCTCTGCCGTCGTCCAACGAGAAACAGCGCAGCGTGTCAGACCGTGCCGCCTCGTCATGGTCCAACACGTAGACCTGACCGTTCAACACGGCGGGACCGGCGTATCCTTCGCCCAATAAGGGCACCGTCCACAAGACCGGCGGCCCCCCTTCGCCCCAGGACTCGGCAAGGGCCGGCGCATCCGCTGCGATATTGTCAAAAGACGCACCCCGGAACCGGGGCCAGGCGCCGGGCAAGCCGGACGGGGCGCCATCAAACTGCTGAAACGTGCCTTTGAAATCAACAGGACCGTCTTCTGACTGCAGGGATGCGGGACGCCCGTCCCCGCCGGGCATTCGGAGCGCCAGGCCGGTTTTCGGAATACTTGCCAGCCATAGAAACAGGATAAGTAGTGCCAGGGGAACACAGAGTATCAAGGCTCCCAGGCCGGCGGCTTTTGCATATGTGGAACGGGCGAACAATTCATCTCCTGATAAAGTTATCGGATGGCGGCTTCGCACACAGGCACATACTATACCGATAACCACAATGCTGATAAAACCCGCATGTCTCAGCGGCATTTTGGCAGAACATGCACAGCAACAGATACTGTATAATACTTCCCTGTCTCAAGGAAATCGCCGCGAGGTCGTGTAAAGAAATTAAGGAGTAACTATGAAGAACCGTTTTTGCGTTTATGCGCTTTTGGTGATCTTTTTTGTTTGTGGGGGCGGAACGGCTTTCCCCGAAGAGGCACTGCGTATCGCCGTGGTGACTGGGGGGCATGGGTTTGAAGAAGCCCCCTTCCGGGAGATGTTTGAAAGTTTCAGCGGCTTTGAGTTCGCCTTCGTGGAACTTAAAGAGGAGAGTGAGATTTTTGAAGACATTACGAACTGGCCCTACCAGGCAGTCGTTCTGTATAACATGACCCAGACGATATCACAGAAGCGGCGGGACAATATGATCGCCCTTCTTGAGGACGGGGTGGGATTTATTGTACTCCATCACGCCATCGCCGCATTTCAAGACTGGCCGGAATATCGGAAAATTATCGGGGCGAAATACTGGCTGGAGAAGACGGAAGAAAACGGCGTGATACATGAGAAGAGCCTGTGGAAGGAAGGTGTGGATATGAAACTGCACGTGGAAGACGCCGCCCACCCGGTGATGGTAGGCGTAAACGATTTCATCATCCATGACGAGACCTACAAGAACTATGATCTAGAGCCGGGCAACCATCTGCTCCTTTCCTGCGACGCGCCCACCAGCCAGAAGGAGGTCGCCTGGGCACGCACCTATCGGAATGCGAAAATTTGTCTGATTCAGCCGGGGCATGGCAAGAACGCTTATGCCAATGAAAACTTCCGGCGACTGTTGCGGCAGGCGATTCAATGGGTTGCCATGAAATAGCCTTTCGATAACTTAAGTTGGACAGGGGCCGCATATTTTTATGATCACGGTATTCACATAACACATGGGAAAAGAAAAGGAGGAAATCATGATTGAACTAGGCATGCACACGGACAATTGGCGGCCTCTGAGCGGGAATTTCAAACAGGCGGCGGAAACGGCGGTCAAGTATGGTCTGAAGCACCTGGAGTTCGCCGCCATTCACGGCCAGTACTTTATCCAGGCTATGGGCTATGAGCCGGGCATATCGCTCCAGTCTAACCCACGTGTCCTTAAGCGTTATTGCGATGAAAAGGGACTTCAAATCTCGCAGATAGACGGATCCTATCCTCTGATGGGGCCGGACGGGTCCGCTTTCGGCGTGCAGTATGTCCAGCAGTCCATCCGCTTCGCCGCAGAACTGGACTGCCCCATGGTGGACACTGTGGACGGCGCCTTCGAGATAGAAGGCTTTACCCGGGACGAGGTGTTCCGCATCACCTGCGACAATTACCGGCAGGTGCTGTCCTGGGCGGAGGATTATAAAATTATCATCAATGTGGAGCCTCACGGCCCGTACACCAATGACGGGGAATTCATGCTCAAACTCTTCAAGCACTTTGATTCGGAGTGGCTCCGCTGCAACTTCGACACCGGCAACAGTTTTATTGCCGGCCATGATCCCCTGGAGTATCTGAAGCTGCTTCGGCCTTATGTTTCCCATTGCCACATCAAGGATGTGAGCGCTGGTTTGGCGGCGGCGGTGCGTGGCGAAGAAACTGGCATCGCTTGCAGTGAAGTGCCCATCGGCGGCGGGGTCAATGCCGACAACATTAAGAAATGCCTCGCCTATCTCAAGGAGACCAAGTGGGACGGAGTGGTATCGTTGGAATGCTACGGCGCGGATGACAACATCCGCCAGAGCGTCGAATTTTTACGCCCGCTTGTTTTGTACCCGAGCGACGAGGCACATGGCTAACAGCTTTTGTACTGTGTTTCCGATTTCTGATAAAGTATACGATATTTTGATCGAAAGGAATATCGTATGAAAAACGTAACTGTATCGCCAAAGTACCAAATCGTAATTCCTAAAGAGGTTCGTCAACAAACAGGGATCCGTCCGGGCCAGAAAATGGCTGTGTTTCAGATTGGCGACATTATTGAACTGGCCCCGGTTAAAGATATTAAAACCCTGCGTGGTTCTCTGACCGGACTACGTACTGAAGTAGATCGGACGGAACGGGATTTGCCATGAATGTGGTTGATTCCTGCGGATGGCTTGAATATTTCGCCGGCGGGACGAACAGTGTTTTTTTTGCGCCTCCCATCGAATTGGAAGGAGATGCGTTGATTGTGCCCACCTTATGTCTTTATGAGGTGTTCAAGAATATCCTTGTGCAATTCGGACGCCAAGAAGCCGTGGAAAAGATTGCGGCCATGCGGCAGGGACATGTCGTGGAGTTGGACGCGGACCTGGCATTGAGCGCGGCAAAACTCAGCGTGGATCTGCAACTTCCAATGGCGGACAGTGTCATCCTTGCCACAGCAAGACGGTATAACGCACAACTTTGGACACAGGATGCCCATTTTGAAGGTATAGAAGATGTTCATTATTGCAGGAAAACTTAATGACAAATGGATGATTGAAAAACAAAGTAACGCTAAAAAGAAACACAGAGTATAAATGGAACCCGGTTTTCTTAAGTTTGAAGAATGTTTTATGGAACGGATCTGGGGCGGCGACCAATTGCGGCGTGTTCTTGGCAAGGCGGTCCCGGACGGTAAGATTATCGGCGAGTCCTGGATGATTGCGGATCATGCCGAGCACACCAGTGTGGTAAAGGAAGGTCCTTTTTCAGGCTGTACGCTTCATCAGTTGATGGAAAAAGACCGGATCGGGCTTCTGGGCGCCAATGCCGCCACGACAGGAGACGGCAGGTTCCCCCTTTTGTTAAAACTTATTGACGCGGCGGAGGATCTGTCGATCCAGGTTCATCCTGATGATGAACTGGCGGAACGGCTGGGGGAGCCAGATTCGGGAAAAACGGAAATGTGGCACGTTCTGGGAATGGAGGGGGATAGCCGTATATTGTTGGGGCTTCAGGCGGGCGTTACACGAGAGGTGCTCGAAAAATGCCTGCTGGAAGGCGGTGATGTCGCCGGATTCATGCATTCCTTTCCCGTCTGGGGAGGCGAGTCTTTTTTTGTTGCCGCCGGGACCGCCCATGCCATTGGCGGGGGCGCGTTGCTGGCCGAAATACAGCAGAACAGTAATATCACCTACCGGTTGTATGATTATAACCGGAGGGATAAGAATGGCAACCTCCGGGAATTGCATGTTGATAAAGGTCTTTCGGCGCTCCGTTTCGAGGATGAGGAGGAATGTCCCGCGGAGCCGCTGTGCCTTGAGACATCTGGGGCTTTGCGGGAATTTTTGGCCGCGTGTCGTTACTTTGCGGCGGAAAAAGTATTTCCCGGCGGTGGGCGTCTTTACGCCGATCGGGGAAAATCTTTTCATATTCTCCTTTCCCTCGAGGAGATCATTACGCTGGAGGGGAACGGGGGCATCTGTAGTTTACCCAGGGGCGAGGCTGCGCTGGTGCCGGCATCCATGCCCGACTGGCAGGTTATGGGACAGGGGGCGTACTTGGATTATTATGTACCGAATCTTTATGAGGATATCATTGTGCCTCTGCGTCAACACGGATATGCCGGGCATCGGATAGCGCAACTCGGCGGCAATTCCCGAGAGAACGATCTCGCAACCGAAGTGGCGACCAAAAACATGCATTCATGACGGATTCGTCCTATAATAAACTACGGGCATTTCGGACGGGGGCAGTAGAAAAGGATGGTACATTATGGCTACTGTGTTGATTGCGCTTGCGGCGTTTGTCGGGTATATCGTCGCCTATTACACCTATGGCCGCTGGCTCGCGCGCAAAATATTTTCGTTGAACACCGAAACGGCGACTCCGTCCCATGCGCTCGCGGACGGAAAGGATTTTGTCGCCACCAAGCCCGCCGTGCTTTTCGGCCACCATTTCACCTCCATCGCCGGTACCGGGCCCATTGTGGGTCCGGCCATTGCCGTGTTCTGGGGCTGGCTGCCGGCGTTGCTCTGGGTGGTATTCGGATCCATTTTAATCGGTGCCGTCCATGATTTCGGATCGCTGGTGGTGTCCATGCGCTACCGGGGGCATTCCATAGGGGATATCTCCGGTTTGTTGATCAGCCGACGTACGCGACTTCTGTTCCTGACCATTCTGTTCTTTACCTTGACGATTATCATTGCCGTGTTTGGCCTCGTCATTGCCACCATTTTCTCCATCTACCCGGAATCGGTGCTGTCGGTCTGGACCGCCATGCCGTTGGCTGTGATCGTGGG
>JAAYBJ010000242.1 GCA_012730105.1 Candidatus Hydrogenedentota bacterium
GACCAGTCCACCGCCGACATGATCTTTGACGTGTCCTTTCTCATCAGTTACCTCAGCCGTGCCATGACCCTGCTGCCGGGCACCGTCATTTACACCGGCACGCCCAGCGGGGTTGGCGTCGCGCGCAAGCCCCCGCGCTTCCTGCGCCCGGGCGACGTCTGCGAAGTGGACATTGAGGGCATCGGTGTCCTGCGCAACCGCGTGGTCGCGGAAACAATCTAAATTTGGCGGTTCCGCAAGAACCATTCGGTCCGGTCAAAAGGGGCACGGTTGCCGCACCGAAGGGTGTGCGCCGTCTCTGCGCCTGCAAAGGATTCTCGCCTCTATAGAAAACTATGCCCATTGTTTGATTTGAAGGGCGCGGAGTGGCAGAATGTAAAGACACCCGAATGATGCAACGGATCAGGGGCTCCTGGGCGGGAACGGAATACGCAGTGTTGTGGCGGAAATCCCGGGAGGGACATGGAGGATGACGGCTTATGCCTGAGAAGCGAAAAGGGACGGACCTGTTCATTGTGGATAACTCCGATTCCGACTGGAAGGTTCGGGATTACCTGCACGACTGGGCCGACCTGGCCCACACCTTTGACGTCGCCACGGGATATTTCGAGATAGGGGCGTTGCTGGCCCTGGACGGGCAGTGGCAGAAACTCGACCACATGCGCATCCTCATGGGGGATGAGGTGTCCAAGCGATCCAAGAGAGCGCTCTTGGCGGGAATTGCGGGGCTGAAGGCCCGGCTGGATGACAGCATCGAGCGGGAAAAAGAAACCAATGACTTCCTGCGTGGCGTGCCGGCCATTGTGGAGGCCGTGCGCGCCGGCAAAATTGAGTGTAGGGTCTATTCTAAAGACAAGTTCCATGCGAAAGCCTTCATCACCCACGGAAAACTTGCCGTGGTCGGGTCCGTCGCGCTGGTGGGTTCGAGCAACTTCACCTATCCCGGCCTCACGGAAAATGTGGAACTGAATGTCCAGATTCAGCGCGAGGTGGCCGATCTCCAGGCATGGTACGAACGCCACTGGAACCTTGCGGAAGATATCACGGAAGAGGTGCTCAAGGTCATCGAACGGCACACGCGTGACTATACGCCCTTTGAAGTCTACGCGAAAGCCCTCCAGGAGTATTTCCGCGGCCACGAAATGACTGATAATGAATGGGAACAGACCAAGTCCAGCATGTATCCCTTCCTGGACCAATACCAGAAGGAGGGATACCACGCCATGCTCAAGATCGCGCGCCAGTTCAATGGCGCCTTCCTGTGCGACGGCGTCGGCCTGGGCAAGACCTTTGTCGGCATGATGCTCATCGAACACTTGACCATGCACGACCGCAAGCGCGTGGCCTTATTCGTGCCCAAGGCGGCCCGGAAACCCGTATGGGAGGCGGCGCTGAACAAGTACCTGCCCCACGTGCGTCGCGGCGATTTCGCCAACCTGGTCATCTACAACCACACGGACCTCCAGCGCGGCGGCGAATACGTGGAGCGCATGCAGGCCCTGAAGGAACTGGCGGACGTCATCATCATTGACGAGGCCCACCACTTCCGCAACCCCGGCCTGAAAGGCACCGGGACACGCGCCCCATCCCGCTACCGCCAGTTGTACGACATCGCCGAGGGCAAGACGCTCTACATGCTCACGGCCACGCCCATCAACAATCGGCTCACCGACCTGCTGCACATGATCGAACTGTTCTCCCGAAAGCAGAACGATTATTTCAAAAGCCAGCTGGGCATCCACAGCCTGCCCGGCCATTTCCGGAGCATGGAGAAGACCCTCGAGGCGGCCATGCTGGAAAAAAGCGGCGGCGAGGCGGTCCCGAATGTGGAAACCACCCTGGTCGAGGCGGAACAGGTGCTCAACGCCGATCCGCTTTTCTCGCGCATCGTGGTCCAGCGGAGCCGCGCCTACGTGCGCAAAAGCCAGGAGCAGCAGGGCAGCCTCCAGGCGCTCTTCCCGGAACGGGAAGCGCCGCGGGTGGTGAATTACTCCATCAAGAAGACTTACGGCCGGCTGCTCGACCTGCTGGAAAGAGCCTTCAGCAAGGAGAAACCCCTCTTTTCCCTGGCCATATACTATCCCCTGGCCTACTACAAGGGAGATAATGAGGCTGTTGATCCCCTGACGGAAAACCGGCAGAAACAGGTGGTCGGCCTCATCCGCATCCAGTTCCTCAAGCGCTTCGAGTCGTCGGTCCAGGCCTTCCAGATGTCCTGCCAGGACCTCCTGCTGAAATTGCTCACCTTTGCCGAAAAACACAGCCAGTCCACCTCGGAACAACACCGGCTGGAGCGGTGGAAAGCCCAGCACGACACATTGCTGGGCTATGTGCACCAGCACCAGATGCAATTGTTCGGGGAAACACCCGAGGGCGACGCCGACGCGGACGTCATCACCGAAGAAATGTTGGAGGCGGTCGAGGAACTCTCCCGCGACGAATACCGGGTGGAGGAAATCCTCGCGGAGACCTTCCTGGACCTCGACCAGATCGCCCAGTTCCTGGAGGAGATCAGCAAGTTCAAGACGTCCAGCGACGACAAACTGAAGGCGCTGATTAAACTCTTGAAGACGGACCCGGTGCTTAAAAAACACAAGGTGCTCATCTTCTCGGAATACATGGCCACGGCACGGTATCTGCAACAGCAGCTGAAACAGGCCGGACTCGACGCCGTGGACGAGGTCGACAGTTCCACCAAGCGGGATCGCGGCGACATTCTGCGCCAGTTTGCCCCCTACTACAACGACTCCTCCAGCGCCGCCCTGGCCGAAGAGGGCCTGGACGAAACCCGGATACTTATTGCCACCGATGTGCTGTCCGAGGGCTTGAACCTGCAGGACGCCACCCGGCTCATTAATTACGACATCCATTGGAACCCTGTCCGGCTCATGCAGCGCATCGGCCGAGTGGATCGGCGTATGAACCAGGAGATTGAGGACAAAATTCTGGCGGATCATCCCGACCACGAAGCGGTCCGGGGCAGGGTGGCCTTCTGGAACTTCCTGCCGCCCGAGGAACTGGACGACCTGTTGCGGCTGTACGCCCTGGTGTCCCACAAGACCCTGCGCATTTCCAGGACCTTCGGCATCGAGGGCCGGCAACTGCTCACCCCGGAAGACGACTACGAAGCCCTGCGCGATTTCACGCACGCCTACGAAGGCGAAACCACGACCGGTGAAGCCATGCACCTGGAGTATCAGCAGCTGCTGAAGGACTACCCGGATCTCGAGGAGCGCCTGAACGCCCTGCCGAAACGGGTCTTTTCCGGGAAACGTCATCCTGTCGAGGGCGCGCGGGCCGTGTTCTTCTGTTTCTCCCTGCCCGCGCTGGATGCCGCCAGGCAGGCGCAGGGCATTGATGATGCCGGTGCGTGGACGGAAGAGGCCGGCACCGCCCAATGGTACCTCTACGACCTAGCGAACGGCCGGATTCTGGAAGAGGCGGCCGACATTGCCGCTTTCATCCGCTCCGAACCGGATACGCCTCGGTACTGTTCCCTGGACGAAAAGAACCTTTCGGAACTGCGGGCTCTCATGGAAAAACACATCAAGAATACCTATTTCAAGCGTGTGCAGGCGCCCATCGGCGTAAAAGCCACCCTGCGCGCCTGGATGGAATTAAGTTAAGGAGGCGGTATGGACCTTGCCGATGTGGAACGGCTGCGCGCCATTAAATCCTTTCCCTCGCTGGTGAAATACCTGCGCGACGAATTGGACTGGCCCGTCGAGTCAGGGGACTTCGATGAACTGACCTACGACTATAATCCCATGGAACTGGGGCTGGACGCGAAGGCCGCCGTCAAGATCAAGGAAATCAAGCAACTGCGCCCCCTCACCACCAACCAGCCTTTCGGCATCTTCTTCATCAATTTCGATCCCAAGCGTCTGCCGGTCGTCGTGCTCCGCCGCATCCTGGGTGCGTTGGTCATCAAAAAACGTACTGCCGCCGACAAGGCGCGCCAGGCGGCCTGGGCCCTGAACGACCTGTTGTTCATCTCCTCCTATGGGGAAGTCCAGGAACGGGCCATCAGCTTCGCCTACTTCCGCCAGGATGAATGCGAGCCTTCCGACCTGCCCACCCTGCAGGTCCTCGGCTGGGACGGCCGCGATACGGTCCTCCACCTCGACCATGCCCATCAGACGTTGAAACAAAAACTGCAGTGGCCTCCGGATGAACAGGATAGCGATGCCTGGCGGCGGCAGTGGGCGTCGGCATTTACCGTGCGGCACCGGGAAGTCATTACCACCTCCCAGGCCCTGGCGAAACGGCTGGCGGAACTCGCCCGGGACATCCGCAACCGCGTGAACGCCGTCCTCGAAGTGGAAGCGAAAGACGGCCCTGTCCGCAAACTGCATGCCGCCTTCAAAGAAGCGTTGATTCACGACCTGAGCGAAGACGACTTCGCCGACATGTACGCCCAGACCGTCGCCTACGGCCTGCTCTCGGCGCGTGCGTCCCGGCCCGCGGGCCTTGTGGCGGATAATATCTTGGACATGGTTCCCGTCACCAGCCCCTTCCTCCAGGAACTCCTCCAGACCTTTCTCCATATCGGCGGGCGCAAGCGCAGAAACGGCAATGCCCTCGATTTCGATGAACTGGGCGTCACCGAGGTGGTCGAGGTCCTGCGCAACGCCAACATGGAAGCCGTCCTCCGCGACTTCGGCGACCGCAATCCCCAGGAAGATCCGGTCATCCATTTCTATGAGGACTTCCTCAAAGAATACGACAAGAAAAAGCGGACCAGCCGGGGCGTGTTCTATACCCCCAAGCCCGTGGTTTCTTTCATCGTGCGCAGTGTACATGAACTCTTGCAGACGGAATTCGGTCTGGAAGACGGTCTCGCCGACACCACCACCTGGGGGGAGATGAAGGCAAGGTTTGAGAAGAATGCAGGCAGGATGCCCGCACTACAACTTTTGGCAGGCAGGATGCCTGCACCACAACCAGATACGGAACACCCTTGTGGTGCAGGCTTCCAGCCTGCTGATCA
>JAAYBJ010000025.1 GCA_012730105.1 Candidatus Hydrogenedentota bacterium
AAGAAAGGACCGAAAGGACTTAAAGGACGTAAAGGACGCACCAACCGGGAGAACGTTTTACTGTCCTTTTGGTCGTTTATGTCCTTTAAGTCCTTTGGTTTGAAAACCGCTTCAGAATTCAACTGCCGTTTTTAGGATGATAGCCTGAAACTTAGCGGAAACGAAACTGTTCCCAGTCTGTTTTCACGTTAAAACAACCCGGGCTGGTTATCCCGTCGCGGTGGGGTTTTATCGAGGTGTTTGAAGGCGTGCGGGGTGGCGACGCGTCCCTGGGGCGTGCGTTTCATGAAGCCGATCTGTATGAGGTAGGGTTCATGCACCTCTTCGAGGGTCTGCCGTTCTTCGCCCACGGCCACGGCGAGCGAAGAGGCCCCGACCGGGCCGCCGCCGAACTTGTCGATCAGCACGCTCAGTATCTGGCGGTCCATATCATCGAGGCCCAGGTAATCTATGCGGAGCATCTGCAGCGCGGCGTCGGCCATTTCCTGGGTAATAACGCCGTCACCCTTCACCTGCGCGAAATCGCGCACGCGGCGCAACAACCGGTTGGCGATGCGCGCGGTGCCCCGGGCCCGTGATGCGATCTCAAGGGCGCCGTCCGGCTGGATGGGCACGTTGAGGATGCGCGCGGAGCGGGTGATGATGCATTCCAGTTCTTCGGGGCTGTACAGTTCAAAGCGGCAGGTATCGCCGAAGCGGGCACGCAGCGGCGGTGTAAGCAACCCCGCGCGGGTGGTGGCGCCGATCAGGGTGAAGGGCCGCAGCCCGATCTTCATGGACCGCGCGGTCGGCCCCTTGCCAAGCATGATGTCCACCTCGTAATCTTCCATGGCGGCGTACAGCGTTTCCTCGACCGCATGGTTCAGCCGGTGAATCTCGTCGATGAACAGGATATCAAACTCTTCCAGGCTGGTCAGGATGGCGGACAGGTCGGCCTGGCGTTCTATGACGGGCCCGGCGCTCTGCTTGATGTCCACGGCCATCTCGTTGGCGATAATGCGCGCCAGCGTGGTTTTCCCCAGCCCGGGCGGCCCGCAGAGCAGCAGATGATCCAGCGGCTCGCCCCGTTTCCGGGCAGCCAGGATGGCAATACGCAGTTTCTCCTTGATGGGTTCCTGACCGGGGAAGTCATCGAGTCGCTTGGGCCGTATCTGGTCGTCGTAGGAGGCATCATCCTCCGTGGGATTGGGCGCAATGATATTATCTTTGAGCATGGCTTACTTTCGCGAGCGAACGGAGCGCCACACGGACGAGTTCCGCGTCCGGGGCGGCGTCTCCGAGTTCCTTCCGGGCATGAGCGGCCGCATTCTTGGCTTCGGCAACGGTGCATCCCAAGCTGATAAGGGCCTCATAGACGTCGTCGCCTTCCGGAACGGCCCCGGCGTCCGGCGCGCCCAACAAGGCGCCCAATTCTGGCACCTCACCCATTTTGGTCTTCATCTCCAGGATAATCCTGCCGGCAAGCCGCTTGCCGACCCCGGGGGCGCGGCTTACGGCGGCGATATCCTGTTCATGCACGGCCCGCACCAGGGCCTCGACACTCAGGGCGGACAGCAGCCCCAGGGCGACCTTGGGCCCGATTCCGGTAATGCCCAGGCAGGTGGTAAACATGCTCCTTTCCTTCTCGGAAAGAAAGCCGAAAATCTGAAAACTGTCCTCGCGGATATGGCAATAGGTCAACAGGGTCGCCTCTTCGCCGATGGACATCCTGTTCTGCACGGAATCGGGCACGAAGACCTCGAAACCGACACCGTTGACATCAAGGGCGACGCGATTGACACTTTTGGAGGCGACCAGGCCTCGAAGGAAAGCGAACATAAGCCTTTATCCCGATTATAAGTACGTGGTGACAACTCTTAAAATTCTACACTTCTTCCAGGACCTCGCCCGTAAGAAGGGACGCGTTCAGCGTAACTTCAGTATCGCTTTTTAATACGAACAACCCCGAGCACTGTCATTCCGGTTTTTTCGCGATCGCCGGCTTTGGTCGAAGAATGGTACTGGATAACGCGAAAAATACCGGAATCCAGATTCATTCTGCTGTGATGAATGCCCATTTCCCTTCTCGAAAAATACATCTGACACGGGCTGTTCCTCACGCCCGGCTTCCAAAGATAGATTCCGGTCTTTTCGCGGCCTGGCACACGCTTCGATACATGTCTTTTTCCCACCGCGAAAAACCGGAATGACGCGTTGTTTTTGGGTCTTTGAGACAAATCAAAATATGACACTCTTCTTGGTTACCTATACTTAAAACAGAACTCATAATTAATTGTCAGCAAAATGTCCTTAAGGGCCTACACGAAAAACCGGTTGAGGAAGCGGCGCACCGCCTCCCAGGAGGAATTGTCGTTTTTATAGCCTGCACCGCCCCGCCCCCTGCGGTTGGCGCGGCGATGGGCGAAAGCGTAATTCAGGATGCCCGTAACGGACGTCCACTCCGGCGTATCCACTGGATCGGGCACCTCATCAAAACCGACAGGCACCCCGATGCGGGTGTCAACGCCGCTTTTCCGGGTGATCAGAATGTCCTGGTTGATAATGTTGGCGCCGCCGCCTGTCAGCACGATGCCCCTGGGCAGCGCGTACAGCAGTTTTTTATCGTTCAGAAAATTACAAATCTGATCCGCGAGTTCATCGCCCCGCTCGAAAATAATATGGTCCAGGAAACTCTTGGGAACGGTCGACGGGGCGCCCGTGACCGTATGGGTCAGTTTGATGGGCACATTGTCGGCCGCGGAGCCGCTTTTGTCCTTGTCGTCCTTGTCCCGCTCCTCGAGCATCTGCAAATTGATGCCGTAGTCCACGACCAGTTCCGTGGCCTCTTCAAACGAGACCTTTAATCCCGCGGCAACGTCGCTGATAATGAGTCCGCTGCCCCAGTTATGAGCGCTCGCCTCGACGACATATCCGTTCTGGTACACGGCGATGCCCGTGGACGTGGCGCCCAGGTTGACCACGGCGGCGCCGATATTCTTGTCCTCCCGGGTAAGACACCCGTGCGCGGCGGCAAGCGGGGTAAACACGAAATCGGCGATTTCAACGCCCTGCCCCTCTATGCAGGCCCGCAGGTTATTTTCCAGGAACACGGACAACTGGGTGAAGCGAATGTGGCCCTGCAACACGGTGCCGCGCATATCGATGGGGTCAGAGACGCGCATATCGTCCACACGCCATTCCTCGGACATGATGCAGGATATGGGCCGCACGTCCGGCCCGGAAATGCCAAGGGAGGCGTTTTCCCGAACCTTGATGAGATGTTCGGGTTTTACGATCTCGTTTTCAATCTGCACCTTCCCCTCGCGCACACTGGAACGAATGGTATTGCCCTGGATACCGCAATAAATGGTAAAAATCCGTTCATTCGCCATCCGTTTGGCGTCTTTGAGGGCGCTTTTAAACGCGTGTGCCGCGCCGTCAGCGTCCTGGATGGCGCCAAAGGAGACGCACTCATGAGAGGGGGCGGAACCGTAGCCGAGTATTTTCGTCATGCCGTCGGGAAAACGTCGGCCGATAAGCACCCGGATGGCATGACTGCCGAAATCCACCGCTGCAACGACTTCACCTTTTCCGGCCATAGAAATAAACCTCCGTAATCTGTATGAACAGGAATTCCACCGCAACCACCCGCCGCCGGGCCAACAGCAAATCACACCTCAGGGAACAACTCATCATCTTTCGGCCCGGAGCTGTCGGGCGCAGGCGGTTGCGGGCTCAGGGTCCGTTCGATATCGACCAGTGACAGGCGTCGGTTTTCCGCCTCTTCCTTGGCCGAACAAATAGACAATTCTATTTCATGTTTGTTCGCAATCTGACGCTTCTTTTCTTCCCGCAACGCCTCCAACTCCTGCCGGACGCCGTCCGCGTCCTGCCGCAAAGATTCCATTTCGGTTTGCAGGCGGCTTTCGTTGTTCAGGGTCTCTTCCCGCTCGGCATGCTTGTTGTTCATGCGGTTCACCTGTTCAACGCGACGGCGCTGCAGAGCCTCAATCTGGGCGTCAATATCATCCAACTCCGCTTGAAACTGCCGCAACTCGTCATCAAAGAAGGTGATCTGCTCGCGACAAGCCCCGCATTCACCCTCGCGGGTGGCCAACAGTTCCTCGGTCTGGAGGAGCTGTTTCTCAGCCGCCTCCACGTTGCCGTGGGCGGTCTTTATGGCCTGGGCGTTTTCCACCAGGCGCTGTTCCGATTCTGCGGCAGCGGCCTGCGCCTGTTCATATTCTATCCGCGCCATAGTCCGGGCGAGTTCCAGCGCCATGGATTTGGCGGAACGGACATCTCCCTTGGCCATGGCCGCCTGTGCCCGGGAAAGCAGCCGGGACGGCTCGTCCTGCTCATTAACGCAAGCGTTTTCTTCCGCGGTCTCGGACACTTCGGCGGTATCCGGCATCACCGGCGCAGGCGCCTCCTCTTCGACCGTGTCCGCAGAACACGCTTCCCCGGCGTGTTCCGCGACTTCATTGACGGCAACATCCAGGCCGTCGAAAAGACCGTCGGCATCCTGCACATCTTCCGTGGAATCCGGGGCATCGGTTTCCTTGTCAGGCATATTGTCCAGCAACGATTCCTCTTCCATCCCGGAATCGGCGTTTTCTTCCTCCCCGATCATGTCCTCCTCCCCGATCACGTCCTCATCCCCGATCACGTCCTCATCTAAATTTTCCGAAGGGATATCCTGTTGTCTAACGGTAGTGCCGGGAAATGTCAAAATGCTGTCTGACTCCACAGTTTCTTCTTCATAATCCTCTGCGTCCGTTTCGTCAGAAACTCCCTCCCCAACGCCCTTCTCTTCCTGTTCCGTCAAGAGCGGCATATCCAGAACGCCTGCGTCCTCGAACACGACTCCCTCGCCCGGATCGGTTTTCTGATCCTCCCAGTCATCGGTGGTATCGCCCGAATCTTCCGCAAACGCGTCTTCATCCTCAAAGTCATCTTCACAGGCAACGGGCTCGTCAACGGGGACGGGTTCTTCGACGGAAACCGCTTCATCCTGCTCCGCGGAGGCGTCCGCCTCATCGAAGCTGTTCATTTCCGCATCCATCTCTTCTTCATCTTCGGCAAGCGCTATGCCCGCCTGTTCCAGTTCATCGAGGGTCTTGCGATAGAGTTCTTTCCATTTCTGAATCACACCGGAACGCACCTTGTCAACGATCAGGTCTCCCACCATCAGGGACAGGATGTCGTAACTGCTGTTCAGAAAAGGAATGCTGTCACGACGGCGGCCAACGCGGTCGTAACTGTGCAGAATGCGAGCGGTATCGATCAGGGCATCCTTTACGGGTGTCCAATGGCAACGGATGGCGATTTCCAGCCCGGCCGCCAGCTCGTTCATGCACTTTTCCACCCAGTCGCCGGAATCCGGCGCGTGCTGTGCCTGGCTCAGATAACGGTTGAATTTTCCCAGACTTGAGAATAAGGACTGTATAGGATCTCCGGAAAGTTGGACCGGCTCTTCCTCTGTGACGGACATTACTTCTTTCTCCATTTCGCTTTCCGCCGACACGGGTTCCTGCTCTTCAGCCACCGAAGTCTCGGGAAGTACGGCTTCCTCTTTCTCCGGTGACGGACGATTAAATAGTGTCCATCCTCGCTTTTTGTTGAATCGCACTATATTTTCCTCCAGGACATCGTAAAGAGCACATGTTGTCCCAAAAAACAACATATTGTGTTGTGGCGCGGATTTTTACCCACTCACACCACAATATAATGACACATCTTACACAAAAATTCAATGTTTTTCTCCGGAGGGAACCGGATGCGGCGGCATTGAGGCGTTTCAGACGCTCATTTTCCCAATCAGCCCCCACCCCGGCTCTTGATAAAGACGTCCCACAAGTCCTGCCGAATATAGGCATGCAACAGCACTCCCGGGCGCAAAGCGTGAAATTCCACGAGGTATTGGTCGTTCAAATGCACTTTCAGGGACTCATACAACTCCGGGGCGGCGAAGAGGATGTCAGCATCCGCATGGTCCGGAATTTTGTGCCACCACCCCACACGCGTATAAGCGCGGAGATACCAGGGCAGCGGCCAATAATCCCCGTCCGGGCGGATGATATTAATATGCAGGTCCCTTCCCGTTTCCGCTATTGCGGCGATATCGGCAACACGTTCGACAAGACGCTCGACCGCCCGGGAGGGATGGGCGTACACGTAAGGATTGCGCGCGTCCGCGAAATAGGTGAAGTTGCCGAGATAACTTTGCCGGGCGATCAGGGCCACCCCCGCAAGGGCCAATGCCACCAGCATAGCCCGGGGCAGGGTATAGCGCGCCGCGCGCAGGACACCGGCAATGCCAAGCCCGGCGAGCAACAGCACGCCGTGATAGAACGGAAGCAGGTTCCAGGGCGTTTTGTAAGGGATCAGGCTGTAGATCACCAGCATGAAAAGCGTATAGAAAAGCAGAAATCGCCGGAAAAGAATCTGCACCGCGGCCTCGCGCTCCCGGGGCGTCTCTCCGGACCGTTTCATAACCAGCACCGCAACGGCTCCGAGACATCCCGCCAGCAGCACCGGCGCTTCGGTCCAGCGGGGCCCCGCCTGGCGGTACACATAGGACAGCAGGAGCAGGTAGTAATACCAGGGTTTATCATGGAGTCCGGCGCTGCCGGCGCCCTCCGCGCGCGCGAAATACCCGGTGTAGGTGAGCAATGAATCCAGCGGACCGCGCGCATGGGTATACAACGAGGAGAACAGGGTGATCGAGACGAAGCCCGCCATGAGCAGGGCCGCGGTAAAATGCCCGGCCATTCTCCGGTTCAACACAGACTCAAGTTGCGTATGAAACGGCGTCTTGTCACGTAACCGGCCCAGCAACAACACGGCCGCGCCCGCCAGACACGCGGAGAAGACAATGACGATGGAAGTTTCCTTGGTGGCGTGGATCAAACCCAGGCAACACCCGAAAGCGAGTGCCCAAAGCAGGCGCGGACGGTGAAGGTACAGCCAGCCCGACACGAAGGCCGCCTGCACAAAACAAACCAGCAGCATTTCCTGCACATAGTAGCGGCTGTAAAATACCAGGGGCGTCGACACCGCCATCAGCAGGGCGGTCCACACAGTAGCCGCACCGCCAAGTGAATTTCGCAACGGCCACAGCAGGGCTATCAGGAGCAACCCGAAAATTACGGGTACCGCCCGGAAGTGGGCGATGGAAGACGCCTCAAAGGAAGGGACACCGCACGAATACAGCACCGGCAGCGTCAGGTAATACAGGCTCGGGCCGTGATGCTCATGCGGATCATACCGGTACTTGCCCGTCTCAAACAGCTGTCCGGTCTTGACCGCCTGATTGGCTTCGTCACCGTGCACCGGGCGCAGGGTGAGATCGGGTATGCGCATTCCCGCCGCAAGGCATAGGACCGCCAAAAAGCACAGCGCAGTCGCGAGCGCCGGCCATGCTGCAACACGCCGTGTTCTGGGGGAGCGATCTTGTAGGGAATCTGTGGACATAACAAACGCCAAGAGCACCTGTACTGAGTATTACTTATGGTAATTCGGGGCTATTGTAACACGTGTCCCCGTAAAAGCCTTAACATCTTCGACGTATGCCTCGCCTTTCCTGTCAGCATTATTTTCGTGCCAGGATATGGACGGCCGGCCGACAGGCGATACGTTCTCCACCGTAGCTGCTGTTTAAAGGCAGTTGAAACACGTCCGAAGAATACATGCGCACCGTGGTTGACGCCTCACCGGAACCGGTCACGCGCAGCAGCAATCCATAATTCGCCGCAGGATCGGCAATCCAGACAGCGGCCGCAGCGCTGACGTCCAGTTTCATCCAGCCCGCCTTTTGCTTTTCCAGAACAACAGACCCGACGGGCGCTGCGTTTTCCATGTCATCTTCGGTTATCGCATCCCAAGGTTTGCAAAGCCTATAGGCAGTGAGCTCCGCGCTCTCTGGCTGGTCGGCATCCGCCGTATGGAGCCACAAATACGCACGATCCACTTCTGTCCCCGCAGGAATATCGGACAAGTCCACGCGGACAAACCCGCACCGATGCGCCACCTTCGGCCCCCCCACCTCGATATACGGTCCCGTGCTGTCCCGAAGTTCAGGATACCCCGGAATAAAGGATGTGTCTTCGATTTGCAGGCGGGGCACATAATCCTTGTTCCGACGCACATGATCCGCATAGGGAGGCGTATTCTGGTAATAATAGTCACCGTTGAGCCGCGCATAGACATAGCGGGCCATCACGGCGGTAAGGGCCGCGTTATGGATCATGCCCCCGTAATAATAATCTCTGTAATGCGCGTAAACCCAGGGCATGTCCGCCTTGTGTTTGTGGAACTGGAAGGTACCCAGGAGCGGCCCGCCGAAAAACATGAACCCGGCCCTGAACATGCCTTGCGCGACCTGGTCGGCCGTCACCGTCTGGCCTGTTTCGGAAAAGACTTCGAGTACTGTGTCGAGGGGATACCAAAGCCCCAGGCCCATCGCGGGTTCGAGCACCTTTTCGGCATACAGAAACATGTCGCAGGCGAATTCAATTTCTCCATGCCCGGCGCCGTCAGCATCGAAACCGGCAGTCAAGAATGACCTGTGCCCTGCCTCATCAAAGTGCCACGGGATGTCCGCCATGTTGTGGCAGAGAACCCCCAGAAAGAAAGCGATCTGACGCCGGGCCCCGGCATTCCAGGGCGGAGGGAAACGACGCTCAAGCAATTCCATATACGTTTCCATGAAGCGATGCCAATGAGAAAACTCAGAGGCGTCCGGATAGATGCCCCCGAAACCCCAGTCCGGAAAAGCGCAACCGGCATACAGGGCACGCAGGCTCTCGTCACTATCGAAAAGCCCGGCAATGTCCGCCACAGGCCCATACTGCATCAGGTGCGTTTCCACCGCCATGCGACCGATTTCCGCGTGGGTGCGGATACCTATGGCGGCGGCCGGCCCGACAAGAGCGGCGAGACAAATTGCCGTCATCATAAGGACGGTCCGCAAATTTGGCAAGGAGTGTCTGTTCATCAAGCCTCACTTTACGAATTGGACTCCGGGAGGGTAGAAGAAGTTGCGGATCCGGTAGAGAGGACGACATAACCCCTGCAAGTATGTCAAAATCAATGCATCGGCTTAGCGTTCAACCGTACCGCTTATAATCCTTCAATATGAATGCAGGACAAGGTCTGTCGTACAATGGAAATAAAAATAAAGGAAAGGGACTTTCAATGGACAATATTAATCGCCGTCTTTTTCTGCACGGTTCCATCGCGGCTGCTGTGGCAACACTGGGAACACGCTCATTGCGCGCCCAGGAGCCGGCTTCATCACCCATTCTCTGCGTTTTTTCAAAGCACCTGCAGTTCCTGGACTATAAAGATCTCGCTAAAACCTGTCGGGAACTCGGACTGGACGGCATCGATCTCACGGTGCGGCCTGGCGGGCACGTCCACCCCGAACGGGTGGCGACGGAACTGCCGGAAGCGGCGGAAGCCATACGCGCAGAAGGATTGGCGCTCCCCATGATCACCACGGGCTTTAAAAGCGGAAATGACCCCTACCTGCGCGAGGTTCTGGAAACCGCGAGACAGTGCGGCATCCCCTATTTTCGGATCGGCTACCATCAGTACGAGGGGACGCTTTCTGTATTGGAACAGATTGCCAAGGTAACTGAAGATCTGCTGGGACTTGTCCGCGTCGCGGAGGAACTGGGCCTCACGGCGGGATACCACAATCATTCCGGTGAGAATAATTTTGGAGCGCCCCTGTGGGATCTTCACCGCGTGTACGAAGCGGTCGGTTCCAAACATCTCGGTTCCAATTTCGATGTGGGCCACGCCACAGCGGAAGGCGCCTGCGCCGACTGGAAGATTACGGCGCGTTTGCTGGCCAACTGGGTGCGCATGATGGCGGTAAAGGATTTCGTTTTCAACGGGAGCAAGCCTGAGTGGGTGCCCCTGGGGGAAGGCATCGTGAATACGGCTGATTTCCTGCGCATCTTCCGCGAAGAGGCGGAATTCGCCGGACCTGTTTCACTCCATTTTGAATACAACATACGCAGCCATGACCAGATGCTGGAAGAGGTGGGAAAAGCCGTCAAACACATGCGGAACGAGGTATTTCCGAAGGCCGGGTATTGACTTTTACTCACCCCGGCAAACCGGGGTTATTGATGGCAAGAAACAATTTGGCCGGGTGGAGCGACACCCTGTTTCATGGTTTTTAATTACAAACAGGTTGCGACACTACAGTACAGACTGCAAATGCACAATCATCAGAGCGAAACCCGCCTTTGAGTTTCCGCACGCGCAGCATGAAGGCGGGTTACGCTCCGCCAGATACAGGACCTAAGCATTTAGATTTCTTTTTAGTCCTTTTTATAATTCAGCGGCATACCGTACAGTTTCGCTTCGCCCTGCCTACGTTTAAAATGACGCAATTATAAATGCATCGGGCCTGCAACGTTATGGTTGCAGGCCCGATTTTAGAATCCCGTTCAATTAAGCTGCGGACAATATCCGCAACGATTTCTTACCAGATATTCACGTCCGCGAAATTGTCCATCGCGCGGTCACGGCGCATGGTCTCAAGCATGACCAGCGCATCTTCGACGGGAACGCATTTCTGGTCCTTCGTGGCATAGCGCCGCCAGGTGACTGTGCCCTGCTCCATCTCCTGCTTTCCGAGGATCCAGATATTGGGCGTCTTTTGCGTGACGGCGTTGCGGATCTTCTTGTTGAAACTTTCGTCGCTGAGATCGGTTTCAGCGCGGAAAAAGGCACCTCGCAGTTTCGCTTCAAGGCCCTGGGCGTACTCCGCCAATTCGGCGTTCACCGGAACCAGCCGCACCTGGACCGGCGCCATCCAGGTCGGAAACGCGCCGCCGTAAAACTCGATGAGAAACGAAATCATGCGCTCGTGGGTGCTTAACGGGGCGCGATGCAGGATGTAAGGCCGTTTCCGCTCGCCGTTGGCGTCCACGTAGTTCAGGTCAAAACGCTCGGGCATGACGAAGTCCAGCTGGCAGGTGGACACTGTCTCCTCACGGCCCATCAGGTTCTTGACCTGTATGTCCACCTTCGGCCCGTAGAAGGCCGCCTCGCCCGCCTCTTCTTCATACCCGATGCCGAGATTGTCCAGCACCCGGCGCACGATGTCTTCGCTGTGTTCCCAGTCTTCATAGCGGTCCACGAACTTGTCGCTGGACTTGTCATGGAGCGAAAGACGCACGCGGAAATTGCCCATGCGCAGGTGACCATAATACATTTGGTACATGGCGATGACGGCTTTAAATTCAGCCTCGACCTGTTCGGGCGTACAATAGATGTGGGCGTCGTTCATGCACATGGCGCGCACGCGCAGCAGCCCGGAGAGGGATCCGTGCTTCTCATAGCGGAACACGTTGCCGTATTCGCACAGGCGCAAAGGAAGCTCCCGGTAACTGCGCAGGCGTGACGCGTAAATCTTGTGGTGATGGGGACAGCACATGGGCCGCAGGTAATAGTGGTCGTTTTCATCCACTGGCATGGGCGGATACATGCTGTCCTCGTAATAGGGCACGTGGCCGGAACGCAGGTAGAGTTCCTTGCGCGTGACGGAGGGCGTGGACACCCGCTGGTACCCGCCGAGAAACTCCGTTTCCCGGGCCCATTTTTCAAGTTCGTCCCGGATGACGGTACCCTTGGGCATCCACAACGGCAGGCCCACGCCCACCTCATTGTCCTGAACGAAGAGGTCCAGTTCCTCGCCCAGTTTCCGGTGGTCCCGTTCCATGGCCAGTTTGCGCATGGCGAGGTATTCGGAAAGCTCCTGTGCGGATTCAAAAGCCAGACCGTAAATGCGCGTCAGCATGGGCCGCTTTTCATCGCCCCGCCAGTAACTGCCGGAGATGCGGTCCAGTTTGAAACACTTTTTAGGCACTTCGCCGGTATGGTCCAGGTGGGGGCCTTCGCACATATCCGTGAAATCACCGCTAGAATAGAACGAAAGGGTGTCGCCATTGGCAACGCCCGTATCGATGAGTTCACGGGCGTATTCCACCTTGTAGACTTCACCGCTTTCCTCCAGGAAACGTAGCGCCTCATCAAAGGATTTCTCCTCGCGGACAAAAGGCCGCCGCTCCTTGATGACGGCGCTCATGCGGCGTTCCACTTCCTCAAGATCGGATTCGCCGAGCGGGGAATCACCGAAGTCAAAATCATAGTAGAACCCGTTTTCCACGGGCGGCCCGAAGGCCAGTTTGACCTCGGGACGCATTTGGCGCACCGCTGTGGCAAGAATGTGGGAAAGGGAATGGCGCAGGCGATACAGCTGCGTCTTTTTATGGTCAGGTAAAACATCGATAGACTGGTTCATATAAAAATACTCCTAATATTATTGGGTATTGGGCCGTGTGTAAACGGCCTTTGAAAGGCGCGTCATTGATTCCCGTTGACCGGAAAAATGCAATGTCTGCCCGGGTTATTTGATATTGATGGGGATATTCACCATCTGCCCGTTGCGAAGGACTTCAACCTGGAAGTTCTTGACATTCTGGAACTGTGGTATCAGGCTGAAAATCTGGGCCTCACTCTCAATGGCGATGCCGTTCACGCGGGAAATAATGTCGCCTTCCTGAAAGCCGTACTGCGAGGCGTAGGGAATGCTTCCCACGTTGTTGGCGGTCAGGCCAAGGGGACGTCCGGAGGCGTCGGTGGCGATACGGGGCTGATGCTTCATCATCAGGCCGCCGAGATCGACATCCTTGAGCGCATCATCGGGAAGACCGGGAACGGAAAGGGGCAGGCCGCCGACCGGCTTCTGCCCGGCAGGCGGAGCGGCCACAGCGGCCCGGGGCCGATCCTCGGTCATCGTACCCTTGGCACTAATAGTTCGAGGAGCCTCCTTGGGCGCTTCCGCGGCCGCCGCCAGTTCAGGAACAGGCTCCGCTTTATCCAAGGCATAGGTAAAATCGGGCAGTTCATGGCTGCTCCGGTAGTCCCAAGGCGCCAGGGCGGCCGGGTCGGAAAAAATGCCCAGGCCGGCAACCACAGCCTCCGCGTTCAGTTTTCTGAGCATGGCGTCTTTGGCCGCGTTCCGTTCATCCCACCAGGCAAGCCCGTCCCGGACCAGCACATGGCTAAGGCTATTTCCGGTGCCGTCGAAAACCAGGGCCACCGGAATTTCAAGAGAATCAACCGTCAGGACATGCACCGAGACGGACGTATCCAGGACACTCTTGGTCATCTGGTCCTTGGACTCTGCGGCATAGGCCTGCCCGTTCTCCGGACAGTCGATGCCGTATAAACGCATCTGGGTTGACGCGCCGCCATGATTGACGGTAATCAGGTCGCCGGCGGTTACGGAACTCAGGGTGCCCGTAAAGGTCTCGCGCACAGCCGCCTTTAAAGCGCCGAGAATTTCATCCACGGTAAAAGATGCCTGCACGTCCGATGCGGGTGTTTGCACATCCGGCGCGGCGGTGACATCCTGCGCACCGGCGGATACGGCTACGATCAGCGCTGCTAATACTACTGTCGTGCGCATTAAGTGAAACATGATGAATCTCCTTGAGAGGTTGCTGTTTATGGGGTAAATACTATACCATGAAAACCACTATCAACCATAATTGACCGGGGCGTCCGCTTGAAAACATCTGTTGTCGGCGGACAAACCGTAACGGAATTGGACCTACTTCATGGATACAAAAGTAATTGTAATCGGCGCGGGCGTATCGGGATTATGCGCCTCGTACTACTTAAAAGAAACGCTTGGCGCGGACGCGGTGCTGACCCTGGAAGCGGCGCCCGGCCCCGGGGGAACCACGGGCAGCGACAGGTCAGCAGGCTATGTGCTGGACTGGGGCTCGAACGGTTTCCTGGACCGGGAACCCCTAACCCTCGCCTGGGTTAAAGACCTGGGACTTGAACAGGACACACTCAAGGCGAACACCGTAGCCGCCAAACGTTTTGTCTATCGCAACGGATGCCTGCACCAAGTCAAAATGCCCCCCGGCTTCTTCCTCTCCCCACTCTTGTCTCTACCCGGACGCCTGCGGCTCTGTTGTGAGCCGCTTATCCCGCAGAAGCGGGACGAAGGGGAAGAAAGTATTTTTGAATTCGCCGCACGGCGCATCGGCAAAGAGGCGGCGCAAATCATGGTCGGCGCCATGGTGCTCGGCATTTACGGGGGCGACGCCCGGCAGTTGAGCATGGCCCATTGCTTCCCGCGCATGGTAAAAATGGAGCGGGATTATGGCGGTCTGTTCAAGGCGCTGATGGCCATCCGCAAAGAACGCGCGGCCAGTCCCGCAGGCCCGCCCGGTACGTTGACCACCTTCAAGGGCGGCATCGGCGCCCTGCCCGCGCGGGCGGCGGCCGCGTTGGGCGACCGGATTCGTTTTAACGCACCCGTTACGCGCATCGCCGCCATACGGGATGGCTACGAGGTCACTGTCGGAGAGGGGGAGACCCTGAGTGCCCGGGCTGTGGTGATGGCAACGCCCGCCCATGCCGCGGCGGGCATGGTCCGCGAACTACATCCGGAAGCCGCCCGCGCCTTGGCCGACATCCCCTATGCGGGACTGACCGTGGCCTGCCTCGGCTATCCCCGAAGCGCCATCGGCCATGACTTGGACGGTTTCGGCTTCCTCGTGCCACGCGGCCAGAACCTGAGGCTCCTTGGCTGCATCTGGACCTCCACCCTCTTCCCCTTCGAGGCGCCCGACGGCTCCGTGCTATTGCGCGTTATGTTTGGCGGCGCGCCCGACCCGGACGCGAACCATTTGTCCGATGAAGCAACCATCGGACTCGTCCGTGCGGAACTCGGTCCCCTGCTGGGCATCACGGGAGAACCGGAACTGGCCCGTCTATACCGGCATCCCCGGGGTATCCCGCAATATACCCTCGGCCACGAAAACCGCCTCAAGGCGATTGAAACAGCAGAAAAGGCCTGTCCCGGACTCTGCTTCATAGGCAACGCCTACCGCGGCATCGGGCTCAACGATTGCGTCGTCTCTGCCCACCGCGCGGTAGAAACAATACAGCAGCGTTTAGACTGAGTGCCCGGGTCCGTCATTTTAACATTGATGAACAGGATAATGGGGATAAAGAAAACGGATCGCCTTCTTGAAGTCTTGAGGGGAGAAGTGGGAGGCTCATTTTCGGGATTTGATGCCTTCTCCCTATTGTACTGTAATTTATGCTCATTCTACAGCAGAAACAACGGTGCGATATATTTATTATACGATTAGCAATACACGATACGGGTTTTTAGGAAAAGACAGCCCTCCATATTAAATGGAAAACAGAATTTATGGTGAATATGGTATACTTCATCTGGTAGAATGAAAACAGCGTTTGATTTCCTTTTTGATAGTCTTCATTCCAAATATTTTAAAGGTGACCTCAATGAAACCGGAACTGTTCAAGAATGTCGTTCTCACACAAGATTTTCCTGAAGAGGGGCTGCGCGCCGGGGATACCGCCACGGTGGTCAATTTTATGGAACACACGGAAAAAGACGAGATTGAAGCCCTGCTGGAACTGCCCCGCTCCTTTGGCGACCCCTTCGCCTTTGTGACCGTGCCCCTGTCCGCCATCGCCCCGCTCGGGGCGGCTCCGAAACAATCCCTGGTTCAGGCTGTCTGAAAATATCTCCAGCCAGATTTTAAATGATTTCTTGTCCGAATCCAGAGGTATAAAGGTTCGGGCCTATATCACATTGGATAGGCTGTATGGACACTATGGACTGGATGGACAGTTACTTTGCGGCCATCCAGCTTTTTAGGTTAACGAAGGGCTTTCGTTCTTTTTCCTATTGTTTTCCCCATCCCAGTTGCAGGGCCCGTTCCACGTTGCCGCTGAGGAATTTCGCGGCCCGTTCTTCACCGTAGCGTACGCGCAACAGGGTGCGCAGGGTGGCATAGTCGCGGGGAGACTTGAAATCCCGTGGCGGCCCGGTAAACCCGTCAAAGTCAGAACCAAAAGCGACCACCTCATCCCCGCCGTATTCGATGAGATGATCCACCGTCTGCAGGACGGCTTCCAGGCCGTCGCGCGGTTCCGGCTTCTTCAGCCAATGGCCCATGGCAATAATGCCGATGACGCCGCCGGTTTCCGCGATATCATGTATTTCCTTAGGGTCGGGGTTCATCGGGTAGGGCGCCAGTTCATGAACACCCACGTGGGACATGACAATGGGCCGCTTGACGGGATGGTTCCGGGCGCGCTCCAGGATTTCGGTACGGCAGCGCGGCGTGGCGTGGCACATATCCACCAGCATGCCCACTTCCAGCATTCGGTCCACCACCTCGCAGCCGAAGTCCGTCAGCCCCGTGTCCATATTGAATCTTTTATGGAAACAGCCGATTTTCCGCAAGGCGGTCAGGTCGGGGAAGGCGTCCACATTCTCGCAGGCCTCGTTCGGGTACAGATGGGGCACGATCATATGACACACACCGTGTTCAAAGAACAAATCGACATTTTCCACGCGTCCGTTAAGATGATGGGCGCCTTCGACAGAACGGAGCACGGCAATCTTGCCCTCGGCCATGATGCGCTTCATCTCCGAATAGGAAAGGGCTGTTTCAATCACCGGTCCCCGCCTGACGTTGGCCTTTTCAAACACGGCCTCCTGGTGGTCCAGACATTCCAGCACCAGCGCGTCCGGCGGCGTACGCAGGATATGATTCAAGCGCGGCAGCAGCCACCGCACATAGCGAAGCGGCCAGATATCCTCAAGGAAATCGCGCTCCACCATGTATACGGTGGAGAAGAAGGCTTTGACGCCGCCTGCCAGCAGCGCGTCCAGATCCGTCCGCATGGTCAGGGGAAAGAAACCCGCAGGGGGATGGTGCGGTTTCAGAAACTTTTTCCCCAGCATGAACGACTTCAAGGTCGGATGCATATGCATGTCAAACACACCGAGAGAAACGCCGGACATAGGACCTTGAACGTTCGCGGCCATTTGAATACTCCTTTTTGGGTACAGCCCTTTACCCATCTGAATGATTATAGTGCAATCCCGCCGCAGACGACAACAAAGCGCGGCGCATGCCGGATGCATTGAGCGGGGCGGTCATGATAATCTTATAGAATGTAGTGAAGCATTCCGGGAGAAAGCGTAATGAGCATACTTTCCACGCGCCGCATGAGCCGCAGGTCCTTCCTGGAAACAGGTATCGCCGCCGCAGGCATGGCCGTCCAAAAGACGACAGCCCATGCCGCGCCTTCACCATCGAAACCGCAAGGCGAAACACCCCCCTGGCCCCCTGAAGGGGTCTTCCCTTCGTACGTGGACGACAAGACCGGTATCCGGCTATACAGCCTCACCCCGGGCGGTCATGCCAGCGCGATCGTCTACCAGACCCATCCCATGTGGACGCGGAACCAGGAACACCTGGTGTTCCATTCCAACCGTGACGCATCGGGAAACCGCCTGTGGATGGTGGAACTGAAAAGCGGCGAGATGCGGCCCGTTCCCACGGAATCTTACGAAACCGGGACCATGACCTGGAAGAACAATGACTTGTACTATGTCGCCGACAAGACCCTGCATGTGCTGGATCTTGTCAAGGCCTTCCACGGCGAAGGGACGCCGAAGCCGCTGGGAAGAATCCCCGACGCCTGCCTGCGCATCGACGGCACAGTAACCGTGGACGCGGACCTGTCCGCCTTTTATTTCGGGGGCGTTATCCGTGAGGACAAGGTCTGGGGCGTTTTTGCCATCGACCTCAAAAGCGGCGAGGCGCGCACCCTCGCGGAAACGGATTTCCGCGTCGGTCATTTCCAAGCCAACCCTTTCACCCCCGGCTCACTCATGTTCTGTCAGGAGACCGGCGGCGATGCCGACCAGCGCATCTGGCATCTCCACACCGATCACCCTGAACCCGCGCCCCTCTACAAGGAGACCTACGGGGAGTGGGTCACCCATGAGGTATGGTGGGACCCCGAACGGATTATTTTCACCATCTGGCCCTATGACGATGAGCACAAGGGCCTACCCCACGGCGTGGCGACGGCGGACATCCACTCCGGCCCCGAGGGCAAGATGGAACTCCTGACCCAGTATCCCGCCTGGCACACCCACGGCAGCCCGGACGGTAACTGGGCGCTGGGTGATGATTTCGACCGCAACCTCTGGCTCATCAACGTGAAGGCAAAAGAACGCAAGCTGCTCACGCAGGGCCATACCAGCGGCGACCACAACACCCATCCCCACGGATCCTTCACACCGGACAGCCGGGGCCTGGTATTCAACTCCAGCCGAAACGGCATCCCGGAAATCCTGTATGCGCCCCTGCCCGATTGGGAGGTCTTGACATGACCGATCCCTCTACCAGAATTGTAAGCCTTGAAATCGGCGGCACCAAGCTTCAGGCGGCGCTGGGAACCGCCGAGGGCCGGATTCTGGAACGACACCGCGCCAGTGTAAACCGGGACAAGGGCGCCCAGGGCATCCTGGAGTGGACCGCCGCCCAGGCGCAGCAGTTTTTCGACCGGGGCGGTGTCGAGGCCCTGGGCATTGGCTTTGGCGGCCCCGTGGAATCGGAAACAGGGCGCGCCTTGGTTTCCCACCAGATTGAAGGCTGGGAAAACCTGCCCATCAAGCACTGGTTCGAAGAACGCTTCAAAGTGCCCGTGGTCGTAGCCAACGATGCGAACGCCGCCGGATGGGCCGAATATGTGTTGGGCTCGGGTAAAGGCGCCCACCAATTCATGTATATGAATATCGGCAGCGGCATCGGCGGCGCGCTGATCATCGATGGACAGTTGTACGATGGCCAAGGCCTTGGCGCCTGCGAAATCGGGCATACCTGGGTGCCGGACTGGACGTCCCCGGCCCCCGGCGCGGTGGACAAACTGGAGAACCTCTGTTCAGGGTGGGCCATTGAGCGGCGCCTGCGCCGCTTGGACTCTCTGGAACCCGGATCGCCCCTGGCCCGGGCCTGCGGCAACGACCCTTCGACGCTCACCTGCGCGATGCTGGCGGAGGCCGCGAGGCAGGGAGACGACATGGCGCTGCGGGAAATTGCTGCCATCGCCCGTACCCTGGGCATCGCCCTGGGCAACGCGGTAACCCTGTTTCATCCCCGGCGCATCGCCCTTGGGGGCGGCGTGTCCCTGATGGGCGCCCTTCTGCTGGACCCACTTCGGGAATCCCTTCAGGAACACAGTTTCGGGCCCTACCGAGGCTCCGTCGACCTGGTGCCCTGCGCCCTGGAAGAAGACGTGGTGATCGTCGGGGCCCTTCTACTGGCGGGCCGGGCAGCCTGACGTGTCCCCCGATAAGATTCACTCCGCGGATAAACTCGATATTTGTCTGAGTTTTTCGTATACTGTCCGCCCCCCGATAGCGGGCAGTCGTAGCATAAGCATGTTTACGTTTACAGGAAATAAATACCGCCTGGAACGTTTAACCGGAACGGTTGTCAAACGGCCGTCATTCGGGCTGGAAACAAGGCGTTACGGAACGGGAACCGGCGCAGCCGCACATAATGTAAGGTTCCCCTCCGGACCTGGGAGGAGTTCTCATTCATGTCAAAGATTCAGCGGGCCCTATTGAGTTGTCACGATAAGACGGGCATTGTGGAACTCGCACAGTTGCTCCACGATTTCAACGTTGAGATTATAAGCACCTCGGGCACCCTGTCCCTGCTGCGCGAGGCGGGAATTCCCGCGCTCAGCATATCGGACTACACAGGCATGCCGGAAATGATGGACGGCCGGGTGAAGTCGCTTCATCCCAAGGTGCACGCGGGCCTGCTGGGCCTTCGGGACAGCAAGGTTCACGGGGAGCAGATCCAGGAACACCAGTGGGGCTGGATCGATCTCGCTGTTGTCAACCTTCAGCCGGTCGAAGAGGCCATGGAACACCCCGGGGTCACCATAGACGAGGTGGTGGAACAAATCGATATCGGCGGCGCCGCCATGATGCGATCGGCGGCCAAAAATTTCAAATATGTCACGGTGGCGGTAAGTCCGGGACGCTATCCTCGCATCATGCACGAGCTGCGCGCCCATGAAGGTGAAACCACCTATAACACACGGTTTCAACTGGCGTGCGAGGCTTTTGAGTGCGCGGCGGCGTATGACGCCGCCATCGGCGACTTTTTGCGCACCCACGAGCCGTCCCCCATGTAATGGCTGCGAGAAACGCATTTTCAGTCAATAAGGAGTAACTCAGATGAACGTGCTGGTTATCGGCAGCGGCGGCAGGGAACACGCCCTGGCGTGGAAGATTGCCCAAAGCCCCCTGGTGAAGAAGGTCTACGGCGCACCAGGCAATCCGGGCATAGACCTTCTTGAAAAGGGTGTCTGCGTCAATGTCGCAACCGACGATTTCGACCTGCTGGCCACCTACACGGAAATCGAACATATAGACCTGGTCGTCGTGGGGCCTGAAGACCCGCTCGCAAAAGGTATTGTGGACGAGCTCGGAAAACGGGGCATCACCGTGTTCGGTCCATCCGCGGCCGCGGCACAGTTGGAAGCGAGCAAATCTTTCGCCAAAGATTTTATGGAACGGCACCACATTCCCACTGCCGCTTGCGCCGTTTTCGACGATGCGCACCTGGCGCTGGCCTACCTGGAAACGACCGGCGTTCCCATCGTCATCAAGGCGGACGGCCTGGCGGCGGGCAAAGGGGTGACCGTGGCACGCACCATGGCCGAAGCCGAGGCGGCGGTACGCGCCGCAATGCTGGACGATGCCTTTGGCGAAGCGGGCGCGCGGGTGGTTATCGAAGAATGCCTGGAGGGGGAGGAAGCCTCCATCCTGGCCTTCTGCGACGGGAAAACGTTCAAACCCCTCGCCACGAGCCAGGACCATAAGCCCCCGTTTGACGACGACAAAGGCCCCAACACGGGCGGCATGGGCGCCTATTCCCCCGCGCCGGTGGTGTCCGACGCCCTGATGGAACGCATCTGCGCAGAAGTGCTTGCACCCTGCGTGAACGGCATGGCGGCCGACGGTATGCCCTACAAAGGGATATTATACGCCGGTCTTATGATCACCGAAGACGGCCCGAAGGTCATCGAGTTCAACGTGCGTTTCGGCGACCCGGAAACCCAGGCGATCATGCCGCGCATGACCACGGATATCGTTCCCATTCTGGTGGCCTGTTGCAACGGGACATTGGCCTCCCACGAGGTGGCCTACAGCGACTGGCCGTGCGTTTCCGTCGTCATGGCCAGCGGCGGCTATCCCGGCGCTTACGAGAAGGGAAAAGTAATCACGGGTATCGCGAACGCCGAAACGCTCGACGGGGTTACGGTCTTCATGGCCGGTGTCAAGCAGCAGGGAGACGATCTCCTGACCTCGGGCGGGCGGGTTCTGAATGTGACCGCCACGGCGCCCACCCTTACGGAAACCATCGAAAAAGCCTATGCCGCCGTCGAACGCATTCATTTCGACGGGGCCCACTACCGCACCGATATCGGCAGGAAGGCCTTCCGGCACCTGCCCTCAACCTGACCGCATCCGGCATGGAAACACCCGGGAAGCCCTGATGGAAACCGAGCGAACAGACAGTCCGGCCACTGGTACGAAGCCCGCTGCCACACCCTCCCGCTGCCGGCAGGCGGCATATATGCTGCTCCCCGTCCTCCTGTTTTTCGGCCTTGCGGAGTCCGCTGCGCGCATACGTGAACGACACGTCCCACCCTTGCCCGTGGATGTGGGTCAGGGCTTTGATCCTGCCAGTCTCCTCTTTGTGCCCGCGGATAACGGGTTCATGGAAACCAGCCCCGAAAAACGGGCTTCCTTTCAGCACCAGCGTTTCCTGCTGGCGAAACCGCCGGGGACGCTGCGCGTATTCGCTTTGGGCGGCTCTTCCGTCAACTACCTGGACTATGAATTCGGCCAGATGAAACAAGCGCTTCAGGAATTGCTTTCCGACCGATACAGGCAAGTGGAAATCATCAATTGCGGAGGACTGTCCTACGGCACGCACCGCCTGGTGCTCGTCGCTTCGGAAATCGTTCGTTACAATCCCGACATTGTAATGCTCTACACGGGCCACAATGAATTCGAGGAACTGGAGCAAATGCACCTGGCCGGGCTATCCAATACGCCGGCCCAGCACGTTTTGAATTATTCCGCCCTGTACCGCTTTGTCCGGGACATGCGGGCACGCCGACGCATTGAAACCCTGGAAAGTGCCCGGGCCGACCGCGACCTGGCCGTTTCCATCCCGGACGCTTCACGGATGTGGCTGCACGAGTTTACCCCGGAAGAAATCCGGGAACGCATGCAAACTTACAAAACGAACCTGGAAACCATCCTCCAACTTTGCCGGGACCACAACATTCCCGTGATACTCGGCACCGTGCCTTCAAACCTGTTCCGTCCCAACCTGCCCGGCAAGGACGGGACGCTGTATGAAGAGGTAACGGCGCTTTTCCGGCAGGGCCTGTACGAAGAAGGGCTGAAGCGGGGCAGGCAGATTCTGCGCGAAGCTTCTCCCCGCCACCAGTCCTCGGACCTGGAAAATGAAATCCTTCGCGCACTGGCGCGGGACTACGCAACGCCCCTTGCGGACGTGGAATCCGCCGTCATCGCCGCGGAACCCCACGGGGTGCCCGGAGAAACCCTCTTCAATGACCATTGCCACCTGAATCCGGAAGGCAATGAAATTCTTCGCAACCTTTACCAAGAGAAAATTCTGGAAATCACGGGACAGTGAATATTCCTCAAGATGCACATTGGGGCCGCATTCGTATACAATAACAGATGGATATCACAAGGCTGCTTTCGACGGGAAAAATTCGTTAACTATGCATGCAACGGGCGCCGAGCCGGTTGCCCCAAAGAATAGGAAACTACAATGAGCAAACAATCTTGGTATGGCGGTGAAAATGATTCCCTCCCGATACGCTCAAACGAGGTGAAAAGGAAGGCCCTGTATGGGGGACCTTCCGCCTCTCTCCTGGTCACATTTCTCCTGGGCTTTGCCGTAGGGTTTTTCCTCTGTTACGCCCTGCTTGAAATGCGTCAGGAGAAGCCCGGCAAGGAGGCGGCGGCAACGCCTGCCGAAACCCCGGCGGAGCAGACCGCATCCGAATCCTCCGCGGAACAAAAGGCTCCGGGCGTGGAGATAACCGCCTCCCCGGTGGATCCGGAATCCGCCTGGCCCGCCCGCCATCTCATCATCGGCATTCCTGGAACCAGTCTGGATGGAGATACGGCCGAGGTATTAAATCAATACAAGCCCGGCGGCATATGGCTGCGTGAATCCAACACCGTGGACGCCGCCCAAATCCAGGAGCTGGTCCGGCAAATCAACGTGCTCGCCGCCATGGGGCCGGAACTCGACATGCAGCCGCTGATTGTCGCGGCTCAGGAAGGCGGAGAGGCTCTGAATCCCCTGCGTCTGCCCGACGCGCTCTCCTACGAAGATCTTGCCAAACTGGAAACACTGGACGCCATACGGGAAGCGGGCAAAACCGTGGCGGCGCAATCGCTCGACCTGGGCGTAGGGGTATTACTCGCCCCCGTGCTTGACATTTTTGACGCCGAACAGCGCGACGTCTCGGAACGGCCGCGTTTCCTGGGGGACACCCCCGAAACGGTGTCCCAGGCGGGTATCGCCTACGCGGAAGGACTGCAGGAAGGGGGCGTACTCGCGGTAGCCAGACACTACCCCGGTATCGGTTCGGCCATCCTGCAGGAAGAGGATGTGCCGCTGATCGCGGAAACGAATGTGGAAAAGCTGGCATCCACCATGATGCCCTTCCTTGAAGCCGCGGCCTATGATATTTCCGGCATTCTCATCAGCAGCGCCGGCGTCCCCGCCCTGGATGTGCAGGTGCCGGGACGGCCCGCGACGTTATCGCCAGTGCTGGTGCGTGAAGTGTTCCGCAACAAGTGGGGTTATTCGGGCGTACTGCTGGCGGAGGACATACATACCGTCTTCCCCTGGTCCGGCAAGCCTGTGGAAGAAGACGTTGTCGCGGCGCTGGCCGCCGGATGCGATGCTGTGCTGATCTCCGCCGTCAGCGCCGAAGAAATGGCGCGAATCACGGAGGCTTTAAAACAGGCCTTGGACAATGGGACCCTGGACAAGGAAAACCTGCTCGCATCGCGCCAGCGGCTTGACCTGTGGCGCAGTAAATTGGCCCGGGCGAGCGAGGGTCGTGCACAGACGCCCCCGGCTACCGCCGCAGTGGAAGGCGAGGCTGAACTACCCGCCGAAGGAGAAAGCAGTATCGAAGGCGAAGCCGAGGGCGAGACAGTGTCCGAGGCCGTTGAAGGCGAAATCGAAGGCGAAACGGAACCCGAACCGATAAGTACCCCGGAAGGAGAAAGTGTATCGGAAACGAAGCCGGAATCCACGCCTGAAACAGCGCCGGAAGCGGCCGAAGAAGTGGCAGCGCCCAAGCCAGAAGAACCCACCAAACCCGCCGCGCCCCCGGTTGCCACTCCACCCGAAGGAGCGAGCAAGGTGGAACATCGCATCAAACAGGGTGAAACCCTGACCGGAATCGCGAAAAAATATAATGTTTCCGTCAAGGACATCATGTCCTGGAACGGTATGACTGACGGTGATATCAAGTTTGGCAGTAAACTTAAGATCTACACCACGGTGGAAGAAGAAACACCGCCGGCTGTTGAAACGCCCGTCCCGGAACCGAAGGAAGCGCAACCGGAGGTTGAGGCTGTGGATGATACGCCTCCATCACCGGAGCCCTCAGCTTTCGAGGCGCCGGCGACGGCGCCGGAAGAAAAAACCGGAGAGACAAGCGTGCCGGAAGTGATGCCGCTCGTTCCCGGAGTTACAGAAACGGCACAGGAGGAAACGACGCGGGAAACCTATGTGCCCGAGCAAATACCGCCCGCACCGGAAGCCCCGCTGCCGCCGGCCCCAGAATTGCCGACCACACCGCTTGTGCCCGACACCGATGAGGAAACACCTCCGAACGTCCCGTCGACTGAGCCGCCAACGGTTACCAAGAACTTCTCCATGCGGTCTTCCGCCCAAAATGACGCGGAGGAGGACAACGCAAAAGAAGTCACGCCTCCCCCAGAAATCCCTGAACCTGAAGAAGAACTGCCGGACGCAACACCCGCCGCACCGGAAATGTCCGTTACGGTCGTACCCGTGGAGCAATCAATCACCATCGAACCGGCGTCAACAGTTGAAACCGCCCCGGAACCCGTGGCGGCCGCTGAAACTGCTCCGATTTCGGAAGCCGTTCCCGCCGTGCCGCCTTCTGAAGCGGAATACACAACGCACGTCATCGCGTCCGGTGACAACCTGTCCAGGGTAGCGAACAAGTACGGCGTAACCCTGAAGGAGTTGATGGAAATCAATTCAATCCAGAATCCGGATATTGTTGTGCTTGGCACCGAACTGAAAGTGCCCAAGCCCTGAACCATGACAGGCTTTAAAAAATGCGCTACAGACAATTAGGCAACAGTGATCTTCAAGTGCCCGCTGTTTCGTTCGGCGCCTGGGCCATCGGCGGTTGGTTGTGGGGCGGCACCGATGACGAGGCCGCCATTCGCGCCATCCATGCGGCCATCGACCATGGCATGACCCTGATCGACACGGCGCCCGTATATGGCATGGGCCACAGCGAGCGCATTGTGGGCAAAGCGGTTGCGGGGCGCAGGGGTGAAGTTCTGATTGCGACGAAATGCGGGTTGCGCTGGGACGGCACAGATGGTGCCTTCCACTTCAGCACCGTGGATAATGACGGCCAGAACCGGGACATTTATCGCAATTTGAAGCCGCAGTCCCTCCGCTGGGAGTGTGAACAAAGTTTAAGACGGCTCCGGGTGGATTACATTGACCTTTATCAATGCCACTGGCCTGATCCGGACACGCCCATCGCCGATACCATGGGCATATTAACGGAACTGCAAAAAGAAGGCAAAATCCGGGCCTTCGGGGTAAGCAACTTCTCCGCCGAGCAACTGGACGAATGCCTCAAATGGGGGCGCATTGAAAGCGACCAGCCCCGCTACAGCGCACTTGACCGCGGCATCGAAGCGGAAATTCTACCCTTCTGCCGCGAAAACAACGTCGGTATTCTTGCCTACTGCCCGCTCGAGCAGGGAATGCTCACGGGAAAGGTGCCGCCGGACCGCGTCTTCAACGAAGGCGACCAGCGCCGCGAAAAACCGCTCTTTTCGAGAGAAAACCGCATCACAATCAACGCTATGCTGGACGATCTAAGGTCTGTCGCCGAAAAGTACGATGCCACCTTCGGCCAGCTTTTTCTGGCATGGCTGACCGCGCAGGAAGGCGTCACCACCGCTCTTGCCGGCACACGCAACGAGGCCCAGGTTAGTGAGAACGCGATGGCTGGGGATATCGTGCTGAGCGATGCGGATCTTGCCGAAATACGAAACCGGGTTGAATCGCTATCTTTGAAGCGATAATTCTGCCGCAGTTTCACTCCCCCCCAAAAAAACGACAATTCCGTAAGTACCCCTGTCTATGTTGCACAAAATGTATTGTTTTCATGTTACATATTGATTATTTAATGTTCATTCCCCTATAATTCCAACATATCGGTACTTTTTGTAATAACCAAGACTGACACGAGGACATCCATGTTGCTTGAAAGCGTCGAAGTGCGCCGGGAAGTCAGCGAGCTTTCCCTACTTTTTGAAATCAGCGAGTTGCTGGACCGCAGTTACGATTTGCGCGAAGAACTGGGTCCCATACTTAAAGCGATTTCCAAACACACAGGCATGTTGCGCGGCACTATCTCCCTGCTCAACCGCGAGTTAAGCGAGGTGGTCATTTGTGCGGCTCATGGGCTTTCCCCGGAGCAGTTGCAGCGGGGCCGCTACCGCCTGGGCGAGGGAGTTATTGGCAAGGTGGTGCAAACCGGACGCCCGGTCGTCATACCGAGCATTTCCGAAGAGCCCGTTTTCCTGAACCGCACCCATGCCCGGGAAAACATAGACCGGGATACCATATCCTACATCTGCGTGCCCATCAAGATGGAGTCTTCCGTGATCGGGGCGCTGAGCGCCGACCGTATCTTTGGAGAGGAGGTGGCGCTGGGCGAAGACCTGCGCCTGATGACGATTATTGCCTCAATGATTGCCCGGGCCGTCCGCCTGCGCCAGCGTACCCAGGAAGAATATGACCGGCTCCTGGAAGAAAATTCCCGGCTTCAGGAGGAATTGAGGCGAAAATTCCAGCCTGCCAACATGATAGGCCGTTCCAAGGGGATACAGTCCGTCTTCAACCTTATCGCCCAGGTGGCCAAGAGCGACGCCACCGTGCTCATCCGCGGTGAGAGTGGCGTAGGCAAGGAACTGGTGGCCCAATCCATCCACTACAACAGCGACCGCGCTTCCAAACCCTTCGTTCGCGTCAATTGTGCCGCCCTTCCGGAAAACATCATAGAAAGCGAACTTTTCGGCCATGAAAAAGGCGCGTTTACCGGGGCATTGAACAGCCGCAAAGGCCGTTTCGAACTCGCGCACCAGGGAACCATCTTCCTCGATGAAATCGGCGACCTCACCCCGCCGGTCCAGATACGCCTCCTTCGCGTCCTCCAGGAACGGGAGTTCGAGCGGGTGGGCGGCAACGAAACCATCAAGGTCAATGTGCGAATCATCGCCGCCACCAACCGCGATCTGGAGACGCTGATGGGTGAAGGCAAGTTCCGGCAGGATCTTTATTACCGCCTGAACGTGTTTCCGGTGGTGGTGCCGCCGCTGCGTGACCGCCGCACCGACATCCTGGAACTGGCCAACTTTTTTGTGGAGAAGTACAGCCGTGAAAACCACAAGTATGTGCGCCGCATTTCCACCCCCGCCATCGACATGATGATGAGTTATCACTGGCCCGGCAACGTCCGTGAACTCGAAAATTGCCTTGAGCGGGCCGTTCTGCTCACGAATGATGATGTGGTTCACGGACATCATCTCCCCCCCACCCTGCAGACTTCAGAAGCCTCCAACACCATCATCAAGGGCACGCTGGAAGAAACCCTGGAGCGTGTGGAACGGGAAATGCTCGTGGAGGCGCTGAAGGACGCGCGCGGCAACAAGGCCAAGGCGGCCCGCCAGCTCGGGATCAGTGAGCGCCTGATGGGCCTGCGCGTCGGCAAACATGATATTGACCCGAGGCGTTATAAGACCTGAATGTGCATCCAATTTTCGTTTGCAGTACAATAGGAAACAATGAATGCACAGCCCCGGCCGGGCAGCCGCGAGGAGTATATGAAGTTAATCATCCAGATCCCCTGCTACAACGAAGAGGAAACCCTGGGCATCACCCTGGACGCCCTGCCCCGCACTATCGAAGGTATCGACTGCATTGAATACCTCGTAATTGACGATGGTTCCACGGACAAAACGGTGGCGGTGGCCCGGGAACACGGGGCGCACCATATCATCCGCAACCGCCGTAACCGGGGTCTGGCCAAAACGTTCATGTCCGGCCTGGAGGCCTGCATCGCCCGCGACGCGGACATTATCGTGAACACAGACGCCGACAACCAGTACAACGCGGATGACATCGTAAAGTTGGTCTATCCGATCCTTCGCGGACGCGCGGAAATCGTCATTGGAGCGCGCCCCATTGACCGTATCGAACACTGGTCGCTCCTCAAAAAACTACTTCAGAAAGTCGGGTCGGCGGTTGTCCGCATGGCAAGCGGCACCAAGATAGCCGACGCCCCCAGCGGTTTCCGCGCCATGAGCCGGGAAGCCGCCCTGCGCCTTAATGTGTTTGACAACTACACCTACACCCTGGAGACCATTATCCAGGCCGGGCGCAAGAATATCCCGATTATTTCCGTACCCATCCGTACCAACAAGGACCTGCGGCCGTCCCGCCTGATACACAGCATTCCCGAATATATCCGCAGGTCCCTGTTTACCACGACCCGTATTTTCATGACCTACCGGCCCTTCCGTTTTTTCGCCATACCCGGATTGGTTATTTTCTTTATCGGCCTGATACCGACGGCACGGTTCCTGTACTTCTACTTTATCGGGCAGGGTGGCGGACATATTCAATCTTTGCTCTACAGCATATTGTTTCTGGGCGCAGGCGCCTTCCTGGTGGTCATGGGCTTTATCGCGGAACTTATCGGCATTAACCGGCAGTTGCTGGAAGATATCCGGACGCGTGTGCGCAAGATGGAAAACCGGAAGTCCCTTCCGGAAAGGGATGAAAACTGACGGGATGAAGACCTGGCGGCACGTGCCGACCGGACCATCGACGGGTCAAAGGAAGAAAGGGATAGTGCGCATGGATGCTCGCGTTGACCGCCGCCATTTTCTGAAGGGCGCCGTAACCGCCGCCTCCGCGGCGACGGCGGCCTTCGGCCTTGAGGAACAGATCCTTGTTTCCCACCTTGCCCAGGCTGGTCCGGTCCCTTCCCTGCCGGACGATGCGCTGACCCCCATGCCGCGGGGAAAAATCGGAAATGTTTCCGTCAGCCGTCTTATCTGCGGGGGCAACCTCATCGGGGGTTGGGCGCACAGCCGGGATCTGATTTACGTCTCACGGCTGTTCAAATCCTACAACACGGAAGAAAAGATACTTGAAACCCTGCACCTGTGCGAGCAGCAGGGCGTCAACACCATACTGACCAACCCGGTTTCCGGCGGTGTCATCAATCGCTATTGGAATGAGAAGGGCGGCAAGATACAGTGGATTTCCGAGGTGCATCCAACGCCGGACGATTACAAAACAACCGTGCAATCCGCAGTGGATAACGGCGCTTCCCTGGCCTACATCCAGGGCGCTGTGGGGGACCGCCTGGTCGCGGACGGCCAACTGGAACTCATCGCCAAGACCGTAACGTTTATCAAGGAGTCGGGTCTCCCCGCAGGCGTAGGCGCCCACGCCCTTGGCGTTATTACCGCCTGTGAAAGTGCCGGGATAAACCCGGACTTTTATGTCAAAACCCTGCATTCGGAAGACTACTGGTCAGCGCGGAAACCAGACCAGACAACCGAGGTTATCCGTAATCCCCACGATAATTTCTGGTGCAGCGATCCGGCGGAAACCATCGCATTTATGAAACAGGTAACCAAGCCCTGGATCGCCTTCAAAGTGCTCGCCGCGGGGGCCATTCATCCTGAACAGGGATTCAGGTATGCCTTTGAAAACGGCGCGGACTTCATCTGTGTGGGCATGTTTGATTTTCAGGTGGCGGACGACGCGAACATAGCCATCGCCGCAGTGTCCGACAGCAGGCGGGAACGCCCCTGGCAGGCCTGAAATGGGGAACATTACCGCCGGTTCTCATGTTTTTATAAGGGAAAAGGAATTACCAGAACATGGCATCCATGCTGTTTACGCTTGGGATTACGTTCGCCTTTCTGGGCGGTGTGTTGGCGATTTGGACCGGCATGCATCTGCTGGCGGAAAAGCGACTGGGCCCCAGAAAACAAGGGTGTAAGGGTCCGATTCAGGGCAACAACGGCGAAATGCTGTGCTGCAAGGGCGACGGTAGCCGGTGCGAAGAACTTGCCAAGACAGAACACCCTGGCAATACCCCGGGGTAGAGGCGTTCGCATTCTCGAAGCGAGACTTTGCCGGTTTTGTACGACACGGGCACCTGTCCCGGGATACCGCTCTGCGAATCCGGAACCCTGCAAAGAGAAATCCGCCTTCCGCTTCAAAGGAATGGCAGGAGCTCAATTCTCTTCGAACGTATCTTCGTCGTCCAGTTCCTGAAACACCTGGTCCAGGGCATCTTCCGCACTTGCTTCCCCGTCAATCACCGCCAGCAGGCCCGGATAATACACATCGGCTGTCGTTACGGTGCCTTCCAGAAGGACCCCGACCATATTCACGGTGGGTATCATATCCGCAAGATTAATGGTCGACCGCACCCGCAACGTGCCGTCATCGTAATCCATGCCATAACTGCCGATCACGGTGTTGGCATTGACCCGCAGCAGGTATTCGGCCACCTCGGCGCGCCTGTCCTCAGGCACTTCGTCCGGACAAACACAGATGCACATCAGGTGGTTGGCCCCGTTCTCCACGAGGACAATCAGATCGAACTCCCCATTATCCGTGTCCACGCCGGCCAGAAAAGCGCCTTCATTATCCGGATCCTGTTCGTATTCCCAGTCGTTCGCCTCAAAAAACTCCTTGACAATATCCGTTAATGCAGCCATGCCATTCTCACTCCTTGGATTGTGATTCATTTAAGCCTTGGGCTCCCGGCCCGCGCATGGGGCCATACGGTTGCGGAGCATATACTATTTCAGGGCTAAAAACAAACTGTCCGGGAAACCGCACCCCTCCGCACGCCGAAGAAAAACGTGGCGCTGACTGGAGTCAGGCCTTAAAATCCCCGGCGCCGCCGGTTACCCACGATTCGATGTACCCGGAAATCCTGCGGCCAAAAGGCGCCGGTTTTTCACTGAAAAGTCGTTCCCCCGCGCGCAGCGCCAAGGATACTTCCCGGTCAGTCAGACCCTGTAACGTCACCAGCGCCGTTTCCTGTTCGCAAGGGGCAAGAAATTCAGAACCCTGCCGCTCCAGATAGAGCATCAGCAGCGCACGGTCGTGTATTTCTCCCAGCATATCGGTGAGCGCGTGGAGTTCGACCTCCATCATCCCGAAAAAAGCGGGCCAGGCCGCCGAAACAATCATCATATGATGACGCAGGTGTTTGGCGTGTTTGCGCCACTGATGGAGAATTTCCGGGTCTTTTTTGTCCCGCCCCCGCTTCATCGAATCTCGGGCGGCGCGATAACTCCGCCTGATCCCGTGGCAGAGCGGGACGGCTCCCACCTCCCACGCGGACCAGTCCCGAACGGTCGCACGGACGCTGTCCAGCAGGTGCCATGCCTCCCGGATGGATTCTTCCAAGTCCACAGGCGCAGCGTCTCCCCGTCCCGGCGCAGATTCAAGATGAGCGCGTATGCGCTCACACACTAATCGCGCTCCCGGTTCCTCCACAGCCTGTAAGGCACGGTCCAGACATTCACCGACCGCTTCGCGGTCCCGCCGGGAAGCGAATAACCGGCCTGCCTGGCCGAGACAGGAAGCCGCGACACGGGCCGCTTTTTTGTCGGGCAGGGCAAAGCGCGCGATTTGTAAGAGGGACCTGCTTTTCTTTAGGTGCCGCCGGCACTCATGGATGGCATTGGGCTGCAGGTCCTCTATCCGGGCCAATTCCCGGGACACACTATCCAGTTCTTCGAAACATATTCGATGCAACCCCGCCCCGAAGGCCTCCCCGCTTTCAAGCATGTATCCCATATGGTTTTCCCTTAACAGCCAGGATGCCGCTTCCGTAACGTGTTGCCGGACATTCTATAGAGAGAGTATGATACCATAAGACTGAAATCATGCTCGTCTGTAAACAACTCGGGGTAACTGATTACCCGAAGCAGAAATAGAAGCGTAAGACGGGAAATCATGCCTGTCGGGAATTTCCATGACCAAGTTCAATATCAGCGTTGTCATCGCCCTCGAGGGCAAAGTTGACGCGCTTCCCATGCTGCTCTCCTGCCTGGAAAAGCAAAGCCTTCCCGCGGCGCGCTACGAGGTGCTCCTGGTATTTTACGGGAACACCCCGCGCGAAGCCTTTGAGATGGCTGAGCGCTGCACTGCCGGGGCCCCCGTGCCGGTGAAAAATTTGTCAGAGCCGTCCCATAATGAAGTGCGGGCCAAGAATCTGGGCGCCGCCAACGCGTCGGGAGGCGTGGTGCTGTTCCTCGACCAGGATTTGTTTGCGGGCCCGAGACTGCTTGCCGCCCATGCCGAAATCCACGAGATTCAGGACCGGCCCGTCGTCGTAATGGGCACGGTTGAACGAAGCCGCTCCCTCTCCAAGGGTGCCTTAACGCGCTGGTTCATGCGGGAAGAACTCGCGCTGATGGACGCGGCCATGCCCGACCACCCCTTCTACTGGTCCAGCCAGCATTGCAGCTTGCGGCGTGAGTCTTTTCTCGAGGCAGGGGGATTTAATGAAACCTATGTGTCCGGCCGGGCGGCGGACATTCACCTTGCCCAGGCGTTGATAAAAAGCAAGCATGTCATGACCGCGATGCAGGAACACCCGGGATATATCTGGCGCGAGGCGCAGTTTGAGGATGAACGGAAGCGTTACTGGCGGGAAGGCTACGACCTGTGCAAACTCTCCCACGCCAAAAAGAATCCCGGCATCCTGTATCATTTCCGGCTGTCTTCTTCCGCCGTCCGCTACCGTGTGGACACCCTGTTCGCACCCTTTTATATCAGGGCATGTCAAGTGCCCCACCTGGACACACGCATCCACGGGCAAAGCTGCCAGCATGTGTTTTATCACGACCGGCGCAGCGGCGCCAGGGCGGCCTTGGCGGGGCGCCCCCCCGACCTGCGGGACATTCACGCCCCCGGCGAATCGGACCAGTAAAAACGCGGCGTCTCGCCTTCTCCCCGGACCGGATCACAAGGACCGCGCGAACAAGTTGCATCGTCCGGCAGGCATTTGTTATTATTACATTCCCCGTTACCTTTATGTGTATTCTTGTTCACCCATAAGTTCAATTACGACTCCCAGCGGAGGATAACATTGTGAAAACCTTTGTCCCCACGGAAGGGGCTATTAAAAAACAATGGCACATTATCGATGCCGAAGGCCAGGTGCTCGGCCGGGTAGCCGCGGAAGCGGCCAAACTGCTCCGCGGCAAATACAAGCCAGAGTACACGCCCTTCCTCGATTGCGGTGACCCGGTCATCATCATCAACGCCGCCAAAATAAAAGTGACGGGCACAAAAATGGAACAGAAGGCCTACTACCGGCACTCGGGCTACCCCGGCGGCCTCAAGGAAATCCGGCTGGGCACCATGATGCGCAAGCATCCGACCCGCGCCCTGGAACTTGCCATCAAGGGCATGCTGCCGGGCAACCGGCTCGGCCGTAAACTGGCCCGTCAGTTCCGGATTTATGCCGACGGCAACCATCCCCATGAAGCGCAAAACCCCGTACCGTTTGAAATCAAGTAAACCCTGCACACCGGAGAACAGATACAGTGATAGACGCAAAGACAAAAGAAATTGTGGCCTTGGGCCGGCGTAAACGCGCTTCCGCGCGGGTGCGTATTAAACCCGGTTCCGGCTTGTTCGTGGTCAACGGACGCCCCGTGGAAGAGTACCTGGCCCGGGACACCCTGGTCCAAATGGCCGTGCAGCCCCTCGAAACCGTAGGCCTGCGGCAGAGTTACGACGTCCGCGCGATTTGCATGGGCGGCGGCCTCGCCGGACAGGCGGGCGCGCTGCGCATGGGCATAGCCCGCGCGCTGGTCGAAAACGATGAAAATGCCCGGGGCACCCTGCGCGCGGAAGGACTGCTCACCCGCGACGCCCGCGAAGTGGAACGCAAGAAATACGGCCGCCCCGGCGCCCGCAAACGGTTCCAGTTCTCGAAACGTTAATACCCTGCAATTCGACTTCATATTTCCCGTCACCTGTGTGGCGGGATTTTTTTTGGCCACTGAAGAGGGGGCGACTCCCGCAGGATATCCCTCCCCACCTCCTGCAGTCTGAGAGAACTATAAAACAACCTTCAGAACAACAAACGTTCGCCTGCCTTGTGCGTTTCTTTGGGGACATAATGGACGCAGTGGACACAGTGGACAGGAAGTCGAGGGGAAAAGCAAGCTTTCCCAGTCATTTTTGTGTTGGTCCTCCAACCTGCTCCCGGGCACTCTATAAACAAATTTCCATTCCGGATGGTTTGTTAGTACAATGGTAGTACGTTTCTGGAACCATAAGGCTGAGATACGAAAATGTCTTTCATGAAACCTCATTTAAAATATCCTGAAAAAAAGAATTCTTTCCAATGGAAAAAACCGGCGGCTATCGCTGTCATGGCTTTTATCCTTTTGGCAGGGTCGGGCATGACTCCGGACGGAGGTGGAACAACGCCACCGGACGATTTCGTGGTCATCTGTCCGATTGACGGCGACATTCTGGATGGCATGAGCGTTTTGGTGGAACGGGCGGTGACCCAAGAGGCGGCCGGCGCGAAGGCCATCCTTTTTATCGTCGACACGTACGGCGGCCGGGTGGATTCGGCGATCGACATCGCAAATACCATTTTGGAAAGCCCCGTGCCCAGCATCGCTTTCATCACCGGCCGCGGCGCGATTTCCGCAGGCGCGCTTATTTCCTACGCGTGCGACCACATTGTGATGGCGCCGGGCGCCAATATCGGCGCCTCCACGCCCATCGCGCCCGGCGTGGAAATGACCGAGGAAATGAATGAGAAATCCATGTCCTTTCTGCGCGCGAAGTACCGGGCGCTCGGCGAGGAAAAGGGGCACAACCCCCTGATCGGCGAGGCCATGGTGGACGCGTCGATAGAGCTTTACGGCGCCCCGGAAGGCGACGATGCCTACCGCGTGTACAAGGTGGAAAAGGGCAAGGTCTCGGAGACGTACGCCGTGGAGCCGCAGCAGGCATCGTTAACGGCGGCATCCGATGCGGAGCTCTGGGCCCAATACGCGCAACCGGACACGGACCCGGCCCTGCGCCAGATAGAGGAGGCGGTGCGCAGCCTTACGGGAAGCCCGGAGACGCCTCAGACCGCCCCGGAGGAAGACCGGGAAGTCCCGGATCCCGCCGCCTCAAGCACACCGACGGCCATAGAAGGACTGCCCGCGAACGCGCGCCTGATCTCGCCCGCCGGAAAACTGCTTACCCTGACCACCCGTGAAGCCCGTGAAATCGGGTTGACCCGGATTTCGGAGGACACTCCTGAAAAGACGTTGTCGGCGCTTGGCTTCATCGGCTACAGGACAGTACATGTCACCATGACCTGGGCGGAAGCCCTGTTCGCATTCCTGACGAGCCCGATGATTTCCGGACTGTTGCTGATGTGCGGCATCGGCGGTATTTATATCGAGATCAAGACGCCCGGCTTCGGCCTGCCCGGCATTATCGGCGGGGTGTGCATTTCCCTCTTCTTCGGCTCCCGCCTGATCATCGGCATCGCCGACTGGCTCGACGTGCTGCTCGTCATCACGGGCCTGGTGCTGCTGGTAGCGGAAATCTTTTTTATTCCCGGTTTCGGCATCGCCGGCGTTTCGGGCATTCTGTGCCTGGCCACCGGCATCTACCTGTCCCTGACCCGCGTACCCATCCCTCAATACACATGGGACTTCATGCGCCTACGCGACGCAGGCGTCACCATCATCCTTTTCTCCCTGATGTTCATGCTGCTGATCCTGCTGACCTGGAAAGTGTTCCCGCAGACCCGGCTGGCGCGCGGCCTGATACTGGCCCATTCGGAAACAACTGCAGCCGGTTACACGGTGCAGGCGGCGGCGGAAAGCCGGGCCCTGGGCCTGCGGGGCATGTCGACGTCCATGCTGCGCCCGGCGGGCCGCGGACGTTTCGGAGGCATCACCTACGATATAATGACGCGCGGCGAGTTTATCGAGGCCGGCGTCCCCGTTGAAATCATAGAAGTGGAAGGCAACCGTTACGTGGTGCGCGAACTGGAAGAGGAATCGTAACTCACATGGATGCGCGGGAAACACTGGTGCAAATGCTTCGCCAATTGCTGAAGGAAATGGAAATCGTGTCGTCCCAGGGATCGGGCTACTATACCTGCGTGCCTTTCGCGCGCCGCTATAACAAGCTCCTGGACCAGGCGCGGAGGCTCCACGACAAGAAACCCAGCCTGCTCGACACCTTCGACACCATCGAAGAAAGCGACCCCAAGGATCCCAGCGACAAGAGCAAGGCGCTGCTGGGCATCCGCGTGGAAATATCCCAATTGATCACATTCCTGGAATGCTACAAGGGAGACACGGACCAATGATCTGGTGGGTAATCCTGTTTCTGGTCGCCGGGATGGTGCTGGTAATCAGCGAGTTCTTTCTGCCCGGCGGCATCTTGGGCGGTCTCGGCGTGCTGCTGGTGATTATCAGCGGCGTGCTCGGCGTCTACAGCTATCCCGACCACGGGCTGTTCATTATTCTTGGTGAAATTGTCGGTGTCGCCCTGTGCACCGTGGCGGGCTTTTATCTGCTCACCCGCACCCGGGCCGCCAAAATGCTGACTCTCGAACTTGCCCAGAAAGCGGACGAGGGCTATGTCAGCGCCGCCTCGGACACCAGCCTTTTAAACCGGGAAGCCGTTGTTTTAACGGCCTTGCGTCCATCAGGTACCATAAAGGCCGGAGACAAGCGCGTTGACGCCGTCAGCAACGGCGTTTTTATAGACGAAGGCACGCGGGTGCGCGTGGTGGAAGTGCATGGCAGCCGTGTCGTGGTGGAACCCGCGGACACGGACTAACAACGGAACAAACAAGAAAGGACGATACCAATGGGAGTGATAGCAGGAGTTGTTTCATTTGCACTGGTGGTACTTTTTCTGATCATTGCGGTGGTTATTATTTCCTACTTCCGGCTGTGGCTGCGCGCCTGGTTGTCCCAGGCGAGCGTCGGCTGGCTGCAGCTGGTGGGAATGAGCCTGCGTAAAGTCAATCCGGCCATCATTGTGGACTCGCGCATCATGGCGGTCAAAGCGGGCTTGAATATAAGCACGAACGAATTGGAAACCCACTACCTGGCAGGCGGCAACGTGGTCCGGGTGGTGCAGGCGCTCATCGCGGCGAACAAGGCCAATATCGAGTTATCCTTCCAGCAGGCGACCGCCATTGACCTGGCCGGCCGTGACGTGCTTGAAGCCGTGCAGACTTCGGTGCGCCCGAAAGTGATTGACTGCCCCGACCCCACAAAGGGAGCGCCCGTGGTGGCGGCTGTCGCCATGGACGGGATCCAGCTCAAGGCCAAGGCCCGCGTCACCGTGCGCACCAATATCCGGCGGCTGGTCGGCGGCGCGACGGAGGAAACTATCGTTGCCCGCGTCGGCGAAGGCATCGTCACCACCATCGGTTCGTCCCAGTCCCACAAGAAGGTGCTCGAGAACCCCGATTCCATTTCCAAAACAGTGCTGGCCCGGGGACTCGACGCGGGCACGGCGTTTGAAATCCTGTCCATTGATATCGCCGACGTGGACGTTGGTGAAAATATCGGCGCCGAACTGCAGATCAAGCAGGCTGAAGCCGACAAGCAGATCGCCCAGGCACGCGCCGAGGAACGGCGCGCCATGGCCCGGGCCCGCGAGGCCGAAATGCACGCCCAGGTGCAGGAAATGCGCGCCCAGGTGGTGAAGGCGGAAGCCGAAGTGCCGCTCGCCATGGCGGAGGCGTTCCGGAACGGCAACCTCGGGATCATGGATTATTACAGGATGAAAAACATCACCGCCGATACATCCATGCGCGAGTCCATATCCAAGATGGACTCGGATGACAACGAACCGAAACAGACGAATTAAATCCGCCGACATGGAGACACACCCATGGACGATATCATCGGCTTCCTGATTTTCGTGGGCATCGTGGCCGTCAGCATCATTGGTAAAATAAAGTCGGAGCGCAAGACGGCGGAAGAACGCAATCAGCAGCCTTCCCCGCCCTTGACGCTGGACGAACTCCCGGAAACCACCCGGCGCATGCTTTACGGGGAAGGGGACATTATCGTGGCCACGCCCCGGCAAACGGCCCCCCGCCCGGAACCTTCCGTTCCCCGTCCGGCGCCGCCGCCACCCGTGCCCGCCCGCCAGATCGTTGTGGAACGGCCCAGGCCGGTGATGGCGCCGCAGGCGCCCCGGGTACCACCCGTCAGAACAGCCGCGCCGCCCCGGCAACAACCGGCAGCCTCGCACCAACAACTGCAACGCCCCCAACAACAACGCCGCTATCCCGCGCAATCCCCCCCCGCACCGGCGCGGCCGCAACCGCAGCCCTCCAGGCCGCCGGGACGAGAACAACCCGTGGCGGCGCGAAGCAACGCGCGCCCGTCGGGATCCGTGCGTTCTTCACGCGCCCCGGGACGGGAGAAACTTGTCCAGACACTCCAATGTCGTTCGGGACTCGCCCAAGCCGTTCTGTTGCGCGAGATACTGGGACCACCCCGCGCCTTCGACCTGTAACCGTTTGCTTTGGTCAGCGCCGCGCCCCGGCGCCGGATAGATAAGGATTTTTGGTAAATGGATTCCGTAAATCGACGTGATTTCATGCGGCAAGCGGCATGCGCCGTAGCCGCCGCCACCGCGTTGCCGCCGGCACTGGCTACCGCCGCCGATACAGCGGCGCCCGTCAAAGCGGCGGTAGCGCGCCGCACACTGGGAAGCTCCGGGTTGTCCTGCACACGCCTGGGCCTTGGCACCGGCACCCGCGCCTGGAACAAGGATTCGGCGCAAATCCGCGCGGGGCGCGACACCTTTCTGAATACCCTGACCCGCGCGTATGAACAGGGAATACGTTATTTTGATGTTTCCGATTCCTACGGGTCGCACCAATACCTGCGCGATGCCATGGCCGCCTCCGGCATGAAGCGGGAGGACATGTTTATCCTCACGAAAAGCCAGTCCAAAACGGCGGATGCGATACGTGCCGACCTGGACCGCATGCGCAAGGAAGTCGATACGGACTACTTCGACGTGGTGCTGCTCCATTGCATGACGGCGGGTGACTGGCCGCAGCAAATGGCCGGCTGCATGGACGTCCTCAGTGAGGCGCAACAGAAAGGCATCATTAAAGCCAAGGGCGTCTCCTGTCACCACCTGCAGGCCCTGGAGGCCGCCGCCGACAGCGACTGGGTGGATATCCTGCTCGGGCGCATCAACCCCTACGGCACCCACATGGACGGCACCCGTGAGGAGATCACGGGCGTACTGGGCAGGGCACGGACCAACGGCAAGGGCGTGATCGGCATGAAAATCCTGGGCGAAGGCAAGCATGCGGGGGAAAAGGAAGCCTGCATACGCTTTGCCATGGAGCAGGAATGCCTCGATGCCTTTGTCATCGGTTTTCTGAACCCGGCCGAGGTGGACGATATCGTATCCCTGATGGACAAAACCACCGTTGGTTGACCACAGCTGTGCATGTGCTGAATACCCGGGGTTGGACTCCGCTTGGGCCTATTCTTCTCCCTTGCAAGAGAAACGAGTCAAAGAAAAGGAAACCGACACATGTTCACAACTATATCTTTCAGGCTTTCGATACTGCTTGCTGTGACAGGCCTCCTGGCCGTCTGTTACACCGCTTACAGCGAAGAGGTCGTCAGCATGGAAACGCTGTTGAATCAAATGACGGACCTGGGAAGGCTTGCCGAAGCGGACAACCCGCGTTATGTGACCCGCCAGTTTTCCAGTTATGACCGAAAATCAACCGACCCCGGTATTCCCACAGAAGAAAACTGGTTTGCCAATGCGGACCGCGGCCAGCATCTCCGCCAGGAACAAAACGACGGACAGACCGAATATGTGCTGATGGACGCGGACGGTCCCGGCGCCATGGTGCGTTTCTGGTCGGCCAATCCCGATGAGGGCGGTGTGGTCAAGATTTACCTCGACCGACAGGAAACCCCCGCAATCGAAATGCCTCTCACGGATCTTTTGGGAGGCAAGTCCGCGCCCTTCATTGCTCCCCTCTGCGGTGAGCGCAGTCGCGGCTGGAACAGTTACTTTCCGATCCCCTATGCCCGGCACTGCAAGGTCACCATTACAAAGGGCAACATCTATTACATCATCGATTACAGGACGTATGCGGAGGACGTTTCGGTACGCACCTTCACCTTGCAGGATGCGGAAGCCCATTCCGCAACGATACACGCTGTCGCGAAGACGCTGGACACCCCCGCCGACGCGATCGACGAGAACCGGGGATCCCGCACGCCCTATGACATCACCCTTGCGCCGGACGCTTTCGAGTCCATAACCCTGCCGGGTCCGGCGGCTATTTACCAGATTACCTGCAAGGTGTCAGCGGAAGACCCGGAGGCAGCCTTGCGCGGATGCATGGCGGAAATCGCCTTCGACGGTCGCAGTCCCGGGGTGTTGGCGCCGCTGGGCGACTTTTTCGGCACGGCGCCGGGTGTCAATCCCTACCAGTCCCTTCCAAGCGGCGCGCTGGAGGATGGAACGCTGTATAGCCACTGGGTCATGCCTTTTAAACAGGAGGCCGTGATCCGCCTGCGCAACCATTCCGGGGTGGAACTGCATCTGCAGGGCGTCATCGGCGTGGAGAACCGTCCCTGGACCGAGAGTTCCATGTATTTCCACGCCAAGTGGAAGTGTGAGCGGGACATCCCCACGCGGCCGTTCCAGGACTGGAATTATTTCGCGGCCGAAGGCGCCGGCCGTTTCTGCGGGGTCATGCTACATATGGCGAATCCAGTGCCCGACTGGTGGGGGGAAGGCGATGAAAAAATCTACGTGGACGGAGAACCTTTCCCCAGTTTCTTCGGCACCGGCACGGAAGACTATTTCGGTTACGCCTGGTGCAGCCCGGCGTTGTTCACCCATGCCTATCATAACCAGCCGCGCTGTGACGGCCCCGGCAACATGGGCCACACCTGCGTGAGCCGCTTCCATATCATGGATGATATCCCCTTCACCACCAGTTTCAAGTTCGACCTGGAACTCTGGCACTGGGCGGACACCACGGTCACCCAAGCCATCATGGCCTACTGGTACGCCCTGCCCGGCGCCACGGACAACTTTCCGCCCGTCAACCCGAAAACGCTGATCGTTCCGGAACTGCCCGAACCCCCGGGCGTGGAAGGCGCCCTGGAAGGGGAAAAGATGCGCATCGTATCCAAGAGCGGCGGAACTGCCGAGCCCCAGGGCGGCTGGCCCTGGAGCCGCGCGCTGCACTTGTGGTGGCGCCACGGCAACCCGGGCGACACACTGGTTCTGGGCTTCAACGTGGAAAAGGCGGGTAACTATGAAGTCCTGGCCGTATTCACCAAGGCGCCCGACTACGGCATTCACCAGGTAGCCGTTAACGGCACGCCGACCGGCGCCCCGATTGACCTGTACCATGACAGCGTTATCATTGCCAAAGAACAAAGCCTCGGCCGTTTTGATTTACAGGCGGGCGAAAACCTATTGGCGGTCCGGATTACCGGCCGCCGCCCCGAAGCGCAGCCGGGCCACATGTTCGGACTGGACTACCTGAGGCTTGCCGAGTAATTCGTTTTAGAAAAAAGAAGTTGAATGCGTGTGCGAAGAAATAATGGGGCTGTTCCCGCCGTTAATGATACATAACCCCTTGCTGTTATGGATGCAGTGCTGTATGTCTTTGATTACAGTTTTGTGTATAGCCTGGCGGCGGGAACTGTCCCAGATTTTTCTGGTCCAGTGCACAACAATGGCTTGAGTTAGGCGCTTAAGGCCATTTCGCTGACAATTAATTATGAGTTCTGTTTTACGTATAGGTAACCGAGAAGAATGTCATGTTTTGATTTGTCTCAAAGACCCAAAAACAACGCGTCATTCCGGTTTTTC
>JAAYBJ010000243.1 GCA_012730105.1 Candidatus Hydrogenedentota bacterium
GGAGAAGCGCATCAAGATCACCTGGCAGTTCTCCATCCAAGCGGCGCGTGCCAAGCTCAATTCACACTATGTTAAGGTTCACGCTAATAACGAAAAGTTTAAAGAAACTTAATTTACGATGTACTAAATACAGTTGTACCACGGCAGGTACTTATTTCGATTCTACTCTTTCCAAACCACTTCCAGTTCGCTGCCATTGTCCCAATATTTCCCTTTGTCGCCGATAAGCCGAATCTGCAAAAGCCAATAGAAATCGTGGATCATATCCAACAGACTCACCACAGCCATTGTGATCATGATGGGAAACCACCAACCAGGCAGGATAAGACCTCCCAATCCTCCAACGACGAATGAGCTAACAACCAGGATTAAGGGACCTGAGAGGGCGCGCCTCATAGTCCGGTAATCGATTGCGCCGGTCACCCAGTAATGCCCGCTCAACGCCAGGACGTATTGACGAATATAGGTGATGTGTGTCCGCTTTGCATAGACGGTTCGCCGGAAGGCGAGACAGTGAAGTTGCTCATGGATCCACACCCCGAGGTTAAGATAGAGAACTGTAGCGATAAAATATACAGCCAGAAAACGGGTCAGACGCCATTCCGTTTCGGGTATTTCCTTATAGCCCCATAATGCGCAACCAAGGATGGTAGACAAAGACACAAAGGTCATACCGAGGGTAAACTTCGCGTCGGCGTATCCAACACGCATCCATTCATAGCCACATTTTTGTTTTCGCACCACGCCTCGCATGGGTTTCCCTCCAATTGATGATTCGCGGTTGAAATTTTCATCCAACCGCTGATAACCCACAGGTTAATGGTGAATTCCCTTGAAGGTTTTTAACCGATCAAGCCTTCCTCACCACAAAATACGCCCGCTTGCTCGGATACTCGACGTCCGTGTAGGGGTATCGTATCACAATGTCAACCACCTGAAACCCCGCATCCTCGACCAGCGCCTTCACGTCATCAACCTTGAAGTAATAGAACGTCAGCGCATTGCCCTCTTGATTGAAGAAATTCTCGACCTCTGCCTTCTCTTCCCCTTCATCGATGTGAAAGCTGAACAAAAAGAGACCCTCGCGCTTGAGCACGCGCTTCACTTCCACTAACACCGCCTGCACTTCTTCCAAGACCAGGTTGACGATTGCGTAAAAGCCGACCACCCCACAAAACGAGCAGTCAGCATAATCCAACCGGAAGAAATCCTGGACCTCGAAGCGCACTTCGGGGAAATATTCTCGCGCAGCTTCAACCATCTGCGTAGAAATATCCGTCCCCAGGCACCTGACGCCCTCACGGTGCAAAAAGCCTGACACCTCTCCAGGCCCACACCCGATTTCCAGCACAGTCTCATCGGGCGGGATTTGCGTGGCAAACCAGCGGAGGATGATTTGATCGAAATGCTTTCTTTCAAATTCATTCCACATGATCGCGGCATACTCTTTAGCCACCCGGTCGTAGGCTTTGGCGATGCTTTCTTTCGTGTTCATACCGTCTCCATAAGACTACCGATCTGCCCGAATCTTCACACCTATGTAGTGATCAGAAGTATATGACAATTCCGATACACGGATGAAAACGGAGAATCGGATTGCTTTTCTCAAAAATCCGTAGAATCCGTCAAATCCGTGTACAATTAAAGCCGCAGCGGCTTCCTGACCCAATAGCTGATCAGAGGGTTGGATCATATTTTTACGGTTACGATATGATTACGCTATGGAGCGGCGGCAGGCAGAAACGATTACGCCTATGCGGCTCAGGTAACCCTTTGGAAGTATCACGCGGCTAAAAAATGCGTAA
>JAAYBJ010000026.1 GCA_012730105.1 Candidatus Hydrogenedentota bacterium
CGGAATATTCCGAATATCAATGTGCGGACCGCCGCGGAGGTAAGCCCTCTCGACGTCATCAACGCGACGCGCGTCCTGCTTCAACGGGAAGCGCTCCCGAAACTTGAGGAACGACTGTCATGACCGTGGAATATCATAAAATCATCGACCGCCCCATCGTTACCGAAGAGTCGCAGATCCTGCGTGAAAATGGAAATCATTATGTGTTTCGCGTGAGTTCATCGGCCAACAAGCGCCAGATCCGCGAAGCCATTGAAGAAATGTACCGCAAGGAAGAAATCAAGGTGGTTTCCGTCAACACGATGAATTACAGCGGCAAGACGCGCAGACCGCTTGGCACGCGCCGTTCCGGACGACGTGCCCATTGGAAAAAAGCCATCGTGACGCTGCGGCCGGGCGATGTGATCGAACTGATCTGATGGAGATGCAGACATGCCATTGAAAAGATTTAAACCATATACCCCGTCCCGCCGTACCATGACGGTGTCGGATTTTGCGGAGTTGACAGACAAAAAACCGGAAAAGAGGTTGCTGCGATCCAAAAGTCGGATCAGCGGACGCAATAATGCCGGTCGTATTACGATGCGGCGGCGTGGCGGCGGCGCCAAGCGCCAGTACCGTATTGTTGATTTTAAGCGTGACAAGGATGGAATTCCGGGCAAAGTGGCCTCTGTGGAATATGATCCCAACCGCACCGCACGCATTGCCCTGATCGTTTACGCCGACGGTGACAAGCGTTACGTGATTGCGCACAAGTCCGTGAAGACCGGGCAAAGCGTAATGAGCGGTCCCAAGGCGGAGTTTGAAGCCGGAAACGCCCTGCCACTGGCGAGCATACCGCTGGGCAGCCTGGTGTATAACGTGGAACTTACTCCGGGCAAAGGCGGGCAGATCGCCCGCGCGGCCGGCAACAAATGCCAGGTGCTTGCCAAGGAGGGGCGCTTTGTGGTGCTGCGGCTGCCGTCAGGCGAGATGCGCCGCGTGCAGAGCGAATGCCGGGCCACCCTGGGCGAAGTCGGCAACGAAGAGCACTCCAACGTGGTGCTGGGCAAAGCGGGCCGTTCCCGCTGGCTGGGGCGCAGGCCGAAAGTGCGCGGCGTGGTTATGAATCCCGTGGACCATCCGATGGGCGGCGGCGAAGGCCGTTCGTCCGGCGGCGGGCATCCGGTATCCCCCTGGGGCATGCCGAGCAAGGGATTTAAGACGCGCAAGAAAAAGAACCGTTCCAATCAGTTTATTATCAGGCGGCGCAACGCGTAGCGCGTGAGCCGGATGTGATTCTTCGGGGCCGCAAGGCCGCCGGGAAATTAGGTAAGAGCCGTTTACGGGCATAACCGATAGAAGGAGAAAACAGGTGCCCCGTTCACTGAAAAAAGGTTATTTCATAGACGATCACCTGTTGCAGAAAGTGGAGAAGCAACAGCGCGAGAGAGATAGGCGTGTAATCAAGACCTGGTCGCGCCGCTCCACCATCGTTCCGGACATGGTCGGATTGACCTTGGCCGTGCATAACGGGAAGACGTTTATTCCCGTATTTGTCACGGAGAATATGGTCGGCCATAAACTGGGCGAATTCGCTCCCACCAGGACGTTCCGCGGACACGCGGGCGGTAAATAACAGGAGACCGGGTAATGTTAACAGCCAGGGCAACATTGCGGAATGTGCGGTTGTCGCCGCGCAAGGCGCGCCTCGTAGCCAATCTCATCCGGGGTAAGCGTGTTTTGGAGGCGCGTGATATTCTACAGTTTGCATTGCAGCGCTCCGCGGAACCCATTAAGAAGCTGCTTGATTCCGCCGTGGCGAACGCGGAATGGCGCGCCCGGGAAGGGCGTCGCCGCATTGATACGGACGAACTTATTGTAAAAACCATCATGGTGGACGAAGGGCGCACATTTTACCGTTACAGCCCCATGCCGCGCGGACGCGCAGGGCGTGTCCGCCACCGCAGCAGTCACGTAACGCTGACCATTACGGAATAGAGGAGATACGCATGGGCCAGAAAATACATCCCTTTGGGTTCAGGTTGGGCGTGATACAGAATTGGTCGTCCATCTGGTACGCGGACAAGGACTACGTCGAGTTGCTGCACAAGGATCTCGAAATCCGCAAGTATGTAAAGCAGCGGCTTGAAAAAGATCCGGACAACCCGAAGGCCGAAGTGGCGAAGATCGATATCGAACGCGCGGGGCGCAAGACGAAAGTCCATATCTATACGCCGCAGCCGGCCTATGCCATCGGCCAGAAAGGCGACCGTGTAGAACACCTGCGCCAGGAACTCGAGGCGCTTACCGGCCACGAAGTTGAAGTCAATATCTGCGAGGTGGCCGTGGCGGATCTGTGCGCACAGCTGGTTGCCGAACGGCTTGCCGGGCAACTGGAGCGGCGCATTTCCTTCCGTCGCGCCATGAAAAAGGCGATGCAGAATACTATGCGCCTGGGCGCCAAAGGCATCCGCATTCGCGTGGCCGGACGGCTTAACGGCGCGGAAATCGCGCGCGCGGAACAGTCTCGTGAAGGTAGCGTGCCCCTGCACACACTGCGGGCCAATGTGGACTACGGTACGGCCACAAGCCGGACCACCTATGGCGCCATTGGTGTCAAAGTATGGATATACCTGGGCGACATCATGCCCGGCGAAATGGTAAAGTTCGGTGTCGATGCCGGCATTAAACGGCCGCAGGACGGCCGCGGCGGACGCGGTGACCGCGGTGACCGTGGTGATCGCGGCGATTCGAAGTCGTCGCGAGGCGGCGGTGGCCGTGGTGGACGGAGGCGTCCGGAACGGTCAGAATCGTCCCCCAAATAATAGCGCGGACGGCAAAGGTTTATGGAATTCAAGCGCTGAAAGGCGCATAGCGTGGAGATAGAGCAGTTATGTTGATGCCAAAGCGTATGAAATACCGCAAGGTGCAGCGCGGGCGCCGGGCGGGCGCCAGTAAGGGTGGTTTCAACCTTGAAGAGGGTGAATTCGGTCTGAAAGCGATGCAGGACGGCTGGATTACGGCGCGCCAGATTGAAGCCGCGCGCGTGGCGATTACACGTCATCTGCGCCGTGGCGGGAAGGTGTATATCCGCATATTCCCGGACAAGCCGATTACAAAGAAGCCCGCGGAAACCCGCATGGGCAAAGGAAAAGGCGCCCCGGAAGAGTGGGTAGCCGTCATCAAGCCCGGCCGTATCATGTTCGAGATTGAAGGTGTCGGCGAGCCGCTCGCGCGGGAGGCCATACGCCTTGCAGGATTCAAACTGCCGATAAAAACGAAATTTGTTTCACGGACGCAATAAGCGAATAGCCCTTTACCATGGGAGTTCAGGACTGGTGAGAGCCAAAGAGTTACGAGATAAAACAGATGATGCGCTGCTGAAAATAATCGAGGAGCGCCAGGCTGACATTGTCAATTTCAGGTTGCAGCTGGCGACCGGTGTCGTCGAGAATTGCCGCCGGGCCCGGGAAGCGCGCAGGGATATCGCAAGAGTCAAGACAATCATGAAAGAGCGGGTAATCGCCGCGGCGAAAGGGACCAGCAAGTAATGAGCACGGACGTCACTCAGCAGGTGGAAACAGCGCAGACCAACCGCAAAGAGCGCGTGGGCGTTGTTACAAGCACTTCTATGAACAAGACGATCACGGTCGCCGCGGCGCGCGTGAAGGAGCACCGTTTATACAAGAAAGCTTTGCGCCAGACCAAGAAATTCAAAGCCCATGACGAGACGGAAACGTGCCGGGTCGGCGATTTGGTGCGTATACGGGAAACTCGCCCGCTGAGCAAGACCAAGCGGTGGCGCCTGGTCGAAGTGATTAAACGCGCCGAATAACGGTGAAGGAAACGGAACGATGATTCAGATTTATTCAAAACTAACTGTTGCCGACAATTCGGGCGCGCGGCAGATTCGTGTCATTCAGGTTATGGGTGGTTCCAAGCGGCGGTATGCCGGTCTGGGCGATATCGTGACCGCGAGTGTGCGCGAGGCCCTGCCCAATGCCGCCGTGAAGAAAGGTGATGTGGTCAAGGCTGTAATTGTGCGGATAAAACAGGATACGCAGCGTCCGGACGGCACGGTCATTCGGTTCGATTCCAATGCGGCGGTTATTATCAATCCGCAGAAAGAGCCGCGTGGAACCCGTATTTTCGGGCCGGTGCCGCGTGAGTTGCGCGAAGGCGGGTTCCTTCGTATTCTGTCATTGGCGCCAGAAGTACTATAGGAAGCAGACAAACCATGTATATCAGAAAAAAAGATATCGTTGTCGTGACGAGCGGCCGCTACAAAGGACGGCGCGGACGTGTACTGGAGGTTTATCCCAGCAAGGGCACGCTTCTGGTGGAAGGTGTGAACATACACAAGCATCACACGAAGCCCGGGCGGAAGAATCAGACCGGGGGTATTATCGAACGCGAAGCGCCGATACATATATCCAATGTGATGGCCTGGTGCGAATCCGCCAAGGCGCCGTCCAGGATTTCAATGAAGCGCCTCACGGACGGCGGTCGGGTGCGTATCTGGAAAATTAATGGAGAAAATGTGGATTAGTCCCCGAAAGCCGCGGGGCGGCCTTAAACAGGGCCGCCGACAGCGGCAGGGATAACATATCGACCGGGAGAGTTTACCGTGGCCGTAAGACTTAAAGAAAAATATGACAGCGAAGTCGTCGCCGCGCTGCGCGAACAGTTCAAGTATGAAAATGTCATGCAGGTGCCCCGCCTTGAAAAAATCGTTGTGAACATGGGCGTGGGCGATACTATCGCCGATGCGAAGATGATGGATGTCGCCGTGGCGGAGCTTGCGCTTATAACCGGGCAGAAACCTGTCGTCAGGAAGGCGAGAAAGTCCATTTCCAACTTCAAACTGCGGGCCGGGGCAAACGTGGGATGTATGGTTACCCTGCGCGGCAGATACATGTGGGAGTTTATGGACAGGCTTTTCAATATTGCCATTCCCCGTATCCGCGACTTCCGCGGTCTGTCGCCGAAGGCTTTTGATAAATTCGGAAATTACACACTGGGCATTCGCGAACAGACCATTTTCCCGGAAGTGGATTTGGACAAGGTGACGCGGGTGCGCGGCATGAATATTACCTTTGTGGTCAAAAACACGGAGTCAGCCGAGGAAAGCCGGGCATTGCTGCAGCGTTTGGGAATGCCCTTCGCCAACTGAGGTTTCTGGAAACAAGACGCCCTCCGGCGTCCAAGACAAGGTATTGTACATTGGCCAAGACTAGCAAGATTGAAAAAATGAAGAAGCAAATGCGGCTGGCGGCGAAATATCGCACCCGGCGGCAGGCCCTGAAGGCGCGCGTTATCGATGCCGGCCTCACCATGGAAGAACGCCTGGAGGCGTCCCGGCAACTGGCTCAGCTGCCGCGCAATTCCAGCCCGGTCAGGCATCGCAACCGCTGCAAGGTTACCGGGCGGCCGCGGGGTTATCTCCGCAAGTTCGGCATGTCGCGCATTTCCCTGCGCGACCTGGCGCACGAAGGCAAGATTCCCGGTGTTACAAAATCCAGTTGGTAAGCCCCTTTTCCGAAAACAAGGAATGATGACGTTATGTCGATGAGTGATCCTATCGCCGATATGTTGACCCGCGTAAGAAACGGCCTGCAGGCGGGCAAAGAATCTGTGGATGTGCCGCGTTCCAACCTCAAGGTCGCCATTTGCCGGGTTCTTGCCGAGCAGGGCTATATTACCGGCTTTGAAGAGGCGGAGAATCCGGCGCCCGGTATTGTGCGCATCAAGTTGCGCTACTTATCCGACCGAAAGCCGGTGCTTCAGGGCGTAAAGCGTGTCAGCAAGCCCAGTTTGCGCGTTTATGTCAGCCATGATGAAGTGCAGCAGGTCAGAAGCGGCCTGGGCATTTCCATACTCAGCACCTCGAAAGGGGTGATGACGGGCAAGCAGGCGCGCGCAAAGAAACTCGGCGGCGAACTTTTGTGTGAAGTGTGGTAAGACACCCGGTGTCGGATTTCTTGTCGAACCGTTATACAGGAGACAGAATAAAGTGTCACGTATAGGAAAACTGCCGGTTGAACTTCCTGCCGGTGTAAAATGCGAGATTACGGGAAGCCGCGTCAAGGTTTCCGGTTCCAAGGGATCCCTTGAGTCCTCCTTCTCGCCTGAAATCAATATCGCCTTGGAAAATAATGCCGTTATCGTAACCCGGCCAAGCGATAAAATTGAGCATCGCTCTTTGCACGGACTGACGCGCGCCCTGATAAACAACATGGTTGTGGGCGTCAGCGAGGGCTACCGCAAGACGCTCCTGGTGGAGGGGACAGGCTATCGCGCCTCGATTCAGGGAAAAAATCTGAATCTCCAGGTGGGTTACAGCCACCCAGTGGTCATTGAGCCTCCCGCCGGCATTGGTTTTGAGGTGGAAGGCACGCAGACCATACATGTGTCCGGAATAGACCGGCAGCAGGTAGGGCAGGTCGCGGCCAATATCCGCAAGATTCGGCCGGTCGAGCCTTACAAGGGCAAGGGCATCCGGTATCAGGGCGAATATGTGCTGCGCAAGGAGAGCAAGGCGGGCGCATAGTCCGCGGGCGGTTACCGGTAACGTGGATTCTTTGAAAGGTTAGTCATGGCTAAAACAGATAAAAAAATTGCATTGTTGAAGCGGCGCGTGTTTCGGGTGCGTAAAAATATGAAGGGCACCCCGGAAAAACCGCGCCTTCGCGTCACCCGAAGCACCAAGCATATCTATGTCCAGTTGATTGATGATATGGCGGGCCGCACCCTCGCGGCGGTTTCCTCGGTGGCGCTCAAGATACCGGGCGGCAACATTGAAGCCGCCAAGCAGGTGGGCAAGGAAATCGGTGAACGCGCCAAGGCGCTTGACATCCGCCAGGCTTGTTTCGACCGCGGCGGCCATCTGTATCACGGACGGGTCAAGGCGCTTGCCGAAGCGGCGCGCGAAGCCGGGCTTCAGTTTTAGGAGTACGACATTTGAGTACGGCAACTCTCAACAAAAAAGGCGACCAGATGAATCGCAGATTCGACTCGGATTCGGAAACGAATGCACAGGAAGGCCTGATCGAGCACGTGGTCAAAATTTACCGCGTTGCCAAGGTGGTAAAAGGCGGACGCCGGTTTAATTTCAGCGCGCTAGTCGTTGTGGGCGACGGGAAAGGCAATGTCGGCGCCGCGCTGGGCAAGGCGGCCGAGGTGCCGGACGCGATTCGCAAGGCCGTGGATAAGGCGCGAAAGAGCATGATTCAGACGCCCTTGGTGAACACCACCATCCCTCATGAAGTCACGGGGAGACTGGGCGCTGCGCGCGTCCTTTTGAAGCCCGCATCCAGGGGTACGGGCATCGTGGCCGGTGGGCCGGTGCGTGCTGTGGTGGAAGCGGCCGGATACGAAAATATTTTAACCAAGTCCCTTGGATCCGACTGCGCAACGAACATTGTGTGGGCGACTATTGAGGGCCTCAAGATGTTGCGCAGGGCCGAAGAAGTTGCCGCGGATCGCGGAATGGATGTGGCCGAGGTGCTGTAAACCGGTCGGTGGACCATGACGAAACCGCTTAGGGCCACGCAGCCCTGAACGGATGGAAGGATACAATACGATATGGAACTGCATGCATTGAAAAGCGCTTCCGGCGCCAGAAAAGGCAAGAAGAGGGTTGCGCGCGGTCATGGCAGTGGTTGGGGCAAGACGGCCGGCCGTGGTCACAAGGGTCAGAAGTCCCGCTCCGGTTATACCCGCAAACCCGGTTTCGAAGGCGGCCAGATGCCGTTGAACCGGCGGCTGCCCAAGCGCGGTTTTTACCATGAGAAGCGTTATCCCCTGGCGGAAATTAACTTGGACGTGCTGGAAAGCGCCTTCAACGACGGGGACGAAATTACCGTCGAAACGCTGCGGGAAGCGCGGATCATCAAGACCGCCCGCGGTGGCGTGAAAGTGCTTGGCCGGGGGGAAATCAAGAAGCGGTTGAATCTGAAGGTACAGGCGGTCAGCGCCAGCGCCAGGGTCAAGGTTGAACAGGCCGGCGGCGCGGTTGAAATCGTCGGGATGCTTTCAGGCGACACTGCGGCCGAATAGTATTTTTTATGACCGGTAAGGAGCATTAATCGTGGCGGAACCGATAGAAGCCTTTAAGAACGCTTTTAAAATTCCCGAACTGAAAAGCCGGATACTGTTTACGCTGGCGATGCTGGCCGTATACCGGCTCGGCGCCCACGTGCCAGTGCCTGGTGTGGATGGCAGCGCGTTGGCCAACATGCTGGGCCAGAGCGGCGGCCTGCTGGGCTTCTATGACATGTTTACGGGCGGCGCCTTCAGCAACGCCACTGTCTTCGCCCTCGGGATCATGCCCTATATCACGGCATCCATTATCCTCTCGCTGCTGGTGAATGTTATCCCGGCGCTTGAAGAACTACAGAAGCAGGGCCAGGAAGGCCAGCGCAAACTCAATGATTACACCCGGTACGGCACCATAGTGCTTTGTATTGTGCAGTCAGTTGGTATTTCCTTTTATTTGCAGAGCATGGGACCGGAAATCGTGCCTAGACCGGGGGTCTTCTTTATTGCTTTGACGATGATTACCCTTACCGCGGGTACGGCGTTCATCATGTGGTTGGGTGAACAGATCACGGAATCGGGCATTGGCAATGGCATGTCCCTCATTATCTTTACCGGCATCATCGCCGAAATGCCCAATGCCGTGATGAACCTGTTCAGCCTGTTGCGGAACGGCCAGATTTCCATGGCTACCGCGCTGGTGCTGGCGTTCATGATGGTCTTCGTTGTGGCAGCCGCCATCATTATCACCACCGGACAGCGCCGTATCCCGGTGCAGTATCCCAGGCAGGTAAAGGGCCGGCGGGTATCCGGCGGCCAGCGCACCTATCTTCCGCTTCGCGTAAACCAGGCCGGTGTTATTCCGATCATTTTTGCCAGTTCGATCCTCATGCTGCCCAATTCACTTATACAAATCGTACAAATTCCATGGACGTGGCTGGAAACCGCGCTGAGCGCCGCCATGAATCCGCTTGGATTGATATACAACGCCCTTTATGCCCTGTTGATTGTGTTCTTTTCCTTCTTCTACACGGCCAGTACCTTCCGGCCCGCGGAAATGGCCGACAACATGAAAAAGTACGGCGGGGTCATCATCGGCGTGCGGCCGGGTAAGGCCACGGCTGATTATCTCGGACGGATCATGACCCTGGTTACCTGGTCGGGTTCGGTGTTTCTAGCCGCCGTGGCGCTCGTGCCCGTCATTATTGTGCAGGTTCTTCGTGTTCCGGACATGACCATCGCCCACTATTTCGGCGGTACGACACTGCTGATCCTGGTGGGTGTCGCGCTTGACACCATCAAGCAAATAGAACAGCACCTGGTGATGCGGCACTATGAAGGGTTCAGCAGCACCCGTGGCGGCCGGATACGTTCCCGGCGGCTCTAACGACAAGCGCGGCCTGCGGCAAAGTGCAAAGTTAATGCCAAACGTGATAGAATATAATGCTTTTCTGGGATGGCGGTGCGCTCGGCGCGGAGAACGGAAGGCCCCCGATCGGGAAACCCGGTGTATTGAATGATTTCAATACGAACCGAAAGAGAAATTGACATACTGCGTCAGGCGAATGCCATCGTTGCACAGGCGCATAAACAAGTGGCGAAGTTGATCGTTCCTGGAACGTGTACGCGGGAACTGGACGAGATCGTGGAAGCGCTGATTCGTGATGCCGGTGCGACGCCCGCATTCAAGGGGTATCACGGGTATCCCGCGTCGATTTGCGTGTCCATAGACAATGAAGTGGTCCATGGAATCCCCGGCAAGCGGATGTTGCGGGCTGGCGAGATTGTAAGTGTGGATATTGGCGCCTGTTATAAAGGTTATTATGGCGATGCTGCGACCACGCATCCGTGCGGTCCGGTGGATGCCGTGAGGTTGCGCCTTCTCGATATAACGGACATTGCGCTGTCGCGCGCGATCAAAGCCGCGAAAGCCGGCAATTATTTGAATGAAATTGGAACCGTAATCGAACGGACGGCCCGTCAAGCGGGCTTTGATGTCGTGCGCAATTATGTCGGTCACGGTATTGGCGTGGAGATGCACGAAGACCCGCAGGTGTTCAATTTTGACGCCGGAGAAGCGGGTCCGCGCCTTGAAGAAGGCATGGTGCTCGCCATCGAGCCCATGGTAAACGCGGGCACATGTGATGTCCGCGTCAAGCGGGACAATTGGACCGTGGTTACACGGGATGGCAAGCCGAGCGCGCATTTCGAGCACACCGTGGTGGTGCGCAACGAAGGCGGTGAAATATTGTCATGGTGTGATGATCCCGTCTGGGGCATTCGCGATGAGTAGCGCGAGCCGGCTGGGACGACACAGGAAATGAATGGATTGTGATGGTACTTAAATGAAAGAAGAGGCCATAGAAGTTGAAGGCAAAGTGACGGAAACGTTACCCAATGCCATGTTTCGCGTTGAATTGAAAAATGGCCACAAGATTCTCGCGCACATTTCCGGGAAAATGCGCATGCATTATATCAGGATTCTTCCCGGGGATGTCGTCAAGGTTGAAATGTCGCCCTACGATTTGAGTCGCGGGCGCATCATTTACAGGCAGAAATAGCATGCCTGTGCCGGAGTTTCGTGCGTGTCTGAACGCGTACCGTACGCGTCGGCATGTTCCGGGCGTTGTTAAAAAAACGATGGTGTCGCCCCGAAGGCGCCGCCCGAACCTAAGTTCATGCATGGGAGTGAAAGTACATGGCACGTATAGTTGGTGTTGAACTGCCGCGTGAAAAGCGCGTGGAAGCAGGCATACAGGCGATTTACGGCATTGGCCCGAGCCGTGCAAAGCAATTGCTGAGCAGGATCGGCGTCAATCCCGACACGCGAATCCGCGATCTTACCGATGAAGAAGTCAACAAGATCTCCAGCGTGATTCAGAGTGATTACAAGGTTGAAGGCGACTTGCGTCGTGAAGTGACGGCGAATATCAAGCGGCTCATGGACATCAGCAGCTATCGCGGTCTGCGGCACAAGCGCGGATTGCCGGTGCGCGGCCAGCGCACCAGCACCAACGCGCGCACCCGTAAAGGCCCGCGGCGGATGGCGGTTGTCAAGAAAAAGTCCTAAGCTTTCCCATATCCAGCGTGGATTACTCCAAATACAAGCTATTTAAAAGCGGTTAATGCCGGGAGAGAATTGAACGTGGCTAAAGAAAAAAGAAAAAGCAAGATTAAGAAGCGCAAGGTGCATCTGAACGTCACTTCGGGCGTTGCCCATATTCAGGCGACCTTCAATAACACCATTATTTCCATCACGGACCCGCAGGGCAATGTGATCTCCTGGTCGAGCGCCGGCCAGGTGGGCTTTTCGGGCTCACGGAAAAGCACCGCATTCGCCGCACAGCTGGCCGCGGAACAGGCAGGGAAAAAAGCCCTTGACCTGGGTTTGCGGGAAGTGCGTGCTTATGTGAACGGGCCGGGGTCGGGCCGTGAATCGGCCATACGTGCCATTCAAGCGTGCGGCTTGAACGTCACGTTGATTCGCGATGTTACCCCGATTCCCCATAACGGGTGCCGCGCGCCGAAACGCCGGCGCGTCTGACGCTTGGCGCTATAGGGGCAAAACGGTGCTAAAACCGTTATGTCTGATGGTGTGTTATTTTGTTTTTCAAACAGCCCGAGTGTGGAAAGGCGTGAAACCATGAGCGAAAGAGATTTCAGCATTCCAAAGATGTACAAGATGGGAGAAGATGCGACCGACCGCTACGCGCGCATCAGTGCGGAGCCCTTTGAGCGCGGATACGGCACCACGGTCGGCAACGCGTTGCGGCGTGTGCTGTTGTCTTCGTTGCCGGGCAGTGCGGTTACGGCGATCCGTTTCGAGGACGTGCTTCACGAGTTTTCGGCCATTCCCGGTGTGTATGAAGATACCACGGACGTGGTGCTCAATCTGAAGCGCTGCAGAATCCGGCTTAATGAGGGCGAGTCTCTTATTTTTACCTTTACCCACAAGGGTGAAGGGCAGATTACCGCTGCCGACCTGTTCAAGGGGCAGCCCATAGACGTGTTCAACCCGGAACTAGTTGTGTTTACGGCGACGCAGAGCAACACCACGGTTCAGATGGAAATCAAGGTCGCCAAGGGTCGGGGTTTCGTTACTGCGGACAAGTTCGAATTTGAACACGCGCCCCTGGGCACCATTTACTTGGACGCGAATTTCTCGCCGATTACCAAGGTCAATTTCCAGATTGAAGACGCCCGCGTGGGGCAAATGACCGATTATGACCGCCTGGTGCTTGACGTGCACACGGACGGTTCCGTCACCCCGGAAGAGGCGTTGCGCAGTTCCGCCGCCCTGCTTATCAAACACTTCAATATTTTCACACTGCATGCCAGTGAAAAGAGTCTTGAAGGCGATGATGAAATGGCGGAGAATATGGAATTGATGCGCACGCTGTCGCGTTCCATAGATGAGTTGGAATTGAGCGCCCGCTCCGCGAACTGCCTGAAGGCGGCCAAAGTGACCACCATCGGCCAGTTGGTCTCCATGACGGAAGAGGAAATGATGGAGCTTCCCAACTTCGGCAAGAAGTCACTGGAAGAGATCAAAGTCCTCCTTGAAGCCCAAAAGCTGAACCTGGGCATGATGGCCCATGCCCCGGTGAAGGGCGCCCAAGACCTGAAAGACATTGAAGAAGAAGATGAAGACGAAGAACTGGAAGAAGACGGCGAACCCGTTGAAAACATGGATGAGGATGAATAGTCATGCGACATAGAAAAGCCGGCAGAAGACTCGGGCGCAATATGGCCCACCGGAAGGCGACCCTGAAGCATCTCGCAGTTGCCTTGTTCAAGCACGATGCCATTGAAACGGGCGTATACAAGGCCAAGGAACTCCGCATGTTCGCCGAACCGCTGATTACCCTTGCCAAGACGGATTCCGTGGCCAACCGCAGGCTTGCATTCGCCAGGCTGCGCGACGAGGACGTGGTCCGGAAATTATTCACGGTTATCGGTCCCGCTTTCGTCGACCGTCCGGGCGGCTATACGAGGATTATGCGCCTTGGCAGGCGAGTCGGCGACGCGTCGGAAAACGCGCGCATCGAACTGGTCGGCCTGGGTGAGTACAAAGTGGACTGATACCGGTATTCCCCCGCCCAAAGATAATGACAAAAAAGCAGCAGCGGTGATCTCCGCTGCTGCTTTTGTTCGATGTCCGGGTGATTACTTGAACCAGGGGGCCAGGTCAATGCGGGTAAAAGGACGGTCCGTAGCGGGGACAGGGGGATTGTTTCCCGCATTAGCCACATACAGGGTGTTATTTTTGGGGTCAAAGACCATGGAATGAAGCGTGCCGTTATTGTATACGGGCTCGGTGGCCAGCAGCTGGATGGCTTCCCGAACATCCACTTTGCCGGGCTGTTTTTCTATTTCCCGGCTCAGACATTCATAGCGCTTCCAGGAATCTTCGTTTTTAAGCAGAGGAAGCAATGTTTCAATGTCGGTCTCGGAAGTCACCGTGAGGCCGAACTCCTCGCCCATCCCGATGCCGAGCCGCAGTAGTTGGTCCATGCCGACAGGGTGGTTGGTGCGCCTCACCATGTCTTCCATGCCCCAGTGGCCGGTTCGCTCGCTTTCCTTTGCGTCCATGGGTTCAAAAACGGTGCAGTATTTGGCGTCCGTTTCGAGCGCGCGTCCACTTGGGATTTTGCCGTCTCCCAGGATAAAATTCCAACCCGTCGTCCTGTTGCAGGTTTCGATGAAGGTTACCGCCTCCTCCAGGGTTGCGGATTTTTCAAGAGTCAGGCGCATCTGCAGGAACAGGGGCAGGCCGTCGAAGGTGGCGTCCGGCGAAGGCAGCGTCATTTCACCCATGGTGATGCCCTTGCTGTTCATGCCGCTGACGCTGCCGATCCCGCCCGCCCAGCCGACCATCATAAACGGGAAGCCGCCCTTGGGCCGCCACACCAAAACTACATGACTGTCCTGGGCGTCGCCCTTGATGTTCCAATCCAGATTGCGTCCGTGCAGCAACCTGCCGTCCGTGGTCCATTTGCCCCAGCAGGCGAAATTGGAGCAGGCGGGCGGGCCATCGGGCGGGAAATGCAGGATTTCGGCCTGTGTGATGCCGAGACGTATCTCCTCGTAGGTGATCTCGTATCCCGCTTCCTGAACGCCGCGGGTCAGGCCGCGCAGTTCTTCCTTTGCAGATTGCGGGAAAAAGTTTTCCATCCTTTGTGACTGCGCAATAACATACTCCCGGGAATACCCGCGGTTCCAAAGCGCTTTGGGCATGTAGCCTTCTTTAATAATATAATTGATTTTGCCGGCGAGCAGTTTGCCGTGCTGGTACCCCATCTCCTCCGGCGTGCCTTCCATGACCAAGACAGGGTGCTCTCCTACTTGGTACAACTTCCCGGCGCCTTCTTCCGCCACCAGTGTGACTTCCGGTGATTCAATTATCGTGACTTCCCGGGCGTGGACCGGGGCGATCCACGCAACGCCTCCCAAAACGACAATCAGAAACAGCAGACCCCGCATAGTAGTTTTTCTGGCCATAGTGATTTCCTTTCCCGGCATGTAAAACCGCCTTTTCCCTAAGTACGCAGTGTTAAACGGACAAACCACAATCCTTAGACTCGCTTTACAGGGTTTGGGCTACAAGTATACTAAAAAGGACCATGACATCCGGACACGACAGTGTTAACCGCAGGATGCGGGGGACGGATTCTTTCCCTTCGGGATGGGCCCGGTAAATTAACGAATCAGCGTATTTCCGGAAGCGGCGACATGTGACTTCTGCAGTTGATTTGCTTTCGACAACCACCCAGCCAGACGCCGCAAGTCGTCGTCCGTGGTTCCTCGGGGTCCGAGGCCGAGGGCGGGATAGAGGCAGCCGCGAACAATCCATACCAGAAACAGGAACGAGGCCAGCGGATACACAATGCCGTTGAGGATTTTGATTACGGCAAGTTTTCCGACAGAGAGCGTAATGTCTCCCAGCGCGGTACGGGAGTAGTCGGCAATCCTGGCGACCTCGTTCTTGAGCGCCGTTGTTTTCTCCGTAAGTCCCTCTGCATTTTGAAATTCGTCCATTGAAAACACCTCCCCCATTTTTTCAAAGGACGACCACATGTCCTGGCCCAATACCATGGTGGTATGCCTGGAAAGATAGGCCGCCCCGTAAACCGTGAGCGGAAGGATGGCCATCACCATCAACGCGCACAGCAAAAACATGGGCCCGACCTTCTTCAGCACCTGCCGGGTAGGATTTTCCGAGTGCAGGACCATCCCGGCCAGGGTATCCAGCAGATACGCGGTGACGCATATGACGAGAAACGGTTGCGCCACCGCATTGGTCCCCATCAGGATGGTCTTGGCCGACAGCAGATATACCATGCTCAGGAGCAGAAGTTTCCAGGCGACATTTATGTATTCTAAAATGGGCTGCAGGGCATCTCCGGCTTCTATGTTCATGTTTGCCGAGGCCACCAGAAGGTTCGCTTCCATCTGGGTAGTGGAGCCCTCGATAATATCGGCGCCGGCCTTGGCAATGCCGAGAGGTATCATAAGATGCATCGTATCTTTCAGGGATTCGTCCAGGTAGTTCTGATTATACGTTGCAAGGGATCGTGTCAGTGCGTCTGTTATTTCCGTCAGTCTCCCGGACAGCGTAAGCCACAGTATCGCACCGAGGAATACAATGAAGATGCTTGTTTTCCACCACGAGGTGTTGTTATGGTCCATTCCACTTCTCCTTGTTTTGGATCGCATATTTCCTGATACTTAAGGGTAAGAAAGTTCGATTCTTCATGATAAAAAGCATGGGCATGTAAACGAGATAACCGTTCCGGACGTTAAGGTGAAAAGGAGAAAAAAATGAAACCCTGTTTTGTTTCAACACTTGCGGTAACGGCCATCCTTTTTATGCAAGGCGCTTTCTCAGATAACGTTCAAGCCCTGCAGGAAGGCAACAGCGCCTTTTGTTTTGATTTGTACCGGGTTCTTCGAAATGAAGAGGGCAACCTTTTCTTTTCGCCGTACAGCATTTCCACGGCGTTGGGCATGACCTATGCCGGCGCCCGCGGTGATACTGAAACGGAAATGGCGACCGTTCTCCATTTTCCCTGTGGCCAAAATACTGTGCACGAATCCTTTTCGAAGCTTCAGTCTCATTTGACTTCGATTCAGGACAAGGGAACTGTCCAGCTTAACGTAGCCAACGGCCTGTGGATCCAGCAGGACTATCCTCTCTTGGGCGATTTTCTAGACCTGACCAAAAAGCATTATGGCGCCGGGATACACCCTGCCGATTTCGCAGGCAATACGGAAGCCGCTCGGAAAGCCATCAATACCTGGGTGGAACAGGAGACCCGGGAAAAGATACAGGACCTGATCAAGCAGGGAATGTTAGATACCGCTACGGTGCTTGTATTGTGCAATGCCATTTATTTTAAAGGAGACTGGCTCAGTGCGTTTGATAAAGTGAAAACACGGGACGCGGATTTCCATGTCGGTCCGGGGAAAACCGTTAAGGCGCCCATGATGAACCAGAGTACGGAAGTAAAATTCCGGCGTTTCGAGGGTTTCAGCGCGATAGAACTGCCCTATGTGGGCAACGACCTGTCCATGGTGGTCTTCCTGCCTGAACAACAGGACGGTCTGTCGGCATTCGAAGAAATGCTAAATCATGGCACGGTCAAAGCATGGCTCGATGATCTCTCGAATACAAGTATTTCGGAGGTGAATCTCAGTCTGCCCAAGTTTAAGGCAACCTGTGAATTTGACCTGTCTGCGGTTCTAATAGAAATGGGCATGGAACATGCCTTTTCAGGCGCTGATTTTTCGGGAATGACCGGCCGGAAGGATCTTTTCATCAGCAAGGTCGTTCATAAGGCTTTTGTGGATGTGAACGAGGAAGGCACTGAAGCGGCCGCGGCCACGGCGGTCATTATGGACAAGGCCTTTCACCGGCCATTGGCTTTCAGGGCGGACCATCCATTCGTGTTCCTGATCCGGGAGAATGAGACAGGAAGTGTTTTGTTTGTGGGCAGGATAGTGGATCCGACACTGTAATGTAACAGGTCGGCGGGTGGAGCGGTGGGTTGCATAAGCGCCTACGGTGGAGTTTCTGACATGAGATATCTTACAGCCACTTGTATGTTTATTGCCCTTGGATGCTGTGCCGCCGCTTCCGGGGAAAGCGCACAGGAGGCGGTCCGGGGCCTTGTGTCTCGACTCCTTCCGGATCATGCGGAAGCATTCTTGTTTGAACCCCTGCCGCCTGAAAATGATCGGGACGTGTTTGAGATTGAAGCGCAGGGGGGGACGGTGGTCGTGCGCGGTTCAACCGGTGTTGCTATGGCTTCAGGACTGAACTGGTACCTGGAACAGTGCTGCGGCACAAGCGTGTCTTTGCGAGGTAATCAACTGAATTTGCCGGATCCGCTGCCGATGCCCGAAACGAAAATACGTATAGTCACTCCTTTTCGGTATAGGTATTGTTTTAATTACTGCGTTTTCAGTTATTCCATGGCGTGGTGGGATTGGGAACAATGGGAACAGGTAATCGACTGGATGGCCCTGCAGGGAATAAACATGCCTCTTGCGGTCACTGGACAGGAGGCGGTTTGGCGTTCGGTGTACCGGGAAATGGGCCTTGATGACGATGATCTGGCCGCTTTTTTTGTAGGCCCGGCCTTTCTGCCCTTCGGTTGGATGGGCTGCATGGACGGCTGGGGTGGTCCGTTGACGGATGACTGGGTAGACCGGCATGCGGCGCTGCAATGCAAAATAGCGGCGCGTGAACGCGCCTTCGGTATGACGCCTGTTCTCCAGGGATTCACAGGCCACGTTCCGGCGGCGCTTGCCAGGGTTCGACCGGAAGCGAAGTATCAGCAACTCCCAAGTTGGTGCGGTTTTCCCGGCACGTTATTTGTGGATCCACAGGACCCGCTTTTTAAAGAAATAGGTTGGCGTTTCATTGAGGAACAAACCCGAAGCTTCGGAACGGACCATTACTATGCGGCGGACACCTTTATCGAGATGTCGCCGCCCAGTGACGATCCCGCTTTTATAAAAACCATGGCGGAAGCGGTCTATGGTGGCATGGCGGCGGCTGACCCGAAAGCGAAGTGGCTGATGCAGGGCTGGCTATTCGTTAATAATCCCGATTTCTGGAAAGAAGCCCAGACGGAAGCGCTATTGACGGCGCTGCCGAATGAAAAAATGCTTGTGCTGGACCTGTGGTGTGAAAATGAGCCGGCTTGGAATCAAACCCGGGCGTTTTATGGCAAGCCCTGGCTGTGGTGCATTATACAGAGTTTCGGCAACCAGGTAAGCCTGCATGGGGGCCTGCCCCAGATAGTGCGAAACCTCAAGCAAGCCCTGGAAAGCCAGGATCGGGGCGACCTCCAGGGCATGGGGCTTATCATGGAAGGGTTGGACTACAATCCCGTGGTGTTCGACCTGATAGGCGATCTCTTTTGGCAGCCGGAGTGTCCCGGCCTCGACGCTTGGATTGCCGCCTATGTCCTGCGCCGCTACGGTCGAGATCATGCGGATGTCCTGGAAGCGTGGCAACTGCTGCTCGACACGGCTTACCGGGTTCCAGGGCACGCCGGGTCGGACATTTGCCGCCGCCCTGTTCTGGAGGATGCGGGACAGGTGCCTGGTTCCAGGCGAGGCTATGATGTTGTTCGATTAGCCCGGGCGTGTGATTACCTGCTCAGGGCCCCCGGAGAACTTCAAGAGTGCGATACGTACCGTTACGATCTTGTCCATGTCCTGCGGCAGGTGTTGTCCGATCTGGCGGTACCCTTTAGTGCGGAAGTGTCGGCGGCTTATCATGCGGGCGACCGGGAGCGTTTGACGGCGGCGGGAAACCGCCTTCTGGAACTGTTAAGCGATACGGATAGTCTGCTGGCGACCCGTGGGGAGTTCCTGCTTGGCAGCTGGCTGGCCGAAGCCCGCAGTTGGGGGCGCACGGCGGAAGAAAAAGCCCACTATGAATGGAATGCCCGTAACCAGATTACGCTCTGGGGCCCCGAGGACAGCAGATTGCATGATTATGCCGCCAAGCAGTGGTCGGGCCTGGTTGGCGGATTTTATCTGCCCCGTTGGAAGATGTTCGTGCAACGCCTGGATGAAGCCCTTGCAGCGGGAATTCCCTTTGACGCCGCTGCCTGGGAAAAGGAGATTCGCGCCTGGGAGGCCGGATGGACCCGTCAACAGGAGTCCTATCCTGAAATGCCCTCGGGAAATGCGGTGACGGTTGCCCGGCATTTATGGGAGAAATATCACGAGGCAGCTCTAAAAGAAGGGGGATGACGCCCGCAGGCGATGCAGGTTCTGAAGGTTTCGGCAAAACACCCGGGTTCTCAAGACCTGCCATGATATACTTTACTTGCGTTGGGTGGTCAACACTACAAGGATTGCATGCCGTGGCGAAGAAAAACAGCTCTTACAAAAAAAAAGTCGCCCTGCCCCCGGGTTCACTGGTTCACGTGGGCAAGGCCAGTGGCACAGAGGTGCGGCTCACGGTTATCGCCTATGACGCAAGCCAGTATTACCACACGGTCATCCAGGATCTGTCTGAGGTGGACGCGTATGCGCAGCGGGCCGCTGTGACCTGGCTGAATATCGAGGGACTGCATGATACCCGGCTTCTGGAGGCTATCGGGAACAAGCATTCCATTCACCCGCTGACCCTGGAGGACATCCTGAACACAAACCAGCGCCCCAAGGCCGACTTTTTTGACGAGTATGTCTATTTCGTGCTCAAGATGATCCGTTATGATAATGTGCGCAAAGCGCTCGATACGGAACAGATAAGCCTGGTACTGCTTCCCAACATGGTCATTACCTTTCAGGAACATCCGGGTGACGTGCTCGATCCGCTGCGCCAGCGTCTTGAAAAGGCAAAGGGCAGGGTCCGCCATGAAAGCGCGGATTTTCTGTTTTATTCCATCATAGACGTCATCATAGACCATTACTTTGTGTGCCTTGAGGACATGGGCGAAGAAATAGAGGGCCTGGAGGCGCAGGCACTTGAGAATCCGGTGCCCGGCCTGGTGCCCAGTCTGCAGCACATCAAACGGGACTTGCTGATCATGCGCAAGGGGGTGTGGCCGCTTCGGGAACAAATTACCGCGCTGTTGCGTGAGGAGCATCCGATAATACAGGCTTCCACGGCCATTTATTTGCGCGACCTGTATGACCATACGATCGCCATTATCGACACCGTGGAAAGCTTTCGTGACATGACCTTCGGCCTGCTTGATGTCTATCTCTCCAGCCTGAGCAACCGCATGAACGAAGTGATGAAAGTCCTGACGATTATTGCCACTATTTTTATTCCATTGACCTTTATTGCCGGCATTTACGGCATGAATTTCCAACATATGCCGGAACTGGGCATGAAATGGGCTTATCCTGTCACATTAGGCGTGTGTGCGGTGATCGCCGGCGCCATGCTTGTTTTCTTTCGCAGGAAACACTGGTTATAATAGGTACCAGCAGGGGGAGTGCGGCGGCCACGCGGGCGGAGCGAATAACAAGGTGATTCTGCCACACCACAAAAGGAATTACGGATGCATCAGTTCACACCCAGAGAAATTGTTCAGGAACTGGACAAGTACATCATCGGACAGGAAAAAGCGAAGCGCAAAGTGGCCATTGCCCTGCGCAACCGCTGGCGCCGCCTGCAGCTTCCTGAATCCATGCGGGACGAAGTCATACCTAAAAACATTATTATGATCGGCTCCACCGGGGTCGGTAAAACCGAAATCGCCCGGCGTCTCTCCAAAATGGCTGACGCGCCGTTCGTAAAAGTTGAAGCAAGCAAGTTTACGGAAGTGGGATATGTGGGGCGCGATTGTGAATCCATGATTCGTGAACTTACCGAAGTTGCGGTCAAAATGGCCCGCGAAGAATTGCGCCAGGAATGCGAAGGGAAAGCCCGTCAGCAGGCGGAACGGCGTCTGTTGGATTTGCTGCTGCCGCCGCGGCGCCAGGGCGATCAACGTCCGGACTTCCACCCGATGGATCCCTCGGCGGGTGATGAGCCGCCGGTGGAACCGGGCGCCGTTGCCGAAGAAAAGGCCCGGCAACTTATTGCCAGGAAGCTTGCCGCGGGCGAATTGGACGAACGCGAAGTGGAACTTACAGTATCCGAATCCAATCAGAATGCCATGTTGCAGGTGTTTGCCGCAAGCGGCATGGAGGAAATGGGCCTGAACCTGCAGGATATGTTTGGCCAGATGACCCCCAAGAAGAGGAAGAACAAGAAGGTGACCGTTGCGGAAGCTCGGGAAATCCTGCTCCAGGAGGCTTTGCAGGAAATGATCGATATGGACCTGGCCGCCCGGCGCGCTATCGATCGGGTCGAAAACAGCGGTATTGTTTTCCTGGATGAAATTGACAAGATCGCCGGCAGGGGTGGGTACTCCGGCCACGGGCCCGACGTGTCCCGTGAGGGTGTGCAGCGGGATATTCTGCCCATTGTGGAGGGTAGCACCGTCATTACCAAGTATGGCTCCGTGCGCACCGACCACGTCCTGTTTATAGCCGCTGGAGCCTTTCACAACGCGAAGGTTTCAGACCTGATCCCGGAATTGCAAGGACGTTTTCCAATCCGTGTGGAACTGGACAGCCTGCACCAGGAAGATTTTGTGCGTATCCTCACACAAACCGAGTGTTCCCTGATCAAGCAATACCAGATGATGCTGGAAACGGAAGGGGTGACCCTGGAGTTCAAAGAAGGGGCGGTGGCGAAAATCGCGGAAATTTGTGAGCGTGTAAACACAGAGTCGGAAGACATCGGCGCGCGTCGGCTGCATACCATCATGGAATATCTGCTGGAGGATGTGGCCTTTACCTCGCCCGAGCGTTCGGGAGAAACAATTACAATTACGCCGGATTTTGTGGAAGCCCAACTGGTCAATATTGTGGAACACCAGGATCTGAACCAGTATATCCTCTAAGGCGGCATGAGAGCCATGATGCGTTTTACTTCCCTGGAGAGGGCGGGACTTGGAGTCGCTGTCATCTCTGACAAGACAGACGGCGACTGTGGCAGCCGGCCGGAGATGCGCGCCAATGTGCAAGCGTTCCTGGAAAGGTCGGGCAGGTTGCCGCGGCGGCTTGTGCGGCTGCGGCAGGTGCACGGGAACCGGGTTGTTGAGGCCGGCGGCTTGGGTGACACGCCCGGCATGGATCCGGTGGAAGCGGATGGCATGTTCACGGATGAACCCGGAATCGCACTGGGTATCAGTGTGGCGGATTGTGCGCCTGTGATGCTGTATGATCCCCTGAGGCGGGTGATTGCCGCGCTTCATGCCGGCCGTGAGGGCACGTTGTGCAATATCGCTGCGGCGGGGGTACATGCCCTTGCCGAACGGTTCGCATGCTCGCCGGCATCCCTGCTGGCCGTGGTCGGCCCGTGTGCCGGCCCCTGCTGCTATGAAGTGTCGCCCGAATGTGCGGAGCGCTGGCGTGCTGCCGGGCTTCCTGCATGTCATCGCCACCTGGACCTGGGGACGGCGAATCGTATGCAACTTGAAAAAGCCGGTCTAATCAGGCACAATATAGAAGTTGTGCCCCACTGCACTGTATGTGGCGGTGTGTTTTTCAGTTATCGCGCCGGCGAAATATCCAACAGGAATCTGGTGGTAATGATGCTTTGAGCCCGTAACACAGCGCTGTCTGCGACAGCCATTCAGCCTATACCACGGCGTTTGCACACGGTTGGGCGACGGCCGGTTGCGTCTGGACAATAGTGTATGCTATAGTTATGATGCAAATAACGGCCAAAGTAAAGTGGGTCTCGGCCCACTTTTTTTGTTGTTTTTTACAGTGGCCGATTGCCGGAGAGGCAAGGATATGGACGCAGATTCTCTTGTGCGCCGCGCCTGGCAGGCGCTGGAGGACGACCTCCAAACCCTGGGTTACGAATTGATTGAAATTGAACTGGCGCGACAGGGCGGTTCGCTCCTGTTGCGTTTGTTTATAGATAACGAAGGTTCGCGGATAACCCTTGATGATTGTACGCGGGCCACGCATATGCTGAGTCCGTTGCTGGACAGTCTGGACTTCATCCCGGAGCGGTACCTTCTTGAAGTGTCCTCGCCCGGATGGAACCGGCCTGTCCGCAAAGTGGAGCATTTCCAACGCTATATAGGATATCCCTTTCAGGTGACGGTTGCCACGCCGGTTGAGGGCCGCAGCCGTTTTAAGGGTGTTTTGACCGGCGTTGAAACCGATATCATCCGGTTGGACTCGGGCGGCGCTGATGTTGCGCTGCATTTAAACAACATCAAGAAGGCAAGGCTGGATCGATAACCGCTGGTTAAAGGAGAAGACCTTGGTTGACAATCTTAAAATGATACTGCAGCAACTCGAAGCGGAAAAAAGCGTGGACCGCAATACGCTCGTTGAAGCGATTCGGAGCGCCATCGAGATTGCGGCGCGCAAGGCGATGCATCGCGCCGCACACGTTTCCGTTGAAGTTGATCCGCAGTCGTTGACCTTTAATGTCTTTGAAATCAGGCTGGTAACGGAAAAGATACAGGACCCTTCCTCTGAGATACTGCTGGAAGACGCGCTCAAACTGAACGCCGATGTCGTGGTGGGCAACAGGCTCAAGGTGCCTGCGGAACCGGCCAATTTCGGACGCATTGCCGCGCAGACAGCCCGGCAGGTGATCGCGCAGAAAATCAAGGACGCGGAACGCGAGCGTATTTTCGAAGAATTCAAACAACGGGAAGGTGATGTGGTTACCGGTACCGTAAAGCGGACCATACCGGGTGGGCTGCTGGTGAGTGTCGGCCAGGTGGAGGCCGTGCTTCCCATGCGGGAACAGTCACCCCGCGAGAAATACAAGATTGGCGACCGGGTCCGGGCCATTGTCATTGAAGTCAATCGTGCGGCGCACGGCACCCGGGTGCTTTTGTCACGCACCTCGCCAGATCTTGTGCGGGCGTTGTTTGATATGGAAGTGCCCGAGATTTACGACGGCACGGTTGTCATCAAATCCATTGCGCGGGATCCCGGCAGCCGTACCAAGGTGGCGGTTGCCTCCATGGATTCAAACGTTGACGCCGTCGGCGCCTGTGTCGGGCTTAAAGGCGCCCGGGTCCGGGCTGTCGTGGAAGAATTATGCGGCGAGAAGATTGATATTATTCGCTGGAGCGAGAATCCTGTTGATTTGTGCGTTCATGCCCTGAATCCGGCCGATATCCTGAATATCGAGCTTAACGAGGAAATGAAGCGCATACACGTGCAGGTGCCCCAGGATCAGCTGTCGCTTGCCATCGGCAAGCGCGGACAGAATGCGCGCCTGGCCTCACAGCTGGTGGGATGGAATATTGATATCCGGGGGGATGCGGAACCGGTGGAAGACGATGACGAAGCGCCGGAGGCGGATTCCTTACCGTCGGCCCAGGATGAGCCCGCCGCTCCCGAAACCGATTCCATGACCCCGGAAGAGGACAAAGACGCCGCAACGGAAACGGAGCCTTCCCCGGAGAAAGATGCCGCGGAAGAGACAAGTGATGCGGCGGAACCGCTTTCGGATGATGATGAGGAATAACAGCCTTAAATGATAAGGAAGACGTATCGCACAGAATCCGTGAACCGGGAATAATCCCGGGGTAGTAGCACTTTAGTTTCAGGAGGTCCATAGTATATGCAAACCATTGTCAGTTTGGCGGAGCGGCTTGATATGACTGCCGAGGAGGCGGTCAAAGTCCTTCGAAAACTGCAGATTGATGTGGAAGGTGTTGATTCGGAGATTTCCGAAGAAGCTACAGACCTCCTGCTGGATATCGATGAAGACCGATCGGTTCTCGATAAAAAACTGGCCCAGATAGCAGAACGCGAAAAGAAGGAACGGGCGAAAGAGGAGGCGGCGGCTGCGAAGGCCGAAGCCAAAGCCAAGGCCAAGGCCAAGGCCAAAGCGAAAGCCAAGCCAAAACCCAAGCCCAAGCCCAAGCCCAAGCCTAAAGCAAAACCCAAAGCGGCCGCGAAGAAAAAGACTGCGGCGCCCAAGGACAAGAAGGCGGAAGAGGCCGCCGCGGAGGAGCCCGAAGAAACGGATGAACCCGCCGCGGAAGAAGAGGCCGTTATTGAAGTGGCGGTTGTTTCCGAAGAGGAGATTTCCGCGCCTGTTGCTGAGGTTGTTGAAACGGTTGTCCCGGCGCATGAACTTGAAATTGAGCATCCTGTGCCGGAGGAAGAACCGGCAAAGCCGCCGGTAAAAGTTCAGAAACCCAAGGCTGAAATCATTACCGCATCGGAAGAGGAACTGCTCGCGGAGCGGGAACGCAAGGAATCCCGGACGCCGGTCGACGAAGGCGAAACTGCCAGCGCGGCTACGGGCGTACTTGCTCAGGCTGAATTACGCCATGAAGCGGAAGAGCGCCGGCGCGTGGAACGCGAGCAAAAAAATCGGGAGCAGAAGGGAACGCAAGGTGCGCGCGTGTCTGATTTGCGACCGGATCCGGAAATTGTCGCCGCAGTCATCCGGCGCGACCAGGAACGGAAACGCAAAGTGGAGGAAGAGCGGGAGTACCGCCAGTCCAAACGCGGGGTAAAACGCAAGGATGACGGCCCGCTGACCACTTCACTCGCGGTGGAAGCGCTTCCGGAGGACGTGCAGGCCAAGCTGAAACACAAGCGGGAACCGGTTGTGGAAGCAAAGCCGGCCAAGAAACGCGTCAAGCGGGCGGAACGCTCCCGTATTCGTGAAGATAATATGCGCCGTGAGGCTGTCGCCGCGGTAAAAGAATTTCAAGCGGGCGCCGTTTTCGGCGCGCGCAAGCGCCGTAAAAGAAGGCGCGAGGAGTCCCAGATAGATACCTCAGAAGAAGTCATGGGCGGCACCATTGAAGTTGATGAGATGGTGACGGTTGAAGGCCTTGCCGCCCTGATGGAAGTTTCCGTAAGCGAAGTGATTCTCGCGCTTATGGACGAAAATATCATGGCAACAAAAAACCACCAGCTGGACATGGATGCCGTCCGGCAAGTGGCGGAAAAGTTTAATTTTGCCGTCAAGGTGGTGATCCCCGAAGAGGAGGAACTCTTCACGGAAGAATCCGATCCCCCGGAATCACTCGTTTCCCGTCCGCCCGTCGTTACGGTAATGGGACATGTCGATCACGGCAAGACTTCACTTCTCGACGCTATCCGCACCACCAAGGTCGCGGAGGGTGAGGCAGGCGGCATTACCCAGCACATTGCCGCTTACGATATTGAGGTGAACAACGGCCGTGTCACCTTTTTGGATACGCCGGGTCATGAAGCTTTCACGCAAATGCGCGCCCGCGGCGCCCATGTCACGGATATCGTGGTGTTGGTGGTCGCGGCGAATGATGGCGTAAAACCGCAGACCGTTGAGGCGATAAATCATGCCCGCGCCGCAGAAGTGCCCATCGTGGTCGCAATCAACAAATGTGACCTGGCCAATGCCCAGCCGGACCGGGTGCGGCAGGAATTGACGCAGTACGGCCTGCTGGATGAGGCTTGGGGCGGCAAGACCATCATGAAAAACATTAGCGCCAAGATGAACCAGGGCGTAGATGAACTCATGGAAATGCTGGTATTGCAAGCCGATCTCCTGGAACTCAAGGCGAATCCCGACAAGCGGGCCCGAGGCACTGTTATTGAAGCCGAGCTGACCACCGGTCTCGGACCCGTGGCGTGGGTGCTTGTGCAAAGCGGCACACTGCGCGTGGGCGACGCTTTTCTGGCCGGGCAAAGTTACGGACGCATACGCTCCATAACAAACTGCCGCGGCGAATCCGTCCAGGAGGCGGGCCCCTCCACCCCGGTGATTGTCACGGGGTTCAACCAGCCTCCCGACGCGGGCGATATCTTTATCGTGGCCGCCGAAGAACGGGTCGCCCGCGGTATCGCTGAAAAACGCGAGGCCCGGGCGCGCGTCAAGCGTGGGCCCGCCATGCGTCACATGACGCTGGAAGACTTTCATGCCCGATTCACCGGCCAGGAGAAAAAAGTCCTGTACATTATCCTCAAGGCGGATGTGCAGGGTTCGGTGGACGTGTTGCAGTCCAGTTTTGCGAAAATAGGCAATGAAGAAGTGTCCATCAGTGTCGTGCATGCGGGCGTTGGCGGTATCAGTGAATCCGACGTGCTCCTGGCCGAGGCGAGCGACGCCGTGATCATCGGGTTCCATGTTACCGCGAATGCCAAGGTCAAAAAAATGGCGGAACATGCCGGCGTTGAAATTCGGAGCTACCGCATCATTTACGAGGCGCTGGACGAAGTGCGCAGCGCCCTGGAAGGCATGCTCGCCCCGGAAACCCGGGAAGTGGTTACCGGACATTCCGAAGTGCGCGAGGTGTTCCATTCCTCTGCCCTGGGCAACATTGCCGGATGTTATCAGACCGACGGGGAAACCTCGCGCGGGTCCCTGGCACGGCTTATCCGCGATGGTGTTATCGTGTACGAAGGGCAAATCAACTCCTTGCGCAGACACAAGGAAGATGTGCGCACTGTGGCCACGGGTTTTGAATGCGGCATCAAACTTGAGCGTTTCGACGACATTCATGTGGGTGATATCATCGAATCCTTCAAGCTGGAGTCCGTTGCCAAGACGCTCGAACAGGAAAGCACGTGACCATAGGCCTGTTGCAGCTGGAATTGCTCCTGCCCGAAGCGCATTCTCTGAAAGACAAGCGGCGTGTGATCAAGAGCTTGAAGGACCGGCTGCACGGCAAATTCAACTGTTCGGTGGCCGAAACGGGCGGTCAGGAGCTGTGGCAGCGCTGCACCCTTGCCGTATGCATTGTGGGCGGGGAATCCCGGCACGTGAATAGTCAGCTCAGCGCCGTTGTTACCTTTATTGAGATGAATAGTCCGGCCGTGCTGGCGGATTACAGGATAGAGATGTTATGAAAGCAAAAGGCAGAACGCTCCGTGTCGGCGCCCTTATCAAGGAAGAAATCGCGAAGCTTATCATGAAAGGGCTGAAAGACCCGCGCATCGGTTTCGTGTCCATAATGGATGTGCGTATGTCCAGTGATCTGCGCTATGCGAATGTGTATGTCAGTCTCTTCGGTTCGGAATCCGAACGCAAGAGTTCGCTTATCGGACTGCAGCATTCCTCCGGCTGGATACGCCATGAAGTGGGCAAATATCTGCGGATGCGCGTTCTTCCCGAAATTCGCTTTTTCCCGGACGACACTCTTGACAAGGTGTATCATCTGGAGGAGGTTTTCGAGGAGATCCACGCCGAACAGCAGCAGCAACCGATGTTGGCCCTGTCTCTCGAAGAAGCCGTCGCCACGTTGCGGACCGGCGCCCGTTTTTATATTGTATCGCATGTAAACCCGGACGGCGATGCCATAGGAAGCATGCTGGCCTTGCGTCTTCTGCTGCGCCATTTCGGAATTACGGAAATTGTCTGCGCCCTGGACGGAGCGGTTCCTGCCATATACAAGGATCTTCCCGGCGCCGACACCATTGTCAACGCGGCCACTGTGCCGGCGGAATATGACATCGCGGTATTGGTGGATTGTGGGTGTCTTTCCCGTGTGGGCGACCTGGCGGAACACATTCCCTTCGGGAAAAGAATCCTGATTTTTGATCATCACCAGGAAGACGGCGAACCTGGCGCCTCGGGCATCGTTGATACCCGGTATGCGGCAACCGGCGAGCTTATCGCGGAGTTGTACAAGGCGGCTGGTGCGCCTTGGACGGAGGAGTCTGCGGCATGTCTGTATGCGGCGGTAGCCACAGACACCGGATGCTTCCGGTTCTCCAATACCACCTCACGTTCGCATCACCTGGCCGCTGAGTTGATGGAGGCGGGCATCGACATTGGTCTGCTGAACAAAAAGTTTTTCAGTGATGTCAGCCGGATGAAATTTGAATTGATGCGGCTTGCCCTCTCTCACGTGGAGTTTCATTTTGGCGGCGCCGTGGCGTTGTCCCGCTTGACCGGCGAAGATCTGCGGGAAGCGGGCGCGCAAAGGGAAGACGCGGAAAACCTGATCAATATCTGGCAGGCGGTGGACAGCGTCCGGGTCGCCATTCTCCTGAAATCCTTTGAACCGGATAAGGTCCATGTGAGTTTCCGTTCCGACGCCACCTTCGATAGTGCCGCGTTTTTGCGCCGTTTCGGCGGCGGCGGCCACGCCCCCGCCGCGGGCGCAACCCTTGAGATGCCCCTGGAAGACGCGCGTGAAAGTATTCTCACTGCGCTGGGCGGGCATAAATCCTTTCTGAAAAGCTCCTGAACCACGGTTCCTTGAGCCGGGCAACGAGTGATTATCCTGGAGTACCATCACCATGCAGCTTAATGGCATTCTGCTTGTGGACAAACCCCCGAACATGACCTCCCATGACGTGGTCGATGTATTGCGCAAGGCCACCGGCATCCGCAGGATTGGCCATACGGGCACGCTGGATCCGCTGGCCACGGGCTTGCTCGTTATGTGTATCGGGCAGGCCACGCGGTTGTCGCAATATCTTTCCGGCCTGGACAAGGCCTATGAGGGCGCCATGCGTTTGGGGCTCACTTCTTCATCTCACGACCTCGGCGGCGAGATGGTGGCGGAAGTGCCCGTGGACCCGGAAATGACCCTGGAACGTATTCAAGCAGCCTGTGATGCATTCACAGGCGATATCCAGCAGGTGCCGCCCATGGTGAGCGCCGTCAAAATCGGGGGCAAGCGTCTCTATAAACTGGCGCGTGCGGGCCAGGAAATCGAGCGGCCGTCAAGGCCCGTGACCATTCGTGAATTTACGGTAACCCGGTGGAATCCGCCGGATGCCGACCTGCGGGTCCAATGTACCAGCGGCGCCTATGTCCGGACCCTTTGCCATGATGTCGGCCAGAGCCTGGGCTGTGGTGCGCTGCTGGCACGGCTGCGGCGCATCCGGGTGGGCAGATTCAGCCTTGAGGATGCCGCGCCCCTTGATGTGCTTGATACGCCGGAAGCGGTGTATCTGCGTTTGCTTCCCATGGGGGAGGCGCTCGATCTCCCGGCCGTGATCGTGGACAAGGCGCGCGAACAGATGCTGCGTGAAGGCACCGCGATTTCCGGGGCCGCCCTTGAGGGCGGCTGCCCGGTCCAGTCCGGCATGGTGCAGGTAAAAAATCGGCAGGGTGGACTGGTCGCGCTGGCGGTCGCCTCGCCCACCGCGGCGGGGGCGCGCATTCAGCCGAAGTGCGTGTTCGCGCCGTAAACCCGTTTAGTGGAGGCCTTGTTGTGCAGTGCATTGAAGATGTAAGAAGCACGAAAGCGCGTTTCGACGCCCTAGCCCTGACCGTGGGCTGTTTCGACGGGGTGCATCTAGGTCATCAGGAGATTATCCGCGCCCTCCGCGAAGAGGCGCGCATCGTCGGGGGCGTGCCTGCCGTCATGGTCATCGAACCCAATCCCCGCCTTTTTTTCGCGCCCGAGCATTCTCCCAATATTTTGACGGATCTTCCTTATAAGAAGCGATTGCTGGAGGCGCTGGGCGTGGAAGTGCTTTATGTTCTTCCCTTCGACCGGCAAACCGCCTCCATGAGCCCCGCGGATTTCGTTGACGCCATCCTGGTAAAACAATGCGGCGTCAAGGCCGTTGTGGTCGGCCATGATTTCGCTTTCGGACACCGTGCCCAAGGCAACTATGACTATCTGAAAACAGCCGCAGCGCGGTACGGCTTTCGGGCTCGTCAGGTGGATCCCTTGATCGTGGAGGGAGAGCGGGTAAGCAGCACCCTCATTCGCGAGCGGGTGGTGCAGGGCGAGGTGGAAGACATCGAACTATATCTTGGCCGGAAATATACTTTGTGCGGTACCGTAATGCCTGGGCGGGGTATCGGCAGAACGCTGGGTTTTCCCACGGCCAATCTCGATATCGGACAATGTTGCGTGCCCGCCCACGGCGTATACGCAGCCGAGGCGGTTGTGGACGGGCGTCGGCACAAGGCGGCTGTCAATATCGGCATCGCGCCCACCATTCGCGGCAGCCTGCGCCTGGTGGAGGCGCACCTGCTGGATTTTGACGGGGATTTGACGGGAAAGGCCCTGGACATCGTGTTCCATAAGCATCTTCGCCCAGAAAAAAAATTCGCTTCCCGCGAGGAACTGACGACCGCCATTGCCAGGGATGTGGAAACGGTTCGGGGAATGTAATCCCGGGAGCGGGTCACCGCCAGCGGTGGACCGCTTCAACCAGTGCCTGTACGTTTTCAAAGGGGGCGTCGTTCTCGATTTCCACATAGAATATGCCACCGCCGCGTGATGCATGAAACCGCTCCGCATAGGCTTTGATGACGGTCTCAATTTCTTCCGGCGTTCCCCGGGGAATGAGATACTGCCGGTCGGGATGAAGATACAGGGTCACCCTATGTTCAGCGCATGTGTCGAACAGGGAAGGATCGGCTTCAAAGAATCCGATTTGGGGCCAGAGGCCGTGGATGCCGAGGTGGATCAGTTCATCGAGAATTCCATCCATGAATCCGCAGCAATGAAAAAAGACCTTTCCACCAGCCTTGTGAACGGGCGCCATCAATCGCGCGTACCTGGGTGCGAATAACTTCCGGAACAAGGCGGAGGGAATGAGGGGTGCGCCCTGGGCGCCCCAGTCGTCGCCGAACATGATGACATCCGCACCCGCGTCAAGCAGGCCGTGGATCACCTGAAGCCAATATTCGACCAGGCGGTCCAGGAACCGAAGGAAGGCCGTGGCCTCGGTCAGGAGGTCCATGAGCACCTCGTCCATGGGCCTCAGGGCGTGCAGCCGTTCGAAAATGGAAACGGTCCCGGCAAAAACCAGGTATTCTTCCCGTTGTTTCGCCAGGGTTACACGGTCGGGAAGCGGGAAGGGGGGAAAGGCATAGGCTGCGGCCGCTTCCCAGTTTTCAAACGGATACCGCCGCGGATGTCCCCACACCCCGTAGATGAGATGTTCCCATTCCGTGCCCCACTCATCCGTGCGGATTTCGTGATAGCGTCCTGAAGCGTCCACGGTGCCCTCAGGCGGATGAGGAATGGCGTCAAAAACTACGGGGTTGTCCGGCGGATAGGCGTTGAACAGATCCAGTAATTTTTTCCCATGGACGTTCAATCCTGCCGGGGACGGGTGGTAGACCACCGGGATCCGGTCTGGCCCGTTGAACGCGAAAGCATCCAGCATCCGTTGACGGGGCGTTGTCATGCATCTTCCTGCCTGTTATGAGGCGTTACAAAGGCTTTCGATCCGGCGTGCCCGCGGGGCCTTACCCCTGTCCGGGCGCTCCCCTTACTTTTTCCCCGGTCGGGTGTGTTTCAGGAACCAGTCATAGAGTGCGGGATTGTTATAGGTCTCCGTCCAGGAATCGTGTCCGGCCTCGGGATACACGGTGAATTCCACATTTCCTTTGGCCTTTTTCAGGGCGTCTACCATGAGCTGGGAGGCCAGGATCGGCACCACGTCATCCTTGGCGCCATGAAACACCCAGACGGGAAGATGGGCGATCTTGCGGACCCGGTAAGGTTCCCCGCCGCCGCAGATGGGGACGATGGCCGCAAAGCGGTCCGGGTATTCGCAGGCCAGGCGCCAGGTGCCGAAACCGCCCATGCTCAGGCCGGTCACGTAAATCCTGTCCTCGTCAATCCGGTACTTGGCGGTGACGTGGTCCAGCAGGGCGTTCAAGGTGTCGATCTGCGGGCCGTCGCTCCACCAGGCGTCTTCCGGACATTGCGGTGACACCACGACGAAGGGAAAATCCTTTTTCCCTTCCGCGATGAGTTTCGGCGGGCCGTGCACTTCCACCTTGCTTAAGTCGTCGCCCCGCTCGCCAGCCCCATGGAGAAACAGCAGGAGCGGCCATTGCTTTCCCGGGGTGTCATAGGCTTCCGGAAGATACAGCAGATAATTTGCTTCCACGTTTTTTTCAATCTCCGTTTTGAAGGACTGCGCCTGTTGACATGCGCCTGTATCCGTTTTCGGCAGCGTGCTGCATCCCATGCCGTAAAGCAACGGGATAAGCGCCAGTGCCGGTACAATGAACCGTTTTTTCATTATGTTTTCCTTCCTGCGCCGGTTTTATTGATGGGGCGAAACATACTTGTTATCCAGAGGAAAGTATGGTTGTTTATTCGCGTGCAGTTCAACCTTTTGTTCGTATTAAAAGGACCGAAAGGACAAAAAGGACACAAGGGACACTCCAGAATCACTGTTCCCGGTTTTTCAGCATGGCGCGAATGCCGGCCAGCGGCAGGGCAGCGCTCGCCAGGTAATTGGGCAGCACGCGCTTTTCTCCGAAGATCCATTCGCAGGCACCCGTCTTTTGAAAGGAAGCCACCATGTCGATCACGGTTTTATCCGCGAGCGTCGGGTCGGCGAGGTTCAGGGTATATACGAACCATCCCGTCGGCGTGGCCCAGTAACCGCCGTTCTGATAGGTGTCCGGCTCGCAGCCCTTTTCCCAGTACACCCCGCCCGGCAGATGCCGGATCTGGCCTTCCTGTACAATCGCCGCGTAGTGCTCCTTGAAATACCCGGCTATGCGCTTGGCCTGTGCATCATCCGCCACGCCCAGATACACGGCAAAGGCGGAACCCCAGATATCGTGTTCCCGGCAACGGTGTGTGGCGGCGCGGAACAGTCCCGTATCGGTGTCCCAGAAAACACTTCGGATGCTCCCTGACACCCGCTCACTTTCCGCTTTCCACTTCACGGCATCTTCCGTACGCCCGAGCGCTTCGAGCAGCTCCGCAAGTTGGCCTTCGGCCTGAACGTACAGCAGCGAGCAAAACAGCACGTCCCCTTCTTTCCGGATGGTATCGCTGAAGCCGTAGGGGCAACGGTCCCACGTCTTTCCATCTCCCGGCCTGATATACACTAGCCCGGTATCTGGGGTGCGCGGCACGGCGTTCATCGTCTTGATCAGGGGCTCAATAATTTCCTCGAGCAAGAGCCGGTCCTTCGTCTTTCGCCAGGTATGCCACGCCACATTCACGGTGAACTGGGAGCCGTCCGCTACCGGATGGTCGCCCATTGAACCATAACCGGGCATATAGATGGGCGTGCCGTCAAACTTCACACAATCCACACCCGCCCCGTTGGCATCCATGCTCCGGACAAACAATCTGCACGCATCGGTGAGTTCTTTATCCGAATACGCGTCGACCGCCCCTTCCAGCGTATACGCGTAGTCCCTTAGCCAGAACGCCTCGTAGCCGATGCCGACCTGCGGCGGGAACGCGGACGTGCCGTCGTTCATGGTTCGCTTCGAGGCCACAATGATTCTATGCGCTTCCTGTTCGAGCCAGGTAACGGCTTCGGATACGGTCATGGTAGAAGACTCCTGGGCTTGCGCACGGATAGGTACTACTGGAGAGATCAAGGCCAAGGAGAGTACTAACAACAACGTTTTAACCACAGTGTTCGTTAGACTTGTTATCGGATTTAGATATGGCATACTGTTTCCCTCTGTTACGTTAACAAAGAAGGCAACGCAGTGAGGTAGTCCTGTAAAATCATATCCGCATGACCCACACTAAGCGTATGCAAGCGTTACAATGATTCCCAATATAATCGCAATTGACAGAATAACTGTAAGGACCGAAAACAGTTTCCTTCGCTGCTGTTCGAACAATCCCGCAATTCCCAAGATAATAGGACAGATATAATACAAAGCCCTGTTGGACAGCAACACCGGTAAGGCAATAGCAACAGATTCTCCGTCTCCGCGTTTGATTTTCATAAACGACCAGACTAAGACCTCCACAAGAAGCCAGGTCACAATTAAAAAGACAACAAACGACGCTATACCGAATCGCGCATGCTTTTCTTCAGGGGTTGTTCCGTTATGTCTTCATGATGGTTCGGAGTGTTCCTCATAAATATCCTCGATTTTTTTTCAGAAATTTTAGGCGTCCTTACAATATCACAAATATTATGGGGCAGCCAACGCGCGGAATCAGGAAATGCCTGAAAATCAGGGGACATCTATTTGATAAAACGTGTCTTGCATTTTTCCGTCTAAACAACTCGATATGCTACACTTTAGACGGGTATCAATATGAACGCACATCGGTTCCGGGCAGATGAATACGATCAAGGGCGTTAAAATGTCAGATATTATTGAAGCATACAAACTTCTCGGCGATGAGAAAGACGATTTCGACATTTCTTTTTGGCAGACACAGGGTCCTGTGGCCATATTTGAGGCTGCCATGCAAATGATTCTGGACGCGGAACTGATAAGGAATGGTCATGTTACTGAACCGCGATTGGATAGAACTGTTGAGTCTTTTCAACGTCTATAAGATTCGATACATGGTTGTGGGGGGATATGCCGTTATGCGCTATACGGAGCCGCGTTTCACGAAAGATTTGGATTTGTGGGTGTCAACCGACAAAGCGAATGCAGAAGCGGTTTATGATGCACTGAAAACATTTGGGGCGCCGTTGACCGCCCTGACGGCGGCGGACTTCAGTGTTCCGGGTTATTTCTATCAAATGGGGTGCCCTCCATTACGCGTAGACATTATGCTTTCCATTCCTGGCGTCACATTTGAAGAAGCATGGGACAGGCGTGAATCCGTAACGATTTCCGGGCAACCGGTTCCTTTCATTTCCAAACAAGATTTGATTAAAGCCAAAGAAGCCAGCGGTCGGCCCCAGGATTTACTTGACGTTGAAAACCTGAATAAAGGGTAAATCCCTCTGGCACCTAAATCCCGAGAGGCCGTCCGTACTACAGATATAAAGCGGCTGGTTGATGAAGAAGATCCGATTGCGGATTAAAGCGGAAAACTCTCGGATGCGCACCTCTTTTATAACCCTTATGACTGCGGTGGCGCTTTTGCTCGGAGGGGCGGCGGCAGCGCAGCCCCAAGACTTTCAACCGGTCATGGAATTCCTGCCGCGTTATTGCGGCATGGACCTGACGAACGGGTTATATCTGTGTTCCTCCCGTAAAACGCTGTTCGCCTATGACATGAACAGCGGCGCCAGAGCCTGGTCCTATACTGCTGACCCGTCTGTTCGATATCTCAACGCGGTTCAGACAAAAGGCGGGATGATTGTATATCCTTATAACAAGGAAACTGTTAATACCATTGATGTTATTGTATTGGATATACACACCGGGCAGGTGAAGTGGCGCTATACGCACCGTTGCCCGCACAGCTTCGAGGGTATCATTGGATGGCCGGAAAGTACCTGGTATTTCCTGTGGCTAAGCCGGGCGACGGAAGAAGAATCCCGTCGGGACTATTACGTTGTGTTTTGTTCGCAGGACGGCACAAGGCAAATCCCGTGCCCGGTCAATGGACGCCCTGTCCAATGGTTGGAAGAAGGCCGAACGTTGTTGCTTGCGGACGGCAATCGTGTGCTGCAATGGGATATTGACAGTGGAGAGGTAAGGGACCGATCCGTACAGGATGTTGGGCGTTTTCGAGGGTGTTTGCACAATGGCAACCTGCTCTTTGTCAGAGATTCTACCTACTTCACCCATCCGGGAACCTATGAGATTGTCGATGACGCTACAGGGCAGTTTGTACGGCGCGTACCCATGCCGGAACATGCCAGATCGGGCACCAAGCCGGTTATGGATGGGAAGGTGCTTTTATTTGAAGAGAAAGAGGGTAGTACCCTTTGGTTGGTGGATGCTGATACGGACGCATTGCGCGTTACGCTGCACGGACCGGGCCATAGTTTTAGACCATCGTCCTGCCGTCA
>JAAYBJ010000244.1 GCA_012730105.1 Candidatus Hydrogenedentota bacterium
CCACGGGAATAAACCCTGAATTATCATTGCCAATACCTTTGGCTGAGTCTTCCCTGACTCCATGTCCATACCCATGGTCGTGCCGCTCTGGGGAGCGGCGTTCCCAGGAAAGACAAACTCATAATTAATTGTCAGCAAAATGGCCTTAAGCGCCTAAAGTACATCGGTGCTTCGGAACATCTGGCTACGTAAGATTCTCCATATAACATTACCGATAAGAGTATAACGAAAATACCGTCAATGGGAAAAACAACATAAAGAAGTGCGCGATCCGCTCGTTGCCTTCATTTGCTTCCATGAACCGCCTTTCGATATCTTCAGTATCTTCACTGTGTATCAACCAAACATGGAATACAGACCTATGGCATCCAAACGAACCAGAAACAGTATCTTTCTTTTTGCATGCGTTTTATTATGCTTCACCGTTTGTGGTGATGACGCGTTTCCCGCCGCGTCTTTTTCCGCCGGCGGCGACAGTTCGGGACTATCCCCCTTGTCCGGTTCCGACGGCATCTTTGAAGTTACGCGCCGGGCCGGCCGCGCCTGTCTTTTCAATAAGCCCGGACAGCAGCCGCCCTCGACCTTTCTGTATTTCTCCGCGGCGCCGGAACGCCTGCCGGAACCGGGGAAAGCGGTGTATGTGGAGGTCACCTATTTTGACAACAAACCGGGCACATCATTGCGGCTGGAATATGACAGCAACACGGGTAATGCCATTGAGGACATGTACCGTGCCGCGGAACAGCAGTGGGGCGGCAGCCGGTATGGCGCAAGCGAATGGAAACGGGTGGTATTCCTGCTGGAACAGCCGGGCTTCACCGGGCGCCAGAACCTGGGCGCCAGTTTCCGGATCGGCACGGGCGATCTGCTGGTGCAGACGGTGTCCCTCTCCCCCGCACGCCCGTCTGGCCTGGAACGCCTGGATGCTCCGCAGCGGATGCGACGGGTATCCAAAACACACATCGGCGCGGATCGTCACTTTATCATCGGCGGTTTCGACATCGACAAGGAAGAAGCCCTGGACCGGCAACTGAGGGAACTGCGGGGCGCGTTGCCCGCCCTGAAGGCCATGGGGCTCACCAGCCATGAGGCCTATGTGCGTTGGAACCTGTGCGAACCGGAACCCGACCGCTATGACTGGCGGCTCTATGACGCCTATGTGGAGGTCTACCGCCAGGCAGGCGTCAAGTGGGTGCCCTTTCTGATCATCGGATCCGCCTACAGCCTGCCGGACTGGTATTACAAACAGACGGGGTCACAGGGCTATATCTGCCTGGAACATGGCGAAACTTGCGATGTGGAATCCCTGTGGAATCCCGTCCTGCGCGGACATGTGGCAAATTTTATCCAGGCTTTCTGCGAACACTACCGCGATGAAAATATTATAGAGTCCATCCTGCTCGGCATCACGGGCAATTACGGCGAGGCCATCTATGTGGCTTCCGGCAACGACTGGACGGCGAATACCCACGGCGAATATCACACGCACCCGGGCATCTGGGCGGGCGATCCCCACGCCCAGGCCGATTTCCGCCGTTTTCTGTCCGAAAAATATAGCGATATCGCTCGACTGAACCTCGCTTGGAACAGCTCCTTTGAGACCGTTGAAGGCATTGAGCCTTTCCTGCGTGAAAACGCGCCCAACGACCGCGCCTGGCTCGATTTCGCCGCCTGGTACATCGGCTCCATGAACGACTACACCCGGTTCTGGGTGGAAACGACACGCGCTTATTTCCCCGGCCGGATTGAAATCTGCACCGGCGGCCATGCCCCCGTGGAACACGGCGCCAATTTCGGGGACCAGTGTAAAATCGCCGCTGAATATGGCGCCGGGGTGCGCATTACCAATGAGGCCAGCGACTACCGGAAGAATTTTTCACTCACCCGCTGGGTAGCCTCTGCCGGGCGCCAGTACGGAGCGTATTACAGTTTTGAACCCGCAGGACCGGTGGATGAAAACGGCATCGTTGCCCGTGTTTACAACGCCACGGCTTCGGACGCGCTGGGCTTGCATTATTATTACCCGAACCTGTTCGGCAGCGACCGGGCGCGCCGTAATTTCGTGCGATGGGCGCCCCTGTTCCGGCACCGGAAACCCATCGTTGAGGTGGCCGCCTATTATCCCCAGACCCACATCATCCTGAACGGAAACGAATTCCTGAAACGGGTGGAACCGCTGCGCGATTATTTTGATTTCGCCTATTGCAGCGATAACCAGATCGCCGACGGCGGTCTGGAACAATTCAAGGCGTTGCTTTTGCTCTGGGGCAATACGGCGGAGCAGGAAACCTGGGACCGTATTTCAGAGTGGGTGCGCCGGGGCGGACTGCTGGTCACAGCGGACAGCATCGGCCCGCTGCGCACCGTGGAGGGCGACACCGTGCCCAATGACGCCCTGCTGGGACCGGGCGCTGACACCGGCAAGGGTCGCGTAATGTGCTTTTCCGGGCCTTATGATGACTTGCAGTATCGGCGGTTTATGGCGAAATCCCTGTCGGAAGCGCCTGAACTCTCCAAAATCACCCGTTACATGGCGGGCGTTGACGGGCGTGAGGATAATGTCTTCGCCACAGCCACCGGCCCGCAGGAACTGCTCTGGCTGAGCATGAACAACCAAAAAGTCAGTCACGGAGAGACAACCCTTTGCCCCTACACCATTACCGAAGAGAAGGTGCTAACCGGGCGGAAACGCCGGCACGGGGGAAAATAAGTGATATACAAGTTCGCATGATTTTAGAGCGCCGGATTCAAGAAGGATGTTACAATAGACGCGACGAGATGATTAAAGAAACGAAAACACAAGTTTACGGAGAACGTTCATGACTGCACTTTACTCCGATACGCATACAGAAATGGAAGCGCTGCAAATTCGGCTTTGGCGGCAAGCCAGTCCTACGCAAAAAATGAAGATGCTGGCACAGTTAAACGCTTCCGCGCGCTTGCTTGCACTTCAGGGCCTGCGTTCCAAATATCCGGAGGCTACTGAAAAAGAATTGCGGCGCAGGTTAGCGGATTTGGTATTGGGCGAAGCGTTGGCGCACAAAGTGTTCGGAAGCGCCTCTTATGCAAAATGAACCTCTGGAAGTAACATTCAAGGTCACGGATCTTTTCGAAAAACTTGGCGTTCCCTACTTGATCGGCGGCTCATTGGCCTCTGCGCTGTACGGCATGGTTCGAACAACACAAGATGCCGATGTCGTTGCCGAAATGCGACAGGAGCATCTCAGTTCATTCGTCTCAGCCCTGCAGGATGAATTCTATGTGGATGCCAAAATGATTGACGAAGCGATCAAGCGTCACTCCAGTTTCAATATCATCCACTTGGAGACAATGTTCAAAGTAGATGTTTTTGTTCCACGACCGCGCCCCTTCCTGCAATCCCAACTCGACCGTGCTCAACGGCAGGTGTTTATCTTCGGCGTGGAAGTAAGTGCGAAGTTTGCCAGTCCGGAAGATACCATCCTCTCAAAAATGGAATGGTATCGCTCAGGCGGTGAAGTTTCCGACCGTCAGTGGCGTGATATCCTTGGAGTTATGAAAACCTGTTCCGGAGAACTGGACCTGACATACTTGAAGAAATGGGCGGGAGAACTACAGGTCAGTGATCTACTGGAAAAGGCCATGCAGGAAACAAGCTGACCGGGACTACGATGCCTGGCCCCTTGCGATTAAACCTTTTCCATTGCCATGACAATTGAAATTGCCGCCTTAAAGACTTGAAGCCTTTATAATCACAGGCTCCGTCTGATCTGTCGGATCAGACAGATCGATCCGACATCGTACCATTCACTCCAATATCATCCTTACTCAACACCCATTCTGTAAAGGACCCACTCATACTGGTCTTGCGGCACCCAGCGCTGCATGGGCAGCACGATATCACCGGTATCACGGTTTTCAAAGGCGTAAAAATTGGACAACTGCAAACCGTCCGGATCCCCGTCCCCTTTGGTGTCGATCGTAATAACGCTCTCCTCGATCAGCATCATGCTCGCCGGGTCAATTTCCCCCATAACCAGCGGCCAGCGCGGGGCATTGCCCCGGCAGTTGGTGGGGCTGATAGTGCCAATCCAAAAATAGCGGCCGTTGCTGTGATGTATGATCTGGGACATGCTTGAAGGCGAAAAGAACTCTTTCCCGTTGCTGTACCGCCAGGGTTCCGGCTTACTCCAATGGAAACCGCCGTCCGTGGAAACGCAATACCACTTGTGACTGGGCAATTGGTATTCCGGGTCCTTTTTGAGGCCGTTGCTGCCGCGCATAACGCAGAGGATTCGCCCGTCCGGCATCTCCGCCAGGGTCGGTTCATACAGGCCGCGCACGGTCCGCTCCGGGTCCGCGGGGATCGGCTCGGACACCGTCCACGCAAGACGGTGGTCGTCCTTCCAGGTGCCGATGAGCATGAGGCACTGATAATAATCCCAGCCGCTGCCGAAGGTTTCCAGCGCGCCTTCGACGTTCAGAACCGTCATCTGGGTGGGAACAATAATACGCCCCTGTTTCGTGCGAATCGGCCGGCACCCCATGTCACCCAGGAAAATGGCATTCTTTCCCAGGTACAACCCTTCGAGGGGATGCTTGAAGTCATAGCCACCCTCCTGGATAACCGGCTCGTCGAACAGGAAGGTTTTCCCGCCGTCCAGAGACACCCGGTAGCGAATGTAACTGTCCGTGGCCGTTTCCTTCGGTTCATGAACAGCCCGGTCCACATCCTCCCGGTCCATGGCAAGCATGACCGTCAACAACGCCCCGTTAACGGGATCAACAAAACCGGGATAGGGAATGCGCCGGTAATTCTCCGGCAGGCCGGTGGTAAAATCCGGTTGCGGCGCCTGCTGCACCCAGGTGCAGCCATTGTCCGCCGACCGCGCGCTGTAGGTCATCATCTCCTGCCCGGTTACACTCACATAAAATGCCCCGCGCAGGGGCGACGGTTTTTCGAGAACTGTCTTTTCTTTCAACGAGAGCTGCGTGCGCGCGGCATCTGCTTCCGCCCATACGCTGTACATACCGAGAAGACACGCGCCGAGTAATACCGTAGCGATACTATTCCTGTTCATTGCGATCCTTTCCATTCCTGAGCCAAATCAGGTAGCCCGTCACTTTTCACGGATGCTGATGATTACCACACGCCGTTGAATACCGTAACCAGTATATCCCATCAAGGTGCCTCCCCGGGTATCAGGCTTTTCCCCGTCTGGAGCGGACGTTTTCATCCGGATGATATGCCAAATCATACATACAAGAGTGTTTGTTTCAGATACAAAATATTTTGTATGCTATGATTATGAATAAAGTCCTCTTTACGTGGATAGGCACCGCCGATCTCCGGGCGAGTCAAGGGACGGAAGGTGCAGGGGCGGGACCTATAGGCCAGGCGGTAACGGTAACAGCCTATGACGAGGTGATTCTGCTCTCCGACTATGATAAAAAAACCACGGACGGGTATGTCCATTGGCTGAAGGAACACACCGGGGCATCCCTCGCTTGTGTCAGTGTAAAACTCACCGCGCCTACCCACTTCGGGGAAATTTATGAGCAGGTAATCCACACCCTTGAGGACTATCAGCGCAAAACTACAGCCACGTATAAACGCGTATTTCATCTGAGCCCGGGCACCCCGGCCATGGCGGCCGTGTGGATCATCGTCGCCAAAACCCGTTTCCCCGCGGAACTCATCCAATCCTCCCGGGAAGCGGGCGTGCAAGTCGCGTCCGTGCCCTTCGACATCTCCGCAGACTACCTGCCGGACCTACTGCGCGGACCGGACAATGACCTGGTTCGCCTGTCCCAGGGACTGCCCCCCGAGGCGCCGGAATTCAGCGACATCATTCACCGCTGTGACGCCATGAAACGCCTCATTATCAAGGCGCGCCGCACCGCGTCGCGTCACATTCCCGTGTTGCTCATGGGCGAATCGGGAACGGGCAAGGAACTGCTGGCCCGGGCGATACATCACTCCAGTGCATTCCGGAAAGGCCCTTTCGTCACGGTGAACTGCGGCGCCATCCCCCGGGAACTGGTGGAATCGGAACTTTTCGGCCACGAAAAGGGCGCGTTCACCGGCGCGGTGACCGCCCGGGCCGGGTATATCGAAGAGGCCGCGCAGGGCACCCTCTTTCTGGATGAAATCGGCGAACTGCCCCTCGCGGCACAGGTCAAACTGCTGCGGGTACTCCAGGAAGGCCGGGTCACGCGGGTAGGCTCCACAAAAGCGATCGCGGTCGCTTTCCGGGTTATTGCCGCCACGAACCGTAACCTCATGCAGGAAGTCGCGGAAGGCCGTTTTCGGGAGGACCTCTTTCATCGCATCGCCGTGGCCGTGTTGACCATACCGCCCCTGCGGGAACGGGAAGGCGACCTCAACCTGCTGATAGACCATCTCCTGAAACAGATCAACGCGGAGACCGGCGACCAGCCCGGCCATGAACAGAAGAAACTTTCTGTTTCCGCAAGAAATCTTCTGATTCACTACGACTGGCCCGGCAATGTACGGGAACTGGCCAATACGCTGCAGCGCGCCGTCGTATGGTCCTCCGGCACAGTCCTTGAAGCGCGTGACATCCAGGAGGCGCTCCTGCCCATGCCGGGCAAGAGCACACCGGCCCTGCTGGGCCGATCCCTCGGCGAAGGCTTTGACCTGCAACAACTTATGACCGAACTGGCCCGTCATTACCTGCAACGGGCCATGGACGAAGCCCACAGCAACAAAACGAAAGCGGCCGAACTGCTCGGCCTGCCCAGTTACCAGACGCTGACGAACTGGCTCAAGCGCTATGGCATAACCGGGGAATAGCCGGAATAAGGCGGTTCCCCTATTGGCACGGCTGTTGCTTATAGGAGGATATGCAAAATGGAAACGGCACTATCATGAAATCACGCAACTTCGAGTTCCTTCGAACAGAACACCCGGAACTTGCCGACCTCGGCGGTTTCGCGGAACGCTATGCCTGGTCCGACCCGGCGAGCGCGCTGGTGAAGTTGCGGCAATTTGGCGAGAATCTCGTTGCCGCCTTCTTCCAGCATTACACAATACCCCGGGACGCCCGTCCCAGTTTCCTGGACTATCTGACCAACGACACATTTCTGCAGAGCGTGCCCAACGTAGTGCTGAACAAACTCCATGCTTTGCGTACCCAGGGCAACCGCGCCGCCCATGCGACCGGTCCCGTAAAGCCCCAGATCGCCATATGGATCCTGCACGAGGCCTTTGACCTGGCCCGCTGGTTTGCCCTGACCCTGTACGCCCGGGCAGGCTTGGAAGAACTCTCCTTTGAGGAACCGCCCCAGGGGGAACCCGATTCCAAAGGCCAGCTACGGCGGGAGAAAAAGGAAGTTCTTCAGAAACTGGCGGACCAGGAAGCCCGGATGCTGAAACTGCTGGAGGAACTGGAAACAACCCGGATGCAGGCTTCCGCCGCGGAAAAGACCCTGGAAGAACAGCGGCGGATCCTGGCCCAGGCCAACCAGGCGGTTGGGGTGCTGCAGTTCGACGAGGCGAAAACACGTCAGCTGCTTATCGATGACCTGCTTGTTCAAGCCGGGTGGGATGTGGCACCGGGCGAAGAATCCACCCACCAGGTCGGCAAGGAAGTGTCCGTGCCCGGCCAGCCCACCGCTTCCGGCACGGGCTATGCCGATTATGTGCTCTATGACGATAATGACAAACCCCTCGCCGTTATCGAGGCCAAGAAAACCGCCCTTGACGCTGAGAAAGGCCGTATCCAGGCGAAATGCTATGCCGACGGGCTGGAAAAGAAATACGGCCGACGACCTGTTATCTTCTATACCAACGGCTTCGACATTTATATCTGGGACGATGCCAAGGGCGAAGTACCCCGCAAACTATACGGGTTCTACAGCAAGAACAGCCTGCAATACTGCCTCTGGAGCACCCAGGAACGGGCTGCGGTACTCGCGGATTTAAATCCAAACGAAAACATCGTCAACCGTATGTACCAGATCGAGGCCGTCAAACGGGTATGCGAGCGCTTTGACAGCCGGCGGCGGAAAGCCCTGCTGGTGCAGGCCACGGGCACGGGAAAAACCCGCGTCGCCATCGCGCTCAGCGAATTGCTCATCCGGGCCCGCTGGGCGAAGCGCATCCTCTTCCTCTGTGACCGCCGCGAATTGCGCAAACAGGCCCACAACGCCTATAAGCAGTTTCTTGAGGCCGAACCGCGCACCTACGTATCGGCAAGCACCAACGAGGCCAGGAATGATACGGTGTACCTGGCCACCTACCCGGCCATGATGAAATGTTACCAGAATTTTGACACGGGCTTTTTCGATCTCATCATTGCCGATGAGTCGCACCGCAGCATCTATAACCGGTACCGGGACCTGTTTGTCTATTTTGACGCCCTGCAGGTGGGCTTGACCGCCACGCCGGTGAGCAAGATCGCCCGCAATACCTTTCTCATGTTCGAATGTGAAGATAAAGATCCGACCGCCCATTATTCTTTTGAAAACGCCATCAATGACACGCCGCCCTACCTGGTGCCCTTTCATGTCATGAAACACACGACCAAATTTCTGCGCGAGGGTATCCGCTACGCCGACATGAGCGATGAACAAAAAGAGCAGGCGGATGAACAGGTGGAAGACGCGGAAAACATCGATTATACCCGGGAACAGGTAAACCAGGCGGTGTTTAACAAGGACACGGACCGTCATATCCTCCGCAACCTGATGGAAAACGGCGTGCGCGTCGCCGGGGATATGCATGTGGGCAAGACCATTATTTTCGCGCGCAACCACCTGCACGCCCTGCAACTCCAACGCCTTTTCGAGGAAATGTACCCCCAGTACATGAAGCCCAGGGACCCCTTCTGCGCGGTCATCGACAATTACATGGACCGGGCCGAACAGTTGATAGACGATTTCAAGGACCCGGCGAAGAACCTGCACATCGCCATTTCAGTGGACATGCTGGATACGGGTATCGACGTGCCCGAGGTCGTCAACCTGGTTTTCGCCAAGCCGATTAAATCCTATGTCAAGTTCTGGCAGATGATCGGACGGGGCACGCGCCTGTGCCCGGACCTGTTCGGGCCGGGCCGTCCGAAGGAATACTTCCAGATTTTCGATCACTGGGGCAACTTCGAGTATTTCGGCGAAAACCCGCCCGAATGCGAACCCTCCCTCCAGAAATCATTGCTGCAGCAGGTGTTTGAAATACGCCTCGGCCTCGGCGAAACCGCCCTGAAGCGTCAGGACCGGGACGCGCTGGACCTTGCCGTGGAACTGCTGGAGAAGGACGTGCGCGCCCTGGATGACCGCACCATCGCCGTGCGCGAGAAATGGCGCCAGGTGAAAACCGCCCAGCAGGAGGGCTTCATCCGCCGCTTTGATGCCGCCGTCATCGGCCTGCTCCGCATGGAAATCGCGCCGCTCATGCAGTGGCGGAACACGGAAGGGCGGGAGGACGCTTACCGCTTCGACCTGTTGATCGGCCAATTGCAGAAGGCTTGCCTGGAAGGCTCCGCGGTGCTGGAAGACCTCAAGGGCACCCTGTTGGAATGGATCGGACGCCTGCCGGTAAACCTGACCCAGGTCGCGGCGAAAATAGACCTGATCAACCGGGTGAAAAGCCCCCTGTTCTGGACAAATCTTACGGTCGGCGCACTGGAGGAAGTGCGGCGCGAACTGCGCGGCATCATGCATTGCTGCAACAAACCGGCCATTCTGAAACCCCGTCCCCTGGAACTGGACATTGCGGACGCCGCCGAGCAGAAGGAGGTTTATGTCGTGCAGTTGGAAGGGCTCGACCTGGCCGCCTACCGCCAGCGGGTGGAAAGCGTGTTCAAGACCCTCTTCGACCAGTCCCCCGCCCTGCGCAAGATCAAGGCGGGCCTGTCCGTGACGGAAGAGGAACTGCGCGACCTCATCACCAAGGTCATGCTCGCGGAACCGGACCTGAAGGTGGACGACCTGCTCGTGCATTTCCCGAACAAGGCGAACCGCCTCGACCTGGCCATCCGCCAGGTCATCGGGCTGGACGGCGAAGCCGTGAACGCCCACTTCACGCGCTTTGTCCAGAAATACCCGCAGCTGTCCTCCCACCAGATACGTTTCCTGGAACTGATCAAGCGCCATATCGCCCTGTACGGCATGCTGCAGATTGAAAAACTGTACGAATCGCCTTTCACCCAGATACACAGCGACGGCGTGGACGGCGTCTTCACGGAAGAGGCCCAAATCGTCGATCTCCTGAACCTGATCTCGGAAATCAACCAGATCGCCCCGGCCGGGGGAACCGGCCTTAAGGAACATGCATGATTAACGGTAGCCTGAAAAGCAAACTGGACAAACTCTGGCTCGACTTCTTCGCGGCCGGCATTGCGAACCCGCTCACGGTCATCGAACAGATCACCCTGCTCATGTTCGCGCGCATGCTGGACATGCAGGAAACCCGGGCGGAAAAGCGGGCCAACCGGTTGAAGAAAACGTCCTTCACCCGCATTTTCCCCGAGGACAAGCAGTACCTGCGCTGGTCCCACCTCGTCAATCTCGGCGCACAGGACCAGCTGGACCTGATGCTCCGGGAAATCCTGCCCTTCTTCAAGGGGCGCCTGGTGGACCGTAGCTCCCTGGGCAAATACATGCAGGACGTCCAGTGCCTCATTCAAAAGCCGAGCCTGATGAAAACCGCCGTCAACGCCGTGAATGAACTGCCCCTGCAGCAGGGCGACACCAAGGGCGATCTTTATGAGTATATGCTGGGCAAACTGACCATGGCCGGGTATACGGGCGCGTTCCGCACGCCCCGCCACATCATCCGCGCCATGGTGGAACTGGTGGACGTAAAACCCACCGACACCCTGTGCGATCCCGCCTGCGGCACGGGCGGCTTCCTCATCGGTACCATGGACTACCTGCGGCGCACTCACAGTTCCCGTGAACTGGTCCACGATGAAACGGACGAGGTCACCGGCGAAGTGGTGAAGGACGACCATGGCGACCCAGTCCGGGTCTATCCGGGCGATCTGCTCGACCCTTACCGGGAACACATCGAGAACGACATGTTCCACGGCTTCGATTTTGACGCCACCATGCTGCGCATCGCCGCCATGAACATGCTGCTCCACGGCATTGAATCGCCCTGCATCGAATACCAGGACTCACTGGCGGACAATTTCGCCGACCGCTTCCCCCGGTATCACAAGGACTGTTTCGATGTTATCCTGGCGAACCCGCCCTTCAAGGGAACCATTGACGCGGACAGCATCCACAAGAGCCTGACCGCCGTGGCCCGGACCACGAAAACGGAACTGCTCTTCCTCGTGCTCATGATGCGCATGCTGAAAATCGGCGGGCGCTGCGCGGTCATCGTGCCCGACGGCGTGCTCTTCGGCAGTTCCGCCGCCCATAAGGCCGTGCGGCGCATGCTGGTCGAAGACAACCAGCTCCAGGCCGTGGTCAGCCTGCCGTCGGGCGTGTTCAAGCCCTATGCGGGCGTGTCCACCGCCATACTGTTCTTCGTTAAGGGCGGCCAGACCGATCACGTGTGGTTCTACAAGGTCGAGAATGACGGTTACTCCCTGGACGACAAGCGCGATCCCGTGCCGGGGTCGGACCTGCCCGACCTCGTTACCCAGTGGCGCAAGCGCACTGTCAAAAAAATGCAGGACCGCACCGCGAAATGCTTCTTCGTGCCCAAGGCCGACATCGCCGCGAACAACCACGACCTTTCCATCAACCGCTACCGGGAAGTGAAGTACGAGGAAAAAGAATACGACCCGCCTAAAGTCATCCTCGGCAAACTCCGAGATCTCGAACAGGACATTCTGAAGGACTTGGATGAACTGGAGGACATGCTGGGATGAGCAAGGTAAATGGCACACAAATAAAGAGGAACCCAGGGACAGCAAGGGTATACATCCCCCTTGATCCCCCTTCAAAGGGGGACCTGTCGAGCCACACTACGCGATCCCTGTACCCCGCCCCGGCTCGTTCCCAATGCTCCGCCCCGTCTCTTTCCCAATGCCCCGCCCCGACTCGTTCCCAGCGCCCCGTCCCGGCTCGTTCCCATGTTGCACTTGGGAACGCAATTGCCCACAAAGTTGTACTTTGCAGCGCCAACGCGCATGCCCGTCAAGGATCATATACCCGAATCAAAAAGACCAAGAGCGAAGTACAACTTCAACAGCAAACTCGTTCCCAAGTACAACTTGGGAGCGAGATCAACGCAATCATAAGTCCCCCTTTGAAGGGGGTGCCGAAGGCGGGGGATGTTGTCTGCCCTTACCGCTCGTTCCCAAATTCTATTCTTGTCATTACCCACATCTTGTATCTATAATTTCCTTCAGCACAACATATAGTGCCTGCTATAAGTTGCTGGAAAGGATACTATTATGAATGTACTTGCGTGGGCA
>JAAYBJ010000245.1 GCA_012730105.1 Candidatus Hydrogenedentota bacterium
AACGGTAAGGATGCCTTCATGCCGGCCCGCGGGCTCATCGGTGGGATGAAACGTCAGCCACACTTGCCGCGTCAGGCCGCATGGCACTGTGATACGGTAGGCATCTCCTTCACGTGTCGCTTCCGGCAAAGCCGCCGCCACAGGACGCAGGTTATAGGTATCTGTCCAGGCCACTTCATGAACAGTCACGCAGGGCGGGTTCAGTCCGCCGGGCAGTCCTTCTATTCGTAGTTGGAACACAGCATCTTCTTCGCCCGCATTGCTGATTTGAAAAGCACCCGCGCGGTACTCGCCCGACATCATGCGCATTTCAACTGAGGCATCGGCGTCTTGCGGCGGCATGCCGATGTAGGGGATGAAATCCCAGGCGCTGGTGGATTGCCACACCGTATAGGCAGGCAGTCCGGAAGCACGCCAGATCCGCGCCTGCTGCCCCAGGATGCGCGCATGAAGCGGGTTCAAGGGCAGCACTGCCCGGAAATCCGCGGGCGGTTCCAGGTCCGCTGTTTCGACTTCCGCGGCCAAAGCATCCAACGCGGCCGTGATTTCCTGGCATGTCGTTTCCGGAACGGATTCCGTTAACAGCTCGCGAATATCCCGAAGGTCGTTTCTCATGCGTTTCGCGATGGAATCACGCACGCGAAGGGATGTCAGATAGGCCTTGATATCGGTGATTGCGGCCCCGGCAAGAGGTGTTTCCAGCCAGGCCGCATCCCCCGCATAGACCTCGATTTCATCCACGAATGTAAACGGGGACGACTCCACCACCAGCGCCACATACCTTCCGTGTGTCTGCAGCGCATCTGTCCAGAAACGGTGGATTCCATATCCCTCCCGGGGTGGGAAGTCCTGTTCCCTATCCAGAACGGTCAGGTCGCCTAGAGCGTGAAAAACACGGTCATCATCGGCCAGCAACACACGAATGGCTCGGGGCCATTCCACACCAGCAGCACCCGCGGCGGTGTTGAACGACAGGCCCCGTATCGGCTTCACTTCCCCAAGGTCGACGGTGATGATCACGGGCGACGCGTGCGACCAGCCCACCGTGCTGGTCTGTGTCCAGAAATAGCCCTCCGTGTAAATGCCGTCGGTCAACTGCTTGACATCCTCCGGATCTGTGCAATGGGAATATTCCGGGGCGGGTTCCAAGGTATAGGGCTTGCCCAGGGCGATGTTTTCAAGGGCGGATAGAGGGAAAACACAAATGAGTGTTACCAAAAAAACATGATAACAAGTCTTTTTATTTATATTAATAATTTGTATTAGACTGTTTCCTGCAGTAGCACAAGGCAATATGTGTCAAAAAAAATTAGCAGAAATATATTTGATATTATATATTTAATATAATAAATATAATAATATGAATTATAATAAATATTATTACAAGAATCAATAATGCATTTCGATTAGATTGGGGCGTAACGTCACTTCTTATACATTTGTTCTCTTGTTTTGTAGATTTAGAATATAAATAAATATGATAATTTCTTCTTAATACTCTTTTTATTTCATCATCTGGAATTAGAGTTCCGCAGTAAGAGCATTTACCTATCCAATAATCCCGTTCCTTCGGAGTATTTCTACAAACTGAACATAATTGACGTACAAAAGTTGTTGTCATTGAATGTCTCTTTTTGTAATAATAATTACACAAATATAAATTATTGCGATTATTTGTATTTATAAGTTATCATAATATTAATAATGTTGGTTTCGAAGTGTGCTGAGCAAGGTACTGCTAATTTTGCCATCAACAAAAATGCCTTTGTCATTTTGAAAACTCTTAATTGCTTCAGATGTTTTTGTTCCTAACAGTCCATCTATTGGACCTGGATTATAGCCAAGTTCATGAAGAAGTGTTTGTATTTCTTTTATCATTAGTGACGTGGCACTTTCAGTCTTTCGACCATGTGTATTCGCTTCTACAATAGCACTTGTCTCAATGTTGATTCTCTGTCCTTCAACTATTTGGTGGGCATATTCCAAATCATTATTATTGTATAAGAATTTAGCACAACGTGCATTGTAATCATTCACAAGATCATTAAAAAAATCAACATTAAAATTTGTAATATAATCTCGCATTGCGTCCAATCTAATATCTTCACGAATACACCAACAGATTTGTGGTATAGATAGGACATAATTTGTCCCTGCGGGCGGCTTGACATATTGGACGCTTGAATTCGTGTCCATACTGTTTGATGTTGTTTGGCCTAAAGTGTTTTGCGGACTTGAAATGTTCTTATTTGTTACGGAAGGATCATAATAATAATTTGTACTTGCTGGTTTTGATGAAGGCGAGATATTTCCCGGATATCTTGAACTACCAGTATTTGTCGAAGACAAATAGCGTTCCTTATTTTTGTTAGCAAAAGATATAATTGCAAAAAAGACAATAGATAACATGACAATAAGAATTATTACAGGTTTAAGCAAGACAAATAGTTCATTTTGTGCCTTTTGTTCATTAACACTTTCGTTAATTCGTGGAGATAACCCTGTTTCGGGATGACCAAAAGCTTGCTGTAAAGTGCCAATAAATTTTGGTTGTCCTGTCAATCGCAAATAAACTGATATAGTGTCAAAAAACTTCTGCTTAACAGTTTGTGGACTTAATAAACCGACATATTCACCAAAATTGTGGTGTTTATCGTTAAAAAACATCCCAAAGAAAATTGGCCCCATATTTTCTTCAGATAGTGGTTGCTGTAAATTCCGTATACCTGCCATTTTATCAAAAGAATTCTTGTCACTTTGTTCTAAAGTGATGACCATTATAGGACGTTTGCTTGGACCATGTGGATTCCTGTCATATCGATAAAATACTGATATAGCATAGTGATAGATCATTAAATCTTTGAATCTTGATCTTTCACCGGCCATTTCAATAGCGAGATCGCTAATAGTTTTTGGTCTTTTTTGAAATGTCAGGAAAAAATCGCCCCATACCCATGTTTCCCCAGGATCGATACTTGACCACGGAGCGGGTAATGTTGGCCAGTCTTTAAGGCTAAGCAATGGATAAACATCGTTTTTTATATCTTCTGCCTGTGCCGTGTTAATCGTTGTTGCTTCTAAATCCTTAGAGTCATCATCAAGGTTAGACGTTAATCCTTTAAGTCCCGAAAAACCTCGACTTTTTTCATTCCCACTCATATTATTCAGTCCTTTAAAAGACTACTTATACGATCGTTGCTGCTTTTCATTCTCCCATTGCAACGACCGTAAATGCCTGCTATATTTAACATATCACTTATATTATCGTCAACGCTTTTTAAAAACAAACGAAAACCCGCTTCAAGAACATGAATATTGTCCTCATCCCCATAAGAGAAAGATTCTGACACGCTATTGTCATCAATTTTATTAACGCAGAAAACACCAGGACCGCTCCATACCATAATTTCATTCCAAGGGCAAAACACTCTTTCACTGCTGAATAGTCTGCGGCGGGGTAATTCAACTCCGGTATCCATGAGTATCATTTTCCCAAAGTGATATTTTTTTCCTGCTCGCAAGCCTTCAAGGTATTGCGTTAACAGTCGTACTCCAATAGCCCGCCAAAGTCTTTCTGTGATGTTACTATAAATATTCTTATCTTTTAACTCGATTTGTGAATGGCTGGTATTTGTTCCAAAAAATATCTTATAAGTTGTTCCGGTGGGGATGCCATTTACTGAATGTCGCGTTCCCCCCCAGCGTAATTTTGTTATAGAATCAAGTTTCCATAAACGCCCCCTATAATCAATTCCATCAGGAGAAATCTTGAACAGTTGTCCAAAAAATGCACCAATTGTAACCTGATAGGTAATTGACCTTCGCCATTTTTCTTCCTCTAGTTCCTTGCGTAATCGTTGCTTTGAAATGTCCTCAAGAGTGGATGAATCTTCGTTTATGCGTTCGGCGACTTCATCAACTTCGGCAAAAACCTCGCTGAGTGTATCGGTAATTTTTTTTGATAGATCAAGTTCGTCATGTTCATTAAAAAGATATATTGCAAAATCCCGCAATAGGTTTGCTACTTCATGGCTTTCATCATGTCGTAGTCCGCGACTTTTACAACTGATTTGTATCGGCTGAGCGATTGTGTCCCAGTTTTTTGCCATCCTGATGAGACAGTCAATGTCAATATTCAAAAGTTGAGATGACTTTTCTATTTTTACTTTGCTTTTTATTTCTTCTATGAGAGTTTCAATATTTTTTGTCTCCTTCTCAAAAAAAGGCTGAACTTCGACTTCATAGGCATCGACGAGATCATGTATAAGAATAGGACCATGAATATTCCCATTATCCGTCGCTGATTGAACAGAAAGTGTGACTGCTTTAACAAGGTCTCTCGATAGCAAGCAATCCAACGTTGACTTGATAGCCTGTCTAAAATGAGCGCGCCGGGTTTGTATTTCTGATTCAACAAGTGATAAATCGGTTATTTCCGGGAAGCCGGCTGCAATGCGTTCCTCATTAATCACTATGCAAAGTTCATTCGGGTTGATTTCATCAAAAACACAGGCAAGTTCGTTTATCCATTTGGCAATAACCTCTGGGGTGTGTTCGGAAAGGCGGGATAATCCGGTACTGATCAAGTTAGCCATCGCCATGGGTACGGGAAGTTCGATATCGAGTAAGTCAAAGTTTTCTTTTTTCAGAGCCGCAATGATTTCATTTGCACTTGCCAGTCCAATCCCCGGTAGCCAGGCTACTTCAGCGATTAGCCGCTTTCTCGGATTAGTGAGATCGGAGCGCGCCTGCGTACAGTTGTCTGCATCCATTACCAGGCTGCGTTCCTCGGCGAGTTCCATAATCCGCTTTCGGTTATCCCTTGGTGTCGCCCCCAGGATAAAAAAAGGATTTTGTGAAAGATCCATATCTTCTTCCCCTAGGTATCTGAACGAAATCCGATAGGTCTGCTTTTGCGTTCATTGCTTTGAGGCAGCCCTTTTACGGCCTTGTCAAGACACTCCTGATCGATACATGTTTTTCCGGATTTTGCGGCGAGCCGTGCCGCTTCTCGGATGACAAAAGAGGAGTCTGACAATGCTTTTCCCGACAATACATCCAGTGCTGCATCCAAATTCAGATCGTCAGCATGAGGTACATCTTCCAAGAGATTTTTCAACAGCGCTTCCACCTCCGCCTTGGACGGCATGCCCACTTCGATAACATGATCAAAGCGTCCCCTTCTAAGGATGGCAGGATCAATTAAGTCAATCATATTGGTCATGGCGATAACAAGCACCTTGCTCTTGATGGCCTCCGGAATTCTTCGCAGGAATTCTGCAACTTCCTCGACATGGTGCGTGCTGGAGGTTCCACTGGAGCGGCGATCTGATAGGAAAGACTCCATTTCATCAATAACCACAACGGAGGGCGCCGCATCAATAGCCATGTCAAATACCTCGGATATTTTCTTGCTTGTTGCATGGATATAGGGGCTGCCGACGCTATTAGAGTCGATAGGGAAATACGGCCAATCAATAAACTCGATAAGCCGTTCCACGGCATAAGTTTTTCCGCAACCAGGAGGACCGTGCAATACCATAGCCGCCGGGAATTCAATACCCAAAGCCTGGTATTTTTCCGCGTTAAAAATAATGTCAATTATGTGTTCATTAAAGAACATTTCTAGTTGAGGCCTTCCGGGCAGCAAAAGGACTCTTGGTTTATTATCTTTGCCTGAAGGTGTTGATTTTTCTTTTGAATGAATGGTGCCCCTATTTTCTGTCTTCCTGTTATCCTGATTCAGGGGAATTGGCTTTTGTTTTACGAGCGTACCTGAATTATCTGATGCGTGAAAACCTGCAGCCGAAATGACTTCCCGTAAATCTGTTGAAGACATCCATCCGGCAAGGGCGCTCAAGCGTCGGAACGAATCTGTAGAAATAATTACTCCGCCGCTTATCCATGTTCCCAAAACGATATCATCCGTGACAGCAGATGTCAGGGTCCAAGTGGGAAGAAGACGGGAATACTGTTCAACATAAATCGCATCGTGGAATGACGCATCTCCCGACAGACCTCGGGAATTTCTTAGCGCATAGGCGAAAGCAAGAGCATCATCTTTATTCCCCGGTGCGTTGCCGTCTTCCACTGGCTCAAGGACATATACTTTGCGGCTGGAAAAAAAAGAAAAAGAGCCGGAACCAAACTTAATGAATGTAAACAAAGAGGCATCCAGAAAATCGGCATCAATCCATTTCTTTACCAATTCCTGACGGGCAACGACAACGTTTTCCGAGCCATCAGTGCCATAGATTTGCCAATCCTTTCCGGCGAAGAGCAATGAGTGTATTGCCAATCCTTCTTTATTAAGACAAAATTCTTTGGGAAGCCATGAACTATTTTCCATGAATCACCCCATGATAATGTTTGCAGCGTCGAACATATCATTGTCGCCGCCTTCAATTTTAATCATGAATAGCTCTGCGACAATTGGCCGTAGTTTTTCCATATTATCTGCCCGCAAATATTCCGTTCCGGTTTCTATAAGTTCAGCGAAATGCTGTTTATCCATGAACAAGTGTGGAGATTTACTGAAAGATTTGAAACGCTCTACCACAAACCAATCCTGACGCCAAAGTATGGAAAAGTTTTTTCTTTTTAAATCGATAAGGTGATTTTCAAAACCTGGGTCATTTCTATCTATGGTTCTTTGTGTTGTCCGCACCAAATTCATGAATGAGGTTGTTTCCGATGGACGCGCAAGTTCTTTCAGGTATTCTTCAAAAAATGAAATAACCGAGTCGAGTTCCAGTTGCCGTATTTCTTTCAGGTGTTCCTTTCGTACTTGGGCAAGCATTTTTTTTGCTTCAAGAACCTTTTCCATGGCTTCTTGGGCTTTTTCTGAATCTTCCATGTTCGGGTCAAGCGATGCTGCCTTCTCCAGTTTTTTGCTTGCCAGTGCCAGTTTCGGATCCTCGATAATCTCGCAGATGTCGTCTATGCGCTCCTGGGTACGCTCGCTATCTTCTATAATCAGCATGGCGGATGAACTATAATCCAATTGCCCTTCCTGGCGTGAATAGAAATTCCTTCCGGAATGAAACGTGCCGCCAATACAAGGCACTGAGACCTCAATAACCACGTTTCCTGAATCCAAAATTTCATATTCACACTCAAGATCCCCACCGGCAGGAATTACTCCCGAATCGAAATCCGTTCCTGAAATCTTCAGGACGCCTATGGGCCGATTGTCGGTGACAGGCTCTTCAATTTCGCCCTCCCAAAGTTTAAAGTTGAGAGAATTTGAAGAACCGGCTTTAAGGGATTCACCAGCCTTGAACACTTTCCTGCCTTTTTGGGGCAGGTGGTCGCCACTTCTGATCAGGTAGGTTAGTACAGCGGTTCCACCCAGTTTATCCAGTACTTCAATGCCGATGGAATGTGATGCGGGGATGGCATCCACCGTGGCAGCGGTTCTTGTTATCGTTATCACATCTTCCTTGAGAGAAACCGGTCCGCCTACGGCATCAAACACAAATACTTTGAACCTGTTCTCCCCGAACTTCGCTAGCGTTACTTCAAAGGCGGCATCGTGTTTAAGCGGCATTCGTCCGGAAGTCCAACCGGTATCCATACTGTCGATCTGAAACTCAGTACCAGCGTCAGCATGACCCTTTAATTGTACGGCGATTTTCGCTTTTGTATCCGGGGTGCGCGCAATAAAGTTGAATGTGAGAGCCATTCTACTATCGGATGAAATCTGACCGCGTATGCTCTTTCTGGAACGGTTGTGAGTATTCCAGTCGATCGATTCCGCGAAAAGGCTAGCGCCTTCCGCCACAGCAGTCATTGGATTTACTTCCGTACTTCCTGGTATGCCTAATTCAAAGGAGACCCTGTCTCTCAAGGGTTTATAGTTACTGGGTCCACCTATAAATACAATACGTTCCAAATCTTGGGGAGACAGGCTGACTTTATTTAAAGTTTCTCGTGCGGCCATGATAGACTCATCAATTCTTTCGGATATCAGGTCATCCAGTGTTTTTCGGGACAACGGAATATCGAGATATATCTCGTTGTCATCAAGGTCACGAACTTTAATTTCCGATTCCGCAAGGCAGATAACGGATTCCTCGCGTGCAGACAACTCAATTTTAGCTTTTTCCGCCGCCCACCCGGATAATCGAATAAGGGAAGTATAGTTCGGATTAACAGAGAAATCTTGTGGAAGGCTAAAGCTTTGCAGGAGCCATGGACGTACTATGTTATCAACCAGGTACCGATCGAAATCCCGGCCTCCACAAACAGCAATACCCCCATGCGCAAGCAAATTAACCCGTCCACCCAGGCTTTCAGCAATGGCAATATCGAGTGTCCCGCCCCCCATATCATAAACGAGGAATATTCCATCTGTTTTCCTCGTGCGCATGACGCTCATAACGGCTGCCACGGGTTCCTGCATGAGTGCCACCTTGCCTATCCCAGCCAGTTCTGCCGCCTGCATGGTGGCATCTTTCTGCATTTGGTTAAATGCGGCGGGAACCGTGATTACGGTTCCAGTATCAGGATCATTTCTTATTTCTTCTGGAAGATATCCAAAGAGCACTTTCAATATTTCGGCCGAACACTCCTCTGGTGTCTTGGTCATATTCATTGCTTTGAAATGTATAGGCGTGCTTGTGCCCATGACCCGTTTAAAAAGCGTTGCGGCGTTATCAGGACTATAAGGGGCTAGATCGTAGGCACGTTTCCCGATATATTTATTGCCCCTGCGATCAATATAGATGGCGGAAGGGGTAACGTCGTTCTGTTCCGGACTTTTCCAAATGCGTATATCCATTCCATCGTAGGAACAGATGGAACTGTTCGTTGTTCCAAGGTCAATTCCGACAAAAGTATTCATTGTTCCAACTTCCTCAACATCACCGTACCCGTCTTGACCACACCGTTATCGCCCACGATAATAGGTTCCAACATTTGATCGACCATCAATAAATCTTCAACTTCAAATTCTTCAATATTAAGCGGTGTTACTGCCATGCCCTGCTCATACGAATGTCCTTCGACATTTACGATATGAAGTCCTGCATCGGAGAGGGAATCTTCTATCCTCTTGATGAACCAACGATATTGACTATGGCAACGAGCCTGTTCATTTGTTTCTGTTCTGATGAGTAACCGCTCGATTACTCGTGCGAAACGCCAGGATTCCGTTGCCATTTTAATCAATGCCTGCATCAAAATATCTGGCCCCGGTGCGGATTCATGATTATCCGACATGATACCCCCTTAATTATTGAGGAACGATCAAAAATGGATTTACCGGCATATGCATATTCATCGCACCAACTCCCAGTAGTCCTTCGGCTACTTACACCAAAGATAAAAATAATATGAGCGAATAAGTCTGCAATTTAAACACATTCCATCTCAAACTTTCAATGCTTAAAATAGCATTCCTTCCCTAAAAAGTTTATTTCCGTGTATTCCACGTGTTGTATCAATCATGGTGACTAACAGACGGCCTTTGCCCCCGTAAAAAGTTTTTCGTACAATATATTACCCTTGCGGATTTTGAGGCACAGTTCACATCTACCCGGGCTACTTCAGTTGCTCAATGTAAACGCTGAAATTTTTCGAAACCGATCTGTGTAATAACACACTTTTTTTGCTTTTCTATAATCGTGGACACCTTGGTTCCAGAAGGCAAGACAGCCCATTATGGCACCCGGCCGAGAATGGCTAAACAGCACAGATAGTAACGGGTTGAAATAGGCAAAGCATTGAATTTAAAGTCACTTTTAATCTCAACAGACTCGTTAGTACAAAATTCCCAATGAAATGACGGGTAGTTTCCCGAACCGTCAAACGATTTTTTCGGCGGCGGGGTCCCACCTGACCTGGCGCTTCTGATGATAGGACTCCACACTCATCAGGAGCGTGACGACCTCGATAAAGGCTTCGTCTATGTTACATTTCGGTCGTTCGCCGGTGCGCGTGCACCGGAGGAAGTCTTCCATGTGGGTGGGCCAGGCCGGTCCATCCGCCGGGTCGTAGGTATACGTTGGTTTCACTTCCTTGCCCATGTGCGGGAAAGCGGGAGAATCCCCGTAGACGTAGAAACGGTTCGCGTCCTGTCCGATGCCGTTAAAGAAGATGCGCCCCGTTTTACCGATATACTCCGGCGCCTGTTCCCGCGCGGAATTCATGCAGCCCTCGAAGGTTAGCGAGCAATTCTTTTTCTCAAAGACATAACTGGCCATCCAGGTGTCCGGCGTTTCCCGGTCATCATCATAATAGGCGTTGAAACCTGCGCACATGCAGGAATCCGGAATGCCCCAGCCGAGCACGGTCTGCACATGGTCCATTTCATGGGAAAGGAGATCGCCTGCCTGACCGGTACCGTAGGGCCAGTAACATCGCCAATGCCAGAAATGCCGTTCATTGAAGTCGATATGCGGCACGGGGCCGAGCCAGGCCTCCCAATCGAGATCTTTGATCACCTGCGCCGGATCGGGCCGGTCATAGATGTTATAGTAGCCGTACCACCGCCACGGGGCGCGCTCTTTTGTGCCGTTGAAGTAACGCCCCACATGAATGAGCGTCAGCGGCCCGATGTCGCCGTTGTTAATACGCCTGCCCGCTTCGGCGGTGGAGGCGTGCTGCCGCCCCTGGTGCCCCAGCTGGAACACGATATTACTCTTATTAACGGCATCCCGCATGCGTTTTGCCGCTTCCACGGACATGGTCAGGCCTTTTTCGCAATAAATGGCCTTGCCCGCGTCCACGGCGTCCAGCACCATTTTTTCATGCCAGTGGTCCGGTGTCGCGATCACCACCGCTTCTATATCAGGGTCGGCCAGCAACTCCCGATAATCGCTGTAGCCTTTCGCGCCGGGATTGTTAGCCGCCTCGAGACCCCGCTCCAAGTGAGGCCGATACACATCGCAAACGGCGACGACTTTGGCGCTTTTTATGGATCCGTTATATTTGATCAGGTCCCAGCCCCGGGTGCCCGCGCCGATATGACCCACCCGCACGGGATCGGCGGTGGGTTCAGCGCCGCTCAAAATCGTCGGGACGCCTAGTACGGCGGCACTTGCGGCCAGCATGGTTCTGCGGGACATACGTGTTGATCCGTCCATCGGAATTCCTCCTTGAAAGGTTGAGTGTTAACCTGTATGTTGTATTATGGATTCTACCCCATTGGGGCGGCTGTCAACAAAGTTAGCTGCGGGCATGGAACTGACGGATACCCATCGTTATTCATCGGCAGGGGAGGATGACACTGTTGTGAACCTTCGTGCTCCTTTGCCTCTGTTACTCGGGTACGGAATAACTGGTGGATCTTCCCGGTCCCGTGGAAAATAAAAAGCGCCCCCGACCTGGGCGACATTGTTTGTCACCGTTGGTCGGGGGCGCCAATGAAGGGGAGGAATCAATTATGGGGCAACCCAGACATTCCGGTATTCAACCACCTGGGGCGAAAGGCGTGTGCGGGTTTCATAGTATCCGCCGCCGGTCTTCTGTCCGGTGCGGGCATCGTAAATCTCAGGAATCCATTCCTGGTACTGCTCATAACGTTCGGGCTGGACAACGACTGCCTGGCGCGCCCAATAGCCGGCCGGGGCTGCCACGACGGCGGGAGGAGGCGCAGCGTAGGTATACCGGGGTGCTGTTGCCGCATGGGCCATGACACCTACCAGGCCTACCACGGCATTCGCTATACCGACGTCCCGATAGGCATCGGCCAAGTCATCATGGTGGCGATAATAGTTTCCGCCCCAGCCAGAACCGCCATAGCCGCCAAAACCACCGAAACCTGAATAACTGCGGCCGCTGCGGAAGAGGTCACTGCCACCCCATTTACTTCCATGTGAGCCCGACCGGAAGGGGCTGCCGCTTATTCCACGGGACAAGCCTGACAAGCCGCTTGTGCGGCCGCGGCTTCGGGACAGCCCTGAAAGGTTCAGGCCGCTGCGTCCGCCGCGAGACAGACCACTGCCGATGCGCGGTGTTCTGATACCGCCTTTGCTGATACCCCGGAACGGACTGCCCGCATAGGCAACCGTCGGCAGAAAAACCATTGCGGCAATCAACGCGACTGCCATGAGAGCCATGCTTTGCTTTTTCATCTTTCTGTTCTCCTGGTACATTTGCGGCCTGGGTCTACATGCACGGTTCCCGTGGTATCCATGGCCTTGGTGAAACTACTTGTCTTGTGAAGGTGGCCTGTTGCCCCAGTAGTGTTCCTTCACCTTTTAACTTTCGGATTCAACTTTTTCTCTACGCCTATAACAGACGAGGGGCGGTTTGATTTATTCATTCGCCAAAGGCGCGGATTCTATAATTTTCCTGTCTAGTAATATAGAAGGCATCGGGTTTTAGGCATTGATCCTGTGCGCTATTGAATTCCTAAAAAGAATGGAACATAATGTTTTTCCTGTATACGGTGATCGGAGTGTTGCGTTGAAACGGAAGGGAATACCATGTTGCGTAGAGATTTTTTCAAAACCACTATTGCGGCGGGAGCGAGCAGCGCGGCACTTTCCCGAGGACCTGCTTCCGCGGCTGAACTGTCTTCAAATCAGTCGTTGGCGCGAACGGACGTGTCTGTTTTGAAGGGGTACACCGCTGAGGATCATCGTCGGCGACTTAATAGTATCGGCTTGTGTGAACGCTCTATCCGGAGCTGCCTGCGCAGGCACCTGGTTACGGAGTATCTTCCCGCCCATGCCACCTACAATCTCGGGGAATATCCCTCGCAGCTACGGTGGGAACCCAATGCGTATGATGAAGAAGAACTGGACCGTTTAAAGGATCACGGGATTCAAATTATCCAGGTCTTTGACGACTGGAATGATTCCCTGCGCCTTTTTGGTGGGGACAAATACAGTCCGGTCAACCCGGAGGGTTTTCGCCGTTTTATAGACATGGTGCACCGCCGGGGCATGAAGATTCTGCCATATATCTCCACTGGATTCCTGCAGCGCACCGACCCGGATTTTCGGACCGAATGGTCTCGGGAAGACGACTTTCTCGTGTTGGGGTATTGGAACATGGCCCGTTGTTCCCCAGCGAGCGCGGGGTGGCGCGCCTACATGCTTCCCAAGGTGATGCGGGTGCTGGATGAATACGGCGCGGACGGTATTTATAATGACGGGGGCTATCTCGCCAACAAGCACCACGGCCGGAAAGCCCCCACGGCGGATGAAGTGGAGGCCTTTGAGGAGGCCGATGATTATGACGGCGCGTTCACCGATTTACTGGGACTTCTATACGGTGAAGTGAAACACCGGGGCGGTATCTTTAAACTCCATGTCAACGGCGCGGAACAGCCCATGACACGGGGCCTGCAGGTGTGTGATTATCTCTGGGTGGGTGAAGGCGTCGGCAGCCTGGACGCGATGCGTGAGACGGTCAAGAACTATCCGCCCTATGTCGTGCCGTGTCCGGATTTTACCTTCGCCCAATACACCGGTCCTAACGAGCCCTATCTGCAAGGCATTCCCTATATGCAGTTTCCCCTGCTTCAGGCGGGACGTCCGTTCACGGGTGAACGCGCCATGGTTCCCGGCGTCGCTTACAACCCGGATCCCAATGACTTCTGGATGCGCATCTGCCGGGACGCTTGGAAACACTACCAGGAACACCCCGAAGGGCCGTATTCCTACGGGGCCTGGGACGCCATCCCCGGAAGGGCTGATATCCGGCCAACACATCTTCACTGGCTCAAACACTACCTGCCGCTGGTGGAAGAAGGAACCTGCGTTTATCTGGAAATAAGCGACGGTGATGTGTTTATGGATTCTCTACCGCCGGGGGTGGTCGCTTCCGTCTTTGCCAATCGCGAAGTCTACCTGGTGCTTGCCAATTATGGGAATACCCCCGCAACGGTGACAACAAGGTCAAGGTATGTCTCTTTGTCGGCCCGGGAGGACGTGCCCCGTGAGACGTGGACACTGAAACCCCGGTCGTTGGAGATTTTGTGCCTTAGTGAAAGTGTCGCTTAAGGCGATTCGATTTCGGGTTTCAAAACAGATGCCGTTCCCGGCTAACATTTGCCTCGGGGCCGACCAGGCATCTTGGAGGAGAAGTCCATGAATACACCATACCGTCTGTCGGCCGTAATGGTTTTGTTGCTGTATGCCCTGACAGTTCTTCACGGAATGCCCGTGGGTGCGGCGGCCGTTCAGAAACATTATTACGCTTATGACGCCGTTGAAGATGCCCATGGTGTCATCGCACCGTGGTACCAGGGCCTGAACGGCCAGTGGGATTTCCGTGTGCGCGTGGCCGCCGAAACGTTGAAACGGTACCCCTGGACCGACACCACGAAAGCCCCCGCGGCCGTGCCCGAATATGTCTTCAACGGTCATTGGAACATATCGTCGGAAGGGGTAATCTCCATACCTGAATTGCGGGATTGGGACAATGGTGATCTCGGCCAGCGGGCGGCCTATGTGTTGACGGGCTGGGTGGACTATTACCGCTACACGGGTGACCCTGCCGCTATCGCTCATCTTTCCCTGATGGCCGACGCGCTGTTGAACTATTGCCTGACACCGGACGATCATCCCTCGCCCCGGTTCCTGGTCAGCGTGCCGCTCAAAGGCAAGCCCTATGGAATTTGCGATCCCCGCGGTCATATCCAGTTGGACATTGTGGCGGAAGTGGGTATCGGCCTTGTACGCGCGTACAAACTCGTCGGAAACGAAGCGTGGCTCGACATGGCAAAACACTGGGCGGATTTGCTGGCCGAAAAGCGGGACAGAACGCCGGGAATGCCGCCGTGGGGACGCTATGCCAACCCGGAGGATATTTCCTGGAACGACAAGATGACCGGCGGCATAGCATTTCTTTTGGAGTTCTTCGATAAATTAATCCAAACGGGATATACTGGACAGGGCGGGGAATTAGTCGCGGCACGCAATGCGGGGCGCCAGTGGCTTCGGGATGTGCTTTTGCCCGAATGGACCAGGGACGAGACCTGGGGCCGGAATTACTGGGATTGGGAAGACCCCGTGCAGGCGGAAAACGTAACGGAATTCGTTGTCCGCTATCTAATCGAGCACCAGGATATCTTTCCGAATTGGAAAAATGATGCCCGCAACATCCTGTCACTCTTTCTGAACCGGACCAGCGTCTGTCCCGGTTCGGCGGGAGATGTGTACAGCGGCGCGTGGGCGTATCCTGAGTCCTCGAGTTGTTGTGGACGTTCCCTATGGTATGGTCCGCTCGAACTCGCCCCGGTCTGGGCACAGTACGGCGTTCAAGCAGTAAGTCCGTGGGCATTGGAGATTGCCCGCCGCATGGCCATTCTTTCCACCTATGACGGCCATGACAACGGCGTGGTGGAGGATAATATCGACGGTGGTCCGATCGTCGCCGGCGGATGGTTCAAAATCGCGCACCCCATGGCGCTAAAGCATGTGTTGAATGCCATGGCATGGATGCCGGAAATCTGCGGTCCGAGCCGGGAAAACCACATTCTCCGTTGCGGTTCTGTCGTGAATCATGTTGAATACGGTAAGGGCTGTATCGAGTATGAAACCTTTGATACCGTTTCAGGCGGCGAGGATGTCCTGCGGCTCGCCTTTGATCCTGTGTCCGTTGTCGAAGATGGGAACCCCCTCTCAAGGTGCGATGTTCTTGATGGGAATGGCTATACCGTTAAATCCCTTGACAACGGTGATTTTATTGTTACCGTCCGCCATGAAGGCCAAACGCGGATAAGGGTTGAAGGTAATGACTGCCAGCAGGATGTGGACGGCGGCAGTTTGGAATACTCAGGAGACTGGCACGTTGTCGACAAGATGCATGTCACTTCTTCCGCCGATGCGGCGGCTTCTTGTAAATTCGTGGGTTCGCAGGTACGCGTTATCGGGCGGGCCTCTTCCGTGGGTGGGCTTGCGGCTGTTTACCTGGATGGTGTCAAACAGCCCGCCCCGATCGACTGCTGGATTCCGGGTACACCGAGGGATCGGCAGGTGCTTTTTTACAGGACAGGCCTGGAGGAAGGGGAGCACGAACTGCGGTTGGTGGCCCAAGGCCGGGGTAATCCCGCGGCGGCAGGCGCCGAAATCTATATTGACAGGATCCTTTTTTCCGACGAGACAGGAAAGTCCGGATTCGGGGAAGGAGGCGGTCCTGTTGAAATACAGCGCATGATCTTCGGGTATTCAAAGCGGGAGGACTATAGGGATGCCGCCGGCAATGCCTGGCGACCGGCGACGGAATTCGTGGCGCGGAGCAGTGCCAGCACGGATGTGGTTGCCCAGACATGGTGGAGCGCGCCGCGGCGTCTGTTTATCGGCAACACGGACAGCCCGGAACTCTATCGTTACGGTGTGCACGCCGGGGAATTCTGGACCAATGTCTCGGTGGCACCGGGAAGGTATTATGTCGGGCTGAAATTCGCAGAAACCCGAAATGACGCTCCGGCGCAACGTGCAGTAACGGTTCTGATCAATGGTGTTGAAGTGGCAACGGATGTGGACATCGCCGCGACCGCCGGCGGACTCAACAGAGCTGTCGATCTGGTCTTCAATACAATTCAGCCGCAAAACGGCATCATCGAAGTGCGACTCAGAAACAAACACCAGGGTGAAGCGATCCTGCAGGCCTTGGAAGTCGGGCCCGGTGACGGCGGCGCGGGGGCAAACCCTGTCTGTATACAGGAGCAACAGGCGGTTAACCCGGACGGTAATCTCCTGAAGAACCCGGGATTTGAAGAAGGCGTGACCGGCATGGCGGCTTCCTGCGGGGTGCGCGGCGGCGGTCTGGGATGGAATTATCTTGTCGCCGGGCCCGCGCAGTGTTACATCTGGGGGGAATCAGGCTACGACATCCACCCGGAATGGAGCCTTCCTGTTTATCATTCCGGAAAGGAGGCGTTGCGCACCCACACGGAAGGCAGGGGGCATACCGTGGTGTACCAAGAGGTGCAGGTAGAACCCGGTGTTTCTTATACGGCATCTGTCTGGATTCAGCCGGTGGACTTAAAGGGCGAAGGTTTCGGAAAAGCGGCTTGCGATTCCGCCGGACTTTGGGTCCAGGAACTGGACGAGAAAAGCGGTATCGTCATGGATCATCCCAAACGGGAAGTGACAGTGCCCGGGGAGTACGGGGAAGCCGCCTTTACATTCGTGACCAATGGGGCGACAAGGAAGTTACGCTTTCTTCTGGACACAGTTATCAACTGTAAATATGACCAGGGCCATGTTACCTACGATGATTGCATGCTGAAGAAAGCGCCCTGAAACAGGATTCGTGGATCGAACTCATCGGGATTCTGAAGAACCACTGTGATAAACCACCAGACGACATACGATTTCCACAAGGACGCGATTCAAAAGGCGTGATGCCTGTGACACCGTTCCGATCGTCGTATACGAATTGGCCCAGCAGTACAAACACCTGATTCAGGAATGCGTATCTTGTGACTTGATTTCCGCCGCATCGACAAGCCTAAGCACATGGTTTCGGATGTCCGGCGGCCAGGACGCTATGATGTTTTCAAGACCTTCCCGCTCGTCCGCATACAACGCACGGCAGGCTTCTTCAAAGTCTGGAAGGTTGCCCGCCATGGTCCACATGAATTTACCGGCCGCTTCTTTTGCCTGGCGTGCCCGTTCCGTGCCCGTGTCCCGCTTGCGTGCTTCGTCCACAAGCCTCCGCAATGCTGCGGACGCTCCGACCGGTTGTTTCCCCAGCCATTCCCAATGACGCGGCAACAGGGAAACCTCGCGGCTGACAACCCCCAGGTTGGGCCGGCCCGGCCCCGCCTTTTTTTCCGGTGACGGGACAGAAGCGGCGAAATGGGGATGGGTGGCAAGCTTCGCCAGGACCTCTTCCTGAGTGCCCTGTAAGTTGAAATCTATCTGTATGCCCGTACGATCTTCAAAGACAAGTAGTGGTTCCTCCTGTCCCGTATCCGTGTGGGATTTTACGGCAATAAGGACCTCTTTAACTTCACCGGAGGCAATACAAGTTTCACCCGCGAAGGCAGTATATGTGTTTTGTTTGGGCATTATTTGACACCTTGTAGTTAATAATGTGGTTCGCGAACTGCATTCAACGAGATAATTATACCCGGGTAATATTTATAAATCAAATTTTACCCGGGTATAATTGATGCAGTATAAATTTCAGTTTCAGGTACGGAATTGCGCCTATTAAAGTTGTGCTTTGTTAACCAACTCAGCGCATTCCGGGTAATCCCAGGGGATTTCAGGATAATTTTGCCACATCTTGACGTCCTGGGTAAGCAGTCCGTACATATCGGGACGGCGCTGGTGCATGGTGCGCAGGTGTTTGCGCCGCCAGCGGAGTTTGGATAGGTTCACAATAGCGGAGACAAAGGCATCGCCCGGTTCTTTCAATCGCGGATAGAGGCGCATTTCCTCCGGCGGATCCGTATAGACACCAAGCGGCTCGATACATCCCCATCCGGCGAAACCGGAGTTCCGTCCCGCCGTGATTACACCACCGACCACGCAGCCGTAACATTCCGACGCGGTAAGGCAGTAGGAGTCTTCAATCATCCCTTGCCGTCCATTAATCCAGAGTATGATCTCCGCGCCCATATAGGATGTGCATCCCCAGGCTTCCGGGAAGTAGCCGTCGTAACACTGGAGAATGCCGATGGGGGCGAAATCCAGGTGGAATACGTTGAACTGGCTGCCGAGCACCCCCCTGGCCTCGGCATCCTCGCCCGGCAGGGGAGGCCAGAAATGGGGGGCGGGACCAGAAGCGGGATGACTTTTCAGGTACCGCCCAATCAAGTCGCCGGTGCGGTTCACGACCCAGGCGCTGGTGGACCACTGTTCTTTGCCATGGCGCTCGATGCAGCCCGTGACAGCGTTGATATGGTGCTGTTTTGCGAGTTCAAAGAAACGTTTTGCCACCGTATCCTCGGCGCTGATGTTATTGCCCAGCACGTATTCCGGGAAGACCACAATGTCAGACCCGAGACTTGCCGCCTTTTCAAAAAAGGCGGGCATGCGTTCAATGACGGGGGGAAGATCCGGGGCATTGTTCATCTGAACCAGCGTGACGCGCACTTCAATTTCCTTTGTGTTAGTGCCAGGGTTTTCTCTTGTGGTTTCGGCTGCGGCTAGAACAATGCTTTCCCTTGAAGGCTTTGGGGAAACGCATCCTGCCAGTGGCACGGAAAGTCCAAGGCCAGCCGTGCCGATAAAGGTCCTTCTATCTATTTCATGGTTGCCGCTCATGGTAGTTCTCCTCGCGTTAAGATTCATAAATCATACTCAGCTTGCAGTGTTCCACGCAATAACAAGTTGCGACACGGTCAATGTCCTGCTATCATGTCCAATGTCGATCTTTTGTGTCCCGAAACTGGATGTAAATTACTCTCTCGTGTCTGAATACCCACTGGCTGCGCTGTTCCTCGTCAATCCCGCAGCGGACGGTTCGTGCCCACTTCAGGCCGAGAACACGAAAGGGGAAGGGATGTTTTTGCTGGATTTTTTCAAGACAGGCCCGGACAAGCCGATTTTATCGGATGAAAACGAAATCAGGCGGCTATATGAACGGAAACGGCGGACGGTTTTCTTCGGCCTTGTTTTCGGCTACAGTTTCTTTTACGTTTGCCGGCTTACCCTGTCAGTGGCCAAGAAATCCATTGTGGACGAGGGTGTACTTGATCCTGAGCAGCTGGGGAAAATTGGTTTCGCTTTTTTCATTGCCTATGCTTTTGGCAAACTGATCAACGGCTTTCTGGCCGATCGCAGTCATATCGGAAGGTTCATGTCCACCGGCCTGCTGGTTTCCGCTGTTTTGCTGGTGCTTTTCGGCTTTACCAACGCTTTTCTTGTATTTGTGCTGCTTTGGGGCGTCAGCGGCTGGTTTCAGGCCATGGGCTCGGCGCCCAGTGGCGCCTCCATTTCTCAATGGTTCAGCAATAAGGAGCGCGGTACCCGTTACAGCATCTGGAGTTCCGCTCACCCCATAGGCGAAGGTATCAGCATGGTGGTGACCGCGACTATCATCTCCTACCTGAGTTGGCGTTGGGGCTTCTGGATTGCCGGCACCGTTTCCATCCTGGTCGCGCTGGTCCTCTATAAGTTGCTGGCGGATCGGCCGCGTGCCTACGGGCTGCCGACGATCGCCGACTATAAGAATGATCACACCGTGGAGTCCGCGAAGGAAGACCAGGACGTCAACAAGGCCCAGTTCGAAGTGATCAAAAATCCCTATGTCTGGATTCTCGGCCTGTCCTGCACCACAGTGTACATCGCCCGCTACGGCATCAGCAGCTGGGGGCCCATGTTCCTTCAGGAGGCCAAGGACTACACGCTCATCACGGCGGGATTGGTTCTCGGCTGGTCGAAGATATTTGAACTGTCCGGCGCCATATCGTCCGGGTTCGTGTCCGACTATTTCTTCCATGCCCGCCGCAATGTGGTGACGCTGCTTTACGGACTGATCATGATTTCGGGATTGTTGCTGCTGTATACCAGTCCTTCGACGCGGCTTGCGGATTTGGATTTGTCGGCGAAAGCCGTTTTTAAGGAAGGTCCCGTGGAGGATTCCCTGCGCCAATTGTTTCAGGACAAACAGATCATCCTGCCCGCACAAAGCACGGTGGAAGTTTACAAGCAAGGTGAGGAGAAGACCACCGTCTGGCTTGTCAAGAATGATCGCCGCTACCTGTTCTGGACGGGATACGCTGTCGAGGAAACGCCGGACGCCTTGAAAGTGACCGCAAAGGTTCGCTTTGCCCATCTCGTCGGTATTGCACTCTTCGGCTTCGGTCTGGGCGGCACACTCGTGTTCGTCGGCGGGCTCATCGCGATAGACATCTGTTCCAAGCGCGCCAGCGGTGCGGCCATGGGACTGGTCGGCATGTTCAGTTACCTGGGTGCTGCCGTGCAGGACTGGATCAGCGGCATCCTCATCAAGGCGGGTGAAATTACGGTGGACGGTCATGCCATTCATGACTTTGACAACGCTTTCCTCTTCTGGATTGGTGCTGCCGTGGCGTCCATGGTTTTCGCGTGCCTGCTCTGGAATGTGAAGGCCAAGGATTGAAAGTACAACGGGTGGTTACCAAAGGACTGAAACGACATAAAGGACTCATAAGGACAGAGAGATGCAGAAAAAGTTTTGCAAAGACAACCCGCGCACATGGACGTCCTTTATGTCTTTTGTGTCTCTTGTGTCCTTTAAAGAATAACCCAAGCCCCAGGATATAACACCATGCCCCACTATGACTTACTGATACTCGGCGCCGTTTCCAAAGATATTATCATCACACCGGAGGATACGGAATACTCCGTCGGTGGCGCAGTGGTGTATTCCTCCGTTGCGCTGCAGCACCTTGGCGCGAACATTCTGGCGGTGACAAAACTGCATCCTGACGACCGCCAAGCCCTGGAAGTATTTGAGGGCCACGGTGTACCCCACCTCTACCGGGAATCTCCAAGCACGACCTCCATCCGAAACACCTACCACACCACCGACCGGGACCGGCGCACCTGTGAAGCCCTGGGCATGGCGACTCCGTTTACGCTGGACGATGTGCCCGAGGACGTTACGGCGGAGGTCTATTATCTTGGTGGCCTGATGAAGGGAGAGTTCCCCGAGGCTTTCGTGCTTGCCATGACCGAACGGGGCAAGGTGGCTATTGACGCCCAGGGATTCATGCGCGTCAACGAGAACGGCCCCATGGTGTTTCGCGATTGGGACAACAAGAAGGAAGTTATCGCGGCGGTCCATTATCTTAAGACCGATGCGGCTGAAGCGGAAACCCTAACCGGGGAACAGGACCGCGCGAAGGCTATCCGGATATTGGCTTCCTGGGGCGCGAAAGAGGTCATGTTGACCCATCACACGGAGGTGATGGTGTGCGTGGACGGTGAGATATACGCCGCCCCTTTTACAGCGCGCAACCTGTCCGGGCGTACGGGCCGTGGTGATACCTGCTTCGCTTCCTACTGCTATTGGCGCCTCAATCATACGCCGGAAGAAGCTTGCCGCTTCGCGGCGGCGGTCACCTCGCGCAAGATGGAACGCCCGGGGCCATTCAAGGGAAACATAAATGACATATCGGCTCAAGGGTCTTGTTGAATTCTTTGAAACCCATGCGAAGCGGTATATTGACAAAAGGGCGATGATGACAAGAATTTATCGAAATGACATCTCATGTCGGCAGAAATGGAACAGGTAAAAAAATAAATGTAATCAAGCATTTATTGTCAGGAAAACAATGAGCGAACAGAATATCCGGATGACAGCGACAAAAAGTCCTCCGTCTACCGTACAAATCAAAGCATGGATAGGTAAAAATGCCTACGCCTATTGGGAACGGGTTGTCAGGCTTATCGAGCATAACTATCCCGACGTTTTTATCCCGGAATGGCTTTTCGGCGGGAACAAGCATGGTTGGTCCCTACGATATAAAAAGGGGAAGTCTTTTTGCACACTAATTCCGGAGAAGAATCGTTTTGAGATTCTGATTGTTTTTGGCACGGAGGAACGCGCAAAATTTGAAGGCATACGACATCAGTTGTCACCTCAAATTGCCAAATGTTTCGATGAAGCCAAGACATATAATGATGGCAAGTGGCTGTTGCTTACTGTTGACAAAGATGAAACCATCAATGATATTGAAAATCTTCTGGCGTTAAAACGAAATCCCAAACAAAAGGTATAACCATGTCTCTGAGGCGCTTGTATCGCACAGGCCTCATAACATGCGTGAGATATGATAGGTTGAGTTCATTTAAGAGATATAACTGTGAAAGACACCTCGTTGCAAAATAGTCTCGCAGGGTTATAATCTGCGTCAGGGAGAGATAATCGTGCCCGTAGTTGATCATGCCATGTATGGCCGCATGCTGGACAAGGCCCTGTCCGAAGGGTATGCCTATCCGGCGATCAATGTTCTGGAACTGACCAGCCTGAATGCCGCCGTTGAGGGATTTATGCAGGCGAAGAGCGACGGCATCATCCAGATTTCCGTGGCGGCGGGAATGCATGCCTCCGGTCCGGCGAAAGATCCGGTGATGGGCGCCATCACGCTTGCAGAGCACGCACGACGCCTGGCGGAAAAGGCCGATGTCTACGTGGCCATCCATTCCGACCATTGTCCGACAGGCAAGGTGGAGTCTTTTCTAAAACCGCTTATCGCCGAAACAGCACGGCGCCGTGCCGCGGGCTTGCCCAATCTTTTCCATAGCCACATGTACGATGGCAGTGATTTGACGATGAGAGAAAACCTGCGCGTCGCGGAAGAACTGCTTGTCTTGTGTCGGGATAACGATATTATTCTGGAAGTAGAGGCCGGGGTGGTGGGTGGCGAAGAGGAAGGCATTTTGGGCGCTCCTAACGCCAAACTCTATACCACGCCCGAAGACATGCTGCTGGTGTATGAGACCCTGAGCCGGGTGGAAGGTGGGCGATTCATGCTCGCGGCCACCTTTGGCAATGTGCACGGCGTCTACAAGCCCGGCCAGGTGAAACTGATGCCGCGCATATTACAGGAAGGCCAGGAGGCGGTGATGGCACGATATGGCAAGGAAGCGCGGATGTGGCTGGTGTTTCACGGCGGTTCCGGCACGAGCATCGAAGAGATACATGCAACCCTGAATTATGGCGTGGTCAAGATGAATGTCCACACTGACACGCAGTACGCGCTGACCCGCGCTGTGGCGGACCATTTCTATACCCGCTATGCCGGCGTGTTGAAAGTAGACGGCGAGGTGGGGGTTAAACAGGATTATCTGGCCAGCACTTGGCTCGACAAGGGCCGGACGGGTATGGCGGCGCGGGTGGTGCAGGCGTGCGAAGAACTGAAGTCGGCAGGGAAGGGTATAGGGTATAGGGTATAGAAGGCCCTGCTTCCTGACCCCTGTTCCCTTTTCAAGCATAGGAGTTAACCCTTGAAACAATACACTACCGAAAATCTATTGATAAAACCGGCGCCTCATCCGGAAGACCCCGGACTGTTGATTTCCATTACCCCTGAGAGCGCGGGGTGGGAGTATATCTCTTTTCAGGCGCGCAGGCTGGGTGATGGAGCATCCTGGCACTTTGAAACTGGCGAGAATGAACTGGCACTCGTCAATATCAGCGGGCGGTATACGGTCAAATCCGATAAAGGGACCTGGACCGGGATCGGCGGGCGTCGCTCGCCTTTTGAGGAAGCCGCCCATGCCTTGTATCTGCCGCGCCACACCGCGTTTACCGTAACGGCTGAAGAAGCCGGAGAATTCGCGGTTACCTGGTGTCCCACGGATGAAGACCATGAACCCTGGCTGATTACCCCGGAGAAAGTGCCCGTTGGACTGCGCGGCGGCGACAATGTCACCAGGCAGATCAACGATCTTTTGCCCCCGGGATCTCCGGTGCACCGGCTGGTCCTGGTGGAAGTCTATACTCCGGGTGGCAACTGGAGCAGCTATCCGCCCCACAAACACGATGTTCATATGAAAGATGACGCCGGCAATCTCGTGGAAGCGGATCTTGAAGAGGTATATTATTACCGGATTAATCCTCCCGAAGGGTACGCGTTTCAGCGGGTTTATACCGATAATAGCTGCCCCCTGCATCGAGCCGGGTTCCCCATAGACGCTGTGGTCATGGCCGAGGACGGGTGCGCGGTGCTGGTGCCGGAAGGCTATCATCCCGTGGTCAGCGCGCCGGGCTATACCACCTACTACCTCAATGTGCTGG
>JAAYBJ010000246.1 GCA_012730105.1 Candidatus Hydrogenedentota bacterium
CCCTGATGTGCGTGTTCGCCCTGATGTGCGTGTTCGCCCTGATGTGCGCGTTCGCCCTGATGTGCGTGTTCGCCCTGATGTACGTGTTCGCCCTGATGTGCGTGTTCGCCCTGATGTACGTGTTCGCCCTGATGTGCGTGTTCGCCCTGATATGCCTGTTCGCCCTGATGTGCGTGTTCGCCCTGATGTGCGCGTTCGCCCTGATGTGCGCGTTCGCCCTGATGTGCTGCCCGTACGTTTGTTTCATTTTGTCACCTCGTCAATCAGGGCTTCAAAATCGGATTCTTTGGATGGAAGGATTGCGCTGAGATTTTCACGATCAACATGCCATCGCATCGGATTGTTGATGATGTATTCACGGATGCGGTTGCAGGATGGTTCGTTGCGGATGACATGTTCGTAATAATTGCGTTGCCATAATTTACCGGGGAACGGGGGCCATTGCGATTGTTTCACGCCGCGAATATAGGCGTTGGTGGTCATCGTTTTGAACCATTGCACCACACAGGATAACGACGTACCGGGTCGGGGCGGACCTGCGTGTCCGCCCGGACCTGCGTGTCCGCCCGAATTGGCGTGTTCGCCCGAATGAACGCGATCGCCCGAATGAACGCGATCGCCCGGATCGTTTGGGCGGATGCCGGGGCGGACACGTAGGTCCGCCCCTACGGAATCCGCCCGTACATTCATTTCATTGTTTGTTTCGGTATTGGGGCAGACACGCTGGTCTGCCCGTACCCCGGTGTTGATTACGATGAAATGAATGTGGTTGGGCATGCATACGAATGCGTCGCATTGGATGTCGGGGAATTTGTTTTCCAATTCCTCATACCAATGGACGATCATTTCGCCGGCGTCGTTCAGGTGCATTTCGTCGCCCACGATTTCGCCGAACAGGGATTCCCTGTTTTGGGTGCAAATTGTCACGAAATACGCGCCTGCCTGGGCGTAATCGTATTCCTTCAAACGGATGGAACGACGGTTGTGTTTCATTCCGTCACCTCAGCGAGCATCTTGGCGATTTCATTTTCGATTTTTTTCAGGTCGCTTTCAATTTCCTCCAGCGGCCTTGGCGGCGTGTACTGGTAGAAATACCGGTTGAAGTTAATCTCATACCCCACCTTGGTCTTGGATTCGTCCACCCAGGCATCGGGCACATGGGGCAGGACTTCCCGCTTCATGTAGTCGTTGATGGCCTCCTTGAGGGGTACGTTCTCATAATCACGCAGATCGGTATCCGGTTCGGGGTTGCCCTTGGCGTCGGTGCAGACATCGGCGGTTTCGTCGCGTTCGGACAGCGCGGCGAGGATGGCCTTCAGGAGTGATGAAGGCGGAGTGATGAGTGATGAGTTGTTGAAAGCAGCCTTAAGGTCTTTGAGGAAGGCGTCTCGGTTTGTCCAGACCTTGTTTTGGGGCATGGATTGCAGTATCTGAATGATTATCTGTTGCTGTTCCTTGCCTGCCTCGATTTCCGCCTGGGCGGCGTTGGTGTCCTTACGCTTCTTGCTGGTGGCGAGGTTGACGAAGGGATTGGCTTCTTTGAGCCGTTCGATGCGCTCTTCATTCACGGCAAAGTTGAGTTTCAGGGGACGTTCCACGGTGATGCGCTGGTAGCCGAAGTCGGTATTGTCGAATACCCGGACATATTCGCCTTGTTTCAGGGTGCCGTATAACCGGGTAATGTCGTCGCGCTGTTGTTCACAGATTTCGTTGCGCTTATTGCCGAGGCTTTTGCGCATCTTCTTGAAGAAGCTGACGCCGTTCACCAGTTGGATTTTGCTTTTACGGCTTGCCGCTTTTCGGTTGGTGAGAATCCAGAGGTAGGTGGAGATGCCCGTATTGTAGAAGAGTTGGTCGGGCAGGGCGACAATGGCTTCGAGCCAGTCGTTCTCGATGATCCAGCGCCGGATTTCGCTTTCACCCGAACCCGCCCCGCCGGTGAACAGGGGCGATCCGTTGAACACGATGGCGAGGCGCGTGCCGCCTTCCTTTTGCGGCTTCATCTTGCTGATCATGTGCAGCAGGAACAGGAGCGAACCGTCGTTGATGCGGGGCAGCCCGGCGCCGAACCTGCCGCCGAAGCCCTGTTCCTCGTGTTCGCGCCTGACCACGGCCTCTTCCGGTTTCCACTCGACGCCGAAGGGCGGATTGGCGAGCATGTAGTCGAAGTATTTCCCGGCGAAATGGTCGTCTGTAAGGCTGTCGCCAAAGGCGATATGGTCAATGTTCTGACCCTTGATCATCATGTCCGAACCGCAGATGGCATAGGACTGGTCGTTATAGTCCTGGCCGAAGACTTCGAGGCGGGCGTCCGGGTTCAGGGCGCGCAGGTATTCTTCCGATACGGACAACATGCCGCCGGTGCCGCTGGTGGGGTCGAAGAGGGTCTTCACAATGCCGGGTGTGCGCAGGGTATCGTCATCGGGTGCGAAAATGAGGTCCACCATGAGGCGGATGACTTCGCGGGGCGTGAAATGGTCCCCGGCCTCTTCGTTCGACGCTTCGTTGAATTTACGGATGAGCTCCTCGAAGATGTAGCCCATTTCGATGTTCGAGACCGTGTCCGGGTGCAGGTCAATCTCGCAGAATTTCGAGACCACCAGGTAGAGCCGGTCCGCCTTCTCCAGTTTCGCGATCTGTTCCTCGAAGGCGAAGTGTTCGATGATTTCCAGGGCACGGGCTGAAAAGCCCTTGATGTAGTTGACCAGGTTGGCGGCGATATTGTCCGGGTCGCCCTTGAGTTTATCGAAGGTATACAGGCTGGTGTTGTAGAAGTCATGGCCTGACGCCTGTTTCAGTTTCGCGTCAAGCACCCCCGCGCCCTTCTCGCTCCACTTTTCCGCCGCCTGGAGCACCTTGTCCTTGTTCGGCTCCAACACACAGTCCAGCCGCCGCAGCACCGTCAGGGGCAGCATGACATCCTTGTACTGGTTCGGCCGGTAGGGCCCGCGCAGCAGGTCCGCCACGGACCAGATAAAACTGACTTTCTCACCAAAATTATTCATAAGGAGGGTTTGCTTTCCTGATGGGTTGACCCGTTCCCGTTTCCGCTCGTTACCAAAATTGAATTTGGGAACGCCAGTGCGCTTGAAGTTTTCACTTCCTCTTTGCGGCGCCATTTCAAACGGATTGGTTTATTATGCTACCTCTGGTGATGAGGTTCAAGTCTGCGTGGGAGGGGCGCGTCACTGCAGTGAAGACGCACCAACGGACCCCGGTTTCTGCCGCTGTAGAATGGGCACGGTGCGTTTATGCAGTTTGTTTAGTGACCCTCAATGGTCTTTGACGCTTCCAGAGCGAGTTGAACAGCAGTGTCAGCGCTGACCAGGCGAACGTGTTCCGGGAGTATGGTCACCAGTTCCATGACGGAATTCTGGAGGTTGAGTCCGCCGTCGCTGGTCATGTAAATGCCCGTAACGGTTCCCCGCGGATAGGCACCCAGTTCTTGGGCCATCTTTTCAGGACTCAGGTAAAATTCTTTATCCAGGGGGCCGCCATTATCATGAACTCCCCGCCATTCCCTGGGGCGGAACAGTACGACCTTCCCGCCGTCCTGACCGGTAATCACTTTGAAGAACTGATTGGGGTTCCACGTGCCTGTTGGGAGCATATAGGGCACGTTAACGGGGAACACCCCCTGAATGGCCCCGTCCATTGTTGCGTACTTGGGCAGGAACACCTCTTCCGCGTATTGCCATGTGTCAAAAAACTCCCAATGAACCGTGCTATGGGTGCCGAACAGGCGGGCATCGTCTTCCGTGGCCGCGACAAACTCGTCTTGCATGGTTGTTTCTTCCAGCGATGCGGGATATGCATACAAGTGGCCGCTGGGCGGCAGCATGAAGTAATCTTTTCCTGTTTCATAACTCATCGTGTAGTACCACTTAAGTACATCCGGTGCAAGGCGGGCGAGGTGCGGCGAAATGGACCAGGTAAGGGGCGGGCAGAACGCATCTCCCTTGTTGCAGGCCTCGGCCCGCTGCCGGATCCACTGTGCCCGTGTTCCCATCATAAAATTGACATTATCCCCGTCCCCCACAATAAAGGCGACATAGGTCTTGGAGGGATCATAGTCGACATCCTCCAGCGCGTTTTGCGGTATCTCGTCCGGATTGGTAATCGGTGCTCGTCGTGTGGAGAAAAAGGAAAGGTTATTCACTTCGGTCGGAATAGCGCCCATGTTTCGTGACTCCCCACATAGGGTCTGCGCCTCGAAAAGGTATCCCCCGAATACCAGCCAATAATTTGCGTAGCCATACACCCCGATGGGTTTGGGCCAGGGGTTTGCGCTGACGATCTCATTCAGAAGAGCGCCCTGTTCTGTGTTCGTGATGCATCCGTTCACCAGAAACATGACGAACAGCTTTTTAGAAAACACGAAATCAATCAGGGAAGATGCCATGCTCCCGTTAAGTTCAGGGTTCCAGACTCTTCTGCCGTCTCTGCTATAGCCCGGGTTCAGCATGGCGAGTCCCGTGGTCTCGTTTACATAGTGCTCATACACGTACTTTGTCGCGAGATAAGGCGTATCGTGGTCCGCGAATACTGCCGTTGCGTCGAATACCAGGTCGCCCCATTGCATATCCATTTCCTCGGCGATGGGTACGGCTTCGAGGACCGCGCTGACTGTGAGGATATTGGGAAGCAAGGTCTGCTGCTTCTTGTAGGAGTAACGCACATATCGGGGGAATTTCGTCCGACAGACCTCCAGAAACTGATCTGCAGTTAGCAGGGCATCCGGCTGTAACGTGAGATCCTCCATCCATTGCGCGTCCTTTTTATTCATGCGCGTGAAAACGGACCCGCCATGCTTGCGATTGCACAACCCGGCACATGCCTGCACTGCGATTGTTACCGCCGGGTCGGTCGCGGGATCAATGTCCACCACCCGCAATAACTGCCCTTCATCGGGCGGGGGAGCCGTGTCAGCACGTTTTTGTGTGACGTCCGACGGCGGTGCTGCCATCGCTTCTGCAAATACAGCATCGGAAGAAAGTATTATCCCAAGGGCAAACGATACCGCTATCAACGTGTGTTTTGTTAAGGTCATCAGTGTTGTTCCTACGGGTTCATAATGTTTCAAGTTGAGCGGCATTTTCTTCATTCCCATCCAAGGAGCGAAGCGCAGCCGGGGGCCTGCGTCATAATACGGCAACGCACCTTAATTCGCTCTGTATGCCCCTGGCCAGCCTGGAAGCGCACCGTTTGCAAAACCCATCCCGTTTATCGAGCCGTTCTGGCATGCGAGTTCCGTCCAGGGACGTCATTGACCGCACTGACCTTATTGACATGCATCGTGCCAAATTGCGCCTGTATTTGTCAGTGGAGTCAATCCGGTCAATCCGGTCATTAACTTATTCTGTTAATCTGCCGACGCTGGCGGATAGACACCCAAATCATGAGTTTGAACGGAGAAGGTATGCTCACTTCTCGGCTTTCGTTTCCAATCCAAGGTCCGATTGGGTTCGGCCATCATCCAGTCCGGGCGTTTTGGAACCTCGGGGAATTGGGGTACCGCGTAGGATTCTTCGCGAAGATGTATCAGAAGCGGCCTGTTGGGTTCCACTTCCAGGAACACTTCGGCGCCCTCGTGCGGGAAAAACCGGAGGTAAATCGTCCAGGAGTCCTTGCCACCGGCAAACACATGGTCCAGCATACGCGCCTCAAACACCTGCAGGTGCTCTATCGTGAGGGTGAGTCGTTGCGCATCTCGGGGTGAATCCAAAAACAGTTTCAATTTTCTGCGCCCCCCTTCGATGACATCGTCCAGCACCTCCAGCCGCGTCGGTCCCGAAGGATCGAAGGGCGCAGGCGCCTTGAAACACGCTTCCTCCATACCCGGGAAAAATTCATCTATCCTGGCGCGCACCGGGTCGGGACCAAAAAAGTTCTCCGTATAGGCATCCAGTTCCGCGTCCGTACTCAGCCACCATGCCTTGCCACGGTCATGGTCCATTCCGTAAGAAAGACAGTTCTGCTTGGGGCAGTCCGCGCTGGGAAAGTTGGTAAGAAATGCGGCAAGGAAAACCAGTACTCCAAACGCAAACACAGCGCCGAAAATCTTAAACGGCCTGCCCTCAACAGCGGTGATGAATTGAGGTATCGCCAAACTGGCCAGCAGCATAAGCAACGCTGCCAGAACAGGCATGCCGAGAAGCGTGATGCTATACGCCATGGCAACAAGCAGTGGAAATATCACCACAAGGGGTGGCAGGACCAGCAGTGCGGCAAGCAGGGTTGCGGGAGGCGCCAGTTTCTCGTTTGTGTGGCATGTCGCGAGCACCATCAACGCCAAACTGCCGCATACCAGCCCGAGCAGGGGCGCATGCGCCCCCCCGGGCACATACTGCTGCATCAAAACGAGCAGCACCGCCCAGAGGATAAGGCCGGCGCCCAGAAAACTCTGCGGGGCAAGTGATTTGCGCAGCCATGCCGCTGTTCCCAAATAGAGCGACAACGCCACTGCGCACCCGCCCAGACAATACCAGTTGTTACTATAAAGCGCGTGTTCGCGAAACAGGTAGAGCAACCCGAACACGATAATACCCAGCAGGGTTCCCACCACGACGGCAATGCCCACCATTACGAGGAGCGCACCCAGAAGTTGCCGTAGGGTTACATAGTTCCGGTAAAGCGCCCAGGCCAGGCAACACAAAAAGAGCGGTAATGCCAGACCCGCCAATAAAGGCCCGTAATCTTGGGGATAGACAATCATATGCGAGCCGAGTGTGTTGAAGTAGGTCGCATTGGGCGCCTCACAGAGGTAAAGCGGCAGGTTGCCCAGGTGTTTCGCCAGGCCCAACGTATGGGCCCCCATGTGCTGTACGCTTGCCAGGCTAACAGTTTCAGGATTATCCATCTTTGTATGGTAATGACAGAAATCATCCGTAAAGGCAATATTATAGCCAGGCACCGTTTTTTATAACGCGTTGAGAAGTCGCTTCCGAAGGGCATGGCTTCATAGACATCGAACATGATGGAAGAGGCCCGCGGTTGCACCCCGGCACGCGCCAGTTCCTGTATCAGCCATCCATTCTGTTGCGATGTTTCGAACATATGCACCGGCCCCGACGTACCCCGGGCCTCCAGGCCAAGCATAACGCCAATCTCCTCAAACCAGGGATGCTGTGTGACAGCCCATGCGCCCAACGTTCCTTCCTCTTCCATATCCGTAAAACAGAGGATGATATCGTTCATCAACGGCGGACCGGCTTTCAACGCGCGTGCAGTTTCAAGCATGGCGGCGCAGGCACTGACGTCATCCGCCGCCCCCGGACCGTAAGGGGTGGAATCAAAGTGGCCATCAATGGCGAAGGCTTTGGTGGGGGCGGTCCCCGGGATGCGGGCAAGCACAGCGCGTGTAATCGTGAGATCATGGTTGCCTGCCCTCAGCAGGGTATGAACAACGTACGCTATGCCCATTGCGTCCAGTTGCGAACAGATATAGGCGAAGACTTCCTCGTTCTCTTTACTGCCGGCGGGATGCACCTCTTGCGCCATCACCTCAATATGCTTCAAGGCGCGCTCGGCGGAAAAGACCTCCGCTGGTGCACTGCTGGACAGGGGGCGCGGGGGCAGCGAAAGCCAATGTGCCAACCCGGCCATGAACACCAGCATCACCACGGAGGCAATAGCAAAACGCCGGCGTGTCAGGAAAGAGGCGTTCTCTTTAGCGACGTCTTTCGGGGCTGCGGGTGAAACGATTGAGGCTGAATTCTGTTCTGGAAGATAAGCGGACATACGAGAAACGATGGCTCCTTTCTGCGAAGCGTTGGAAAGATACAGCGGTGTACCGCCGTATCATTGGTGGCGCCCACAAGTGGGACCGTCTAATCCGAAGAACATGGGTATGTTCGACTTTTTTCTTCTTTAAAATGCAGGTTCCAGCTACCACCACGAGGTTCAACAAGAACCCCCACGAGCAAGGGACCCGTGGGGGCAACAAACAGTATCTACGGGAGTCCTACATGCCGCCAACAAAGATGCCGATTACTCCGGCAAGGCTCGGCAGCACCGGTTGGGTTGCACCCAGGTCCATGCTTACGCTGTTGTCCTGGCCTGGTGCGGGCGCTACATAGGGGACCCAGTCCACATGGCCATCCATGTACAGGACGTTACACCCTCCCGGAACGTGATTAAACTGGGCGATACCGCCACCGTTGCCGAAGAGGTCCATCATGGTGAAAAGACTGCTCTGCGCCATGGCAGAGGTTTGCGGATTATTGACGTCTGTAATCAAAAATCGTTCGTTGCCTTCCTTGAGACGATAAATGGTTTCGCCGCCGCCGTTGCCGAGTCCCGGGGCAACATCAAGATCCGCCCCTACGATTTCAAGCAGTGTAATACCGGCGGTACTTGAAGGTAGCGCATCCATCAACACTCTACGCAGCAGTTCGTCAATAGTGGCGCCAAACTGCGCCGAAATATAACCGTCATCAGGAGTGGGAAGATTCAACGCAGCGGTGCCGGCCGACAGGTTCGTCAGACTGCTCATCGCAACGGGCGGCAGATAAGGCTTGTTCAGCAGGTCAAACATCCATCCGATGTACATATAACTGCGGCTATGTCGTTTCCTCTTATAAAAGTCCCAATCCCCGTTCGCATCCTTCAAATCATCAATCGAATCCTCCGCATCCGAAGGACAAATCAAAATGGAAGGATCGCTGTTGTAATTGGGATACTAGGCGGTAACTTGCGGCGAGCAGCCCAGAACCAGTTCATCAAGAACGTTGCCATTAGGCCAGCCATCGCGCAGCGTGCTGGTAATCTGCAAAGGCGGCCAATAATCCTTCTGTTCATCGGCGTACAGTTTGAAGATAGTGCCCCATTGTTTCAGGTTGTTCTGACAAGATTTCCGGCGGGCCGCCTCGCGGGCGCGCGCCAGGGCCGGCAATAAGATGGCGGCCAGAATGCCTATTATGGCGATTACTACCAACAGTTCAATCAGGGTAAACCCTTTACGTTTCATTGGAAAAAATCCTTTCGCTTTTTATAATAAAAACTTAATCCACAAACTCACCCCTCAAAAAGTTGTCTTTACCTCCTTTCTTGTTAAAAATACGCAATACCAAGTCAATAAAAGATCACCATCCACATCCCTTTTATTCAAGTTAAAGACTATCACCGCGGCAACTATCGACTTATAAGTGCGCCTATCGTATGGTAGGGAATTATAATCCATTCGGTTGAGCCTGTCAACTATTTTTTAGTTTTCAGGCTTCGAAACAAAAAAGAACGCTTGATGCCAAGAATCAAAAGAACGTTATGATGTATTTGTGCGGCGGCAATGAGTTGTAACATCACCGCACAGTGTGGGTGGTGTGATGCAAACGCCGCCCCAGCAGGCCTTCGCTAGTATCGGCGCGTGGACGGATTGACCTCGAGCGGGTTGACCGCTACCGATACAGGCGACCAGGGAACCGTCGGCGGATTGGCCCGCAAGCGCTATACCCATATTGGCACAGTCAAAGACTTTCGTCCCTCGGGGGCCGCTTTGGCACTGGGCGCGGGTATTGCGGTTCAAGACCTCGCTTACGATAAACCGGGCAAGGTGTTGGCTGAAAAAAGACAATGCCTCTATGCGGCATTTAACGGATGCAAACGTGATTCCCGGAAGTCGTGCGATTCGATTTCACCCGATGCTGTATGCAGGTGCATCAAATCCAACCAAGGCTTGCATCACGAGCACTACGGAAGTGCCTGCGAAATATGATTTCGCTAAAAAAATACCGCGAAACATTTTCCAATCCTGGCAAGTCCATACAACTCAAGGGTCTATTCGCTTTTTTACGGGAAAGCCATTCAGTCCGATACTTAAAGAAAGGAATAGCATGACCGTTGGAATCTGTATCGGTCTCGCTCTAATTATTCAAACTATGACAATTGCAGACGCCGATCTGTCACCCACCGTCAAGGAATGGGTGGACATCACCCTCTCTCGACAGGGTGAAACGTGGGACGAAGCAGCGGGCATGATTGGAAGCAGCGAGGGAAACAGTACCCGTGGCACCATGTTTTATGCCTTGGGACTGCTGCAACGGGGACGCGGGGAAGATGGGGAGCGCGCCTGCAAAACCATTCGATCTGTGTGCAAGCAGCAATATGTCGCCCCAGGATCCAAATACCATGGAACATTCAGTCGCTCCGACACAGATAAACCGCCTAGGGATGGAGGCGACTATGACCAAAACTGGCGTGAGTTTATCGGGCTCAGCATGATTCTTATACTGGAACAATGCGGCGATTCAGTAGACGAAGAAACCAGGCAAGCCATGCTGAATGCGTTGCGCTACGCCTGTGAAGGCGCGTATGAACGCAATGTTTCATGGCAGTACACGAATATCAGTCTTATGAGCGCCTTTCTGCTGGGCTGGGGCGCCAAACAATTCGCTAACCCAGAATGGAAGGCCAGGGGAGAAGAACTCAGCCGGGACATATATGAGAATTTCATAAAGCACGGAACCTTTACCGAATACAATTCCCCCACCTATAACGGGGTAAACCTGTGGGCCTTGGCGGCATGGCGCGTCATTGCGCCAACCCCGGAGATGGCTGTCATGGGCACGGAAATGGAGGCCGGTTTATGGCGTGATATCGCCCGGTCCTACCATGCTGGGCTAAGTAATTTTTGTGGGCCCTATGATAGAAGTTATGGAATGGATATGCGGCGATACTTTGCCATTACGGGTATCGCTATAGCGCTGGCAACGGAATCCCCGGCATCCATGCCTGATCTTTCTAGCCACACCCATCTCCATGACGTAGCCTACTTGCCATTGCTGGCCTTACTCGGCCTTCAGGTGCCGGAGGATGCCATGGCTCATTTGAAATCCTTTCAGGGAACGCGGCGATATGCTCGCATCATAGAAAAAGGAAGAACGGATCGCAGGGCCTACTCCTGGCTATATGACACCTATATGGTGGGCGTTCAAACCAATTCGCGCGGGACAAAAATATCAAGCCAGTATCACCCCTTTACCGTCCATTGGAAGGGAAACAATGATGCCATTTCCTGGATCCGGTTTATCAGCGATACCTTGGCAATCATTTCTCTCTCTGGGGATGCCATAGAAATGCAGCCTGCAAGAAAAAGCGTCCAGACCGTGCTGAACTTCGAAATCTATGCGCCAGGCGCGGAAATGGCATCTTTTAACGCCGGGTCATGGAACTTGCCCGGGATAACCATTAAAACACCGGTTGTTCCAGTTAACCCTGAAGTAAAGCAGAAGGACAACACCTTCACGGTTTCTTATCCTATCCCTGAAGGTCACAAAAGAAACCGTTTGATTATTGAGGTCAACTAATCCGCTTTGTGTCATTGGTTTCACCGGCCACGCAGATAAGTCCCGTAGTATTTGGCGCCGGACTTGCGGAAGTCACCCCGTTTATCAAACAGTTCTGGCATGACCGCCCCTTCCGGGGACTTCGTTGACCACACTGACCTTATTGACGTGCATCTGGTGCCTTGCCGGGGCATACGGAAGAGCCAAGCCTGTGACGGATGCTGTGTTCCGTTCCCAAGTTGAATCCCTTTGCAGTCGTCCCCTACACCTTCAGAAACCGGGTCTGATAAACAAAACAAACAGGATATAAATATACGGTGCCCAGAACTCGGCACACCAATAACCCCCGCGGGCCTGAACCCGCGGGGGAATGGTTTTTAGCGGTAAAGAATTACAGATCTGCGTTAAAGATACCGATGACGCCGGCCAGACTCGGCAGCACGGGCTGGGTCGCCCCCAAGTCCATGCTTACACTGTTGTCCTGACCCGGGGCGGGCGCCACATAGGGGATCCAGTCCACATGGCCGTCCATAAACAGGACGTTGCAGCCACCGGGAACGTGGTTAAACAGGGCGATACCGCCGCTGTTACCGAAGAGGTCCATCATCGCAAACAGCGAACTCTGGGCCATGGCGGAAGTCTGCGGATTGTTGACGTCCGTGATCATAAACCGCTCATTCCCTTCCTTGAGCCGGTAGATGGTGTCGCCGCCGCCGTTACCCAAGCCGGCGGGGACATCCACATCTTCGCCTACAACCCTAAGCATTGAGATGCCGACAGGAGGATTGGCTTCCGTCAGTACTTTTCTCAATAACTCATCAATCAAGGCGCCGAACTGCGCGGAGATAAACCCGCCGTCAGGTGCAGGAAGACTTAGCGCGGAGGTACCGGCCGACAGGTTCGCAAGGCTACTTATCTCAACGGGCGGCAGATAGGGCTTGTTCAGCAGATCGAACATCCAGCCTATGTATAAATAACTGTAGGTGTAACTCTGGTTCGGCTTATAAAAGTCCCAATCACCGTCGGCGTTCTTCAGATCGTCAATCGAGTTCTCCGCATCCGACGGACAAATCAAGATCGAGGGATCGCTGTTATAGTTGGGATACCAGGCGGTATATTGCGGCTGGGCGCCAAGGTCAAGTTCTTCCAACAGTGAGCCACTGGGCCAGCCATCGCGAAGGATGCTGGTAATCTGCAGGGGCGGCCAGTAATCCTTTTGCTCATCCGCATACAGTTTGAAGATGGTGCCCCATTGCTTCAGGTTGTTTTGACAGGACTTCCGGCGGGCCGCCTCACGGGCGCGCGCCAGGGCCGGCAACAGGATGGCGGCCAGAATGCCTATTATGGCGATTACTACCAACAGTTCAATCAGCGTAAAACCATTACGTTTCATTGGAAAAAATCCTTTCTGTTTCTTGTAACATAGACTTGTCCTGCACAATAAATCCTCAAAAAGTTGTCTTTGCCTCCTTTCTTGTTAACAATACGCAATACCAAGTCAACAAAAAATAATCATCCTTGCCCGTTTTATCTAAATGAAAAAACTAACACCGGGCCGATTATGGAGATAAAAAATCCCTATCGTGTGGTAGGGAATTATAATCCATGCGGTTGAACTTTTCAACTATTTTTTAGTTTTCAGGTTTCGAAACAAAAAGGAACGCAGGATGCCGGGAATCAAAAGAATACTGTGGTTTATTTTTGCGCTTGCAACAAGTTTTAGCATCACCGCACAGTCCGGGTGGTGTGATGCGAACGCGGACCCATCCAGCCTGCGCTACTATCGACGCGTAGTGCCAGGAGAACCGAAGCCTATCGCGTGCGATGTGTTGGTCTACGGCGGCACACCGGCCGGGGTGACGGCCGCCGTTGAGGCCTCGCGGATGGATAAGAAGGCTGTCTTGCTGTCTTTCAATCGGCACGTCGGCGGATTGACCTCGGGCGGATTGACCGCCACCGATACAGGCGATCAGGAAACCATCGGCGGATTGGCCCGCGAGTTCTATACCCGAATCGGCGCCATCAAAGACTTTCGCCCCTCGGAAGCCGAGGCGCTGTTTCTGGATATGCTGGAGGAGGCCGGTGTTACCGTCCTCTTTGAACGCTGCCTGGAATCGGTGACCGTCGAAGAGGGCCGCTTGGTATCCGCCACCATGGAAACAGGAGAAACCTTCGATGCTGCGGTCTTCATAGACGCCACCTATGAAGGCGATCTGATGGCGGCAGCCGGTGTCTCGTACCGTGTCGGACGGGAACCCGCAGGCGCATACGGCGAATCTTTGGCAGGCCAGTGGCAACAGGTCTCCTGGGAGGACACCTACCAGTTCTGCAGGTTGCCGCTGAGCCCTTATGTGGAACCGGGCCATCCGGAATCGGGTCTGCTGCCTGAAATCGCTTCGGAACCGCCCGGCCGACCGGGCGAAGGCGACTATAAGGTGCAGGCCTACAATTTCCGCATGTACCTTACGGACAAGGAAGGAAGCGTTCCATTCCCCAAACCGGCCGGCTATGATCCCGGCCGCTACGCGTTACTCGCGCGATTTCTTAATGCGGACCCGGACATTGAATGGAAACTCAATTACACTGTGGCGCCCATGACCGACGGGCCGGTCCAAATGCGCAACGGCGATTCCAACAACGCGGGAAGTTTCTCGTCGGATTATATCGGCGGCAATTATCGCTGGCCGGACGGCACCTACGAGCCGGGGTCTTTTGCGGAACTTCCAGCTCCTCGACGCGGACTGTCCATGCCCTTCCAACAACTTTACAAAATGCGGGAACACATCTTTCAGGACCATGTCGCCTATCAGCAGGGGCTCATGTACTTTCTGGCAAACGACTCCCGGGTTCCCGATGCACTTCAAGAAAGGGTGAATCGATTCGGACTCGACCCGCGCGAGTTTCAGGACACGGGGCACTGGCCACATCAGTTGTACGTGCGAGAAGGCCGCCGCATGGTGTCCGAGTACGTGATGACCCAGGCGAATTGTGAATCAAAACGGACAGCACAAGATTCCGTTGGGCTGGCGTCATACCCGATGGACTCCCACTTCTGCCAGCGTGTGGTCGTCGAGGAAAAAGGAGTCACTACCGTCCGGAACGAAGGCGGTTTCGGACACCGGTGTTCCAAGCCCTATCCCGTCTCCTATCGTTCCATGGTTCCCAAAAGGGAGGAATGCACCAACCTGCTGGTGCCGGTCTGCCTTTCCGCCTCGCACGCCGCCTACGGCTCCATCCGCATGGAGCCGGTGTTTATGATTCTCGGGCAGAGCGCCGGAATGGCGGCAGCATTGGCGATGGATGAGGACATTGCGGTTCAAGACCTCGCCTATGCGAAATTGGGCAAAGTATTGGCGGAAAAGGGGCAATGCCTCTTTTCGGCTTTGAAGTAATAAACACGCGATTCCCGAAAGGCGTACGCTTCGACGTCGTCTGCACTGCCCGGCGATGGCTTTGAGAGGGAACCTTATTGACAGTATTGACCGAAGAGACGGAAGTGTCAACAGGATATCTGATTGCGCAACATTAAGAGCGGTCGAATGCCTTTGCAGGGAAAAAGCCGGGCATCCCACTACATCGCCCTCTATTTGTCAGTGGAGTCAATAAGGTCAATACGGTCCATACAGGCCCATTTCCCGGATCGTGTACATGTGGGCTATGCCGAGGCGAACATGCGCGCGCTGATGCGGTCGGGGGCCCCGCTTTTGGCAAGCAGGAGCAGGCGCATGGTTTCGCCGAGCAATTCCTCCGCACTTGGCGCCCGTTTGCCGTCGTTGCAGGTGACAATGCCAAAGCATAGATCTGTGCCGGAATCGGCGCGGACATCGGCCTTGAGCACATCCGTGATTTCGCGTCGAATCTTGTTCGCGTAGGATATGGCATTGGGCAGGTGGGTATGGGGCAAAATAGCAGCGAACTGGGTGTCGTCATAGCGGGCAAGGATATCGAAGGCGCGGCTACTGCTGCGCAACGCCATCGCCATCTCCACCAGCATGTCCTTTATGCCGTCCCGTTCGTCATCGGAATCCTCCGCGCCGCTCTCATCAAAATCGAAGAGCAGACAGGACAGGGGGTAACGGTAGCGATGCGCTTTTTCCGCTTCCTCTTGGAGACGCTCCACCAAAAATCTGCGGTTGCGCAGTCCCGTCAACTGGTCCGTGTAGATCGGGTCGGTAAGCACATACGGCCCCGACACAGGACCCGAAAAATCCTGACGGGTACGCAGGGCTGCTTCCACCTGAACAATGACGATGGGCAGGTTATAGGGCTTGGCTACATAATCCACCGCGCCAAGATCATAGCCGAGCGCCACATCTTCAGAAGAGCCGCGGGCCGTCACAAAAATCACCGGGATGTCCATGGTAAGCGGGTCGGATTTGAGCTGCCGGCATATCTCATGACCGTCAATATCCGGCAAACCAATATCCAGCAGTACAAGTTGCACGTTTCCTGTGCGGCAGATTTCGAGTGCCTGACTACCGGAATACGCGGCAACCGTATGATAACCGAAAAGGTGCAGGCCGTCACATAAGACGGTCGCCTCATCCCGGCAGTCATCAACAACGCATATGTTTATTGAATACACAGCACCAATCCTTTTCCCGCGTGCCGCTCTGTTTTATTGTAGCAGCAGCTTACCACGTCTCCCCGCACCACATCGAAGGGGAAAACTCGCTCTCTCCCTTGTGTTAATTCATAACACCGAAAGAGTGTTTTTTTCGTATATCATAATTATACCCTACAAAAACCGCAACGGGGACAGGAATTTCATCCCAGACACATCCCCGCCTTTCCATAACAATCTTCATACTGCACCATAACCATAACACTTTTTTCATATCTGGAGTCAACTTTGCACAGAATTGATATTTTTATTTTAAGCGCCAGATAAAAGACCCGTATCGGTCCGCACCAGGCGTTTCAGAGAACCTACACAGCGCGACATACTGTAACTTCAAGTATCGCATTGCCTTCCAGGAAGAACTATTCCAGGCACGCCAAAAAACGGGTTTGGACACGAGAATGCGCACGGGGTACACTTAGGCCTAGTGGCCGCATCCTACACCTCCCGACAGTCGGGTTGCCCGGGGCGTTCACTACCCGTTGAAAGAGGGAAGCACAGCATGAAGCCCGCAACACATCTTGCCCTTTTTATCTTCCTCCTCGGAATGGCCGCCCTTGCCACGGGCTGCCGGCAGGAACCCCCTGACTCGAAAATCGCACAGGAGGCGCCTGCTCCCGATCCGGCGCCGGCGTCAACGCCCCGGTTCCCTGTCCTGGAACTGGACACGGATGCTGGTGCACGCGCCTATTTCAAGGCCCTTCCGCCGGGAGAAAGGCTCGATGTTCTCGATGCCGCCCTTGCCCGGATATTTCCCAAATGCGTCGCCAACCCGGGCGAAAGGGAAGTGCTTGCTGTGCTTTCCTATGTGGGGCAGGTGCTGAAATTGAAGTCCAGCGCCCGGCACCTGGGCTCCGAGGTGCTGGCGGAAGGTCAGGCCTACTGTTACGGCATGGCCCGGGCCTTCGAAGCGCTGTGCCGGCGCATGGGTCTGCCCGCGCGTATCAATGCCGTCCACAATTTTGACTATATGCAGGCCCATAACATGGCTGAGGTATATTACGGCGGACAATGGCACTTCTTCGATCCCACCTATGGCGTTTTCTTTTATGACCGCGAAAACTATGACGGCGCCGGGCGCATCCTCTCAGCGCGGGAGTTGTTCTCGGGAAGCGTTTCCTCCCGTTTCGCGTTCATGACCTGTGATCCCCTGTGGACGGGCAACTACAATCCCGGGCAAGTCCCAAAACTGCTTCCTGACGATTTCCGATACCGAGGGGCCTTCACGCTGCGTCAGTTATACGACCAGGTGCTGGCCGTTGGTTTTCCCTTCATTCAATCCGATGCCAACACCTCTTCTTTTCCAATAGATATTGACATGGGCAACACTCCGCAGCTGGCCATAGGCACGGTGAACGGCGCCTTTGACGATGTAGAAGGGTGCCGGGAAAACGGCACCTGCCCGCGCTACCACGGCGCACCCTTTCTGGGCAGCGGCAGCACCGGTTTTGTGTTTCACACCCTTACCGTTAAATCGGCCGCCCCCGCCCGCTTCAAAATGACCTACCATTTCCTGCGGGGAAGCCGTTTTGAAGCCATGGGCGTCCTTGAGCTGCGCGATGTAATTATTGAACGGCAGGAATCACGGGACGATACCTGGTCGGTGTGGTTCCGCCTGCAAAGCGCCGAGGGCCTCTTCCTGGCAATCAACCGCCGGGATGTCGCGATTCTGGACGCCATCACCGTAGAGCGCCTGCAATAATCCCTTCGGAAAGGAAATCCCATGAATCCTTCAGACATGCTGCTTGGCCTGCCTTATCAGCCCCTGGCGGCGCTGCCCACGCCCGTGGAGGAATACGAGGCCCTGGCGCGGGCATACGGCATGCGCTCCTTCCAGGTCAAACGTGACGACAAAACACATCCCTATTACGGGGGCAACAAGGTCCGCAAACTCGGATTCCTGCTTGCCCACGCCCGGCAAAACGGTTACCGCTCCGTGATGACCTTCGGCGGCGCAGGCTCCAATCACGCGCTGGCCACGGCGTTGTTCGCCCGGGATCTGGATATGAGGGCCCTGCTCGTGCTCGGGCCGCAGTACAACAGCCGCCATGTACGCGCCAACCTGCTCGCCGACTTAAAGACGGGCGCGGATCTCTTCCCCTGCGAGTGGAAGGATACGGCCAGCACGGCGGCGCATGCCATCCACGCCGCCTGGAAGCGGGACGGAAAACCGCCGTACGTTATTCCCTCCGGCGGGTCCTCGCCCTTGGGCACGATCGGCTATGTAAACGCCGCCCTGGAACTGCGCCGCCAGGTGGACGGGGGCCTGTTGCCCGAACCGGATATGATTTATGTCGCCTCTGGAACCATGGGCACTTGCATCGGCTTGGCCCTTGGCCTGCGCGCGGCCGGATTGAATACGCGGGTCATGGCGGTGCGCGTAACCACGCCGCCCTACACTGGCCTGGAACGGGCGCGCAGGTTGTTCACGGCGGCCAACAGGATGCTTCAGCAATGGGACGACGCGCTCCCGCTCTTCCCGTGGGATGACACCCGGTTCACCATACGCGATGAGTTCTTCGGCGGCGAATATGCCCTGTTCACCCCTGAGAGCATGGCTGCGGTGCGGCAGGCCCGGGAACAACTGGAGATGGAACTCGAGGGCACCTATACGGGCAAGGCCTTCGCGGCCCTGCTTTACGATGCGGCCGAGGGCCGGCTTGCAGGCAAGAATGTGTTATTCTGGGATACCTACGCCGGAGACGACACTTCATTAAGCATTGCGGCTGCGGACGGGGACTGGCGCGCGCTTCCCGCAGCACTTCACCGGTATTTTACCGAGCCGGTACAGCCCTTGGACGCGGAATGAGACCCCGCCGAAAACGCGAAAGGGCCGGCACGCTTCCGGCCGGCCCTCCGTCAGGGTTGATGTTTATGGGAAAGCAGGGGCTATCATGACACCTTAACCGTCACCCGCCTGCTTTTCGAGTCGGCGGTCTTGGGCAAGGTCACCGTAAGCACGCCGTGCTTATAGGTGGCCTCGGCCTTGTCCCGATCCACGGTCGCGGGCAATGGAATGGCCCGGTAGAACGAACCGTAATGGGCTTCGCGGATCAGGCAGGTGCCTTCTTTCTGTTCCTTCTCGGCCTTCTTTTCACCGCGCAGGATAAGCCGGTCGCTTTCGACCTCGATGGTGAAATCGCCCTTGTCCAGGCCGGGCAGTTCCGCTTTCACCAGCACATCCTCGTCGCGGTCCACGATGTCCACCGCGGGTCCCGTCAGGTTCTGCCAGAACGCCGCGGGGGATAGCACGCCCTCGTCCCGGCTCCCCGTCCACGTGTCGGGAAGCCACCCATCGAACAGTCGGGTCATCCTGTCGCGCAGGTCATTAACACCCGATCTCAGGGAAACAGGCATCAGGTCTTTCACAGTGAACACCTCCTTTCTCAACACAGTGCCGCTGCGGCCGCGGCGCTTATTGCGCCACGGACACCTCGATCTTGCGGGGTTGCTGTTCTTTGACCTTCGGGAGATGAATGGTAAGCACGCCATACTTCATCTCCGCCGAGATCCCGGACTGGTCCACCGCCTCGCTCAGCTGAAACTGGCGGTGGAAGGGCAGCAGTTCATACTCCTGCCGCGCCAGGTTGTCCTTCAGGTGCTGCGCCGGCTTCGCCTTCAAGGTCAGGATGTTTTTCTCCACATTGACTTCAATGTCTTCCTTGTTGACCCCGGGCAGGTCGGCCACCACCACCAGGCCGGTCTCCGTTTCGAAAATGTCCACCGGGGGGATCAGCACCCGGGTATCTTCGCGCGTATCGGGCACGTTCTTTTCAACATTGGCTGGAACCGTCGTTTCTTTCATGGTAACTACCTCCTTTCATTCGGTGTGAAGGACAACTCAGCCTACTTTCACCGCGATTTGTTTCGGTTTGGCTTCGGCATGCTTCGGCAACGTCAGCAGAAGCAGCCCGTTTTTGTACTCGGCGGCAACCTTGTTGCCGTCCACTTCCGTGGGCAGGGTAATGACCCGCGTAAACCGGCCCGCGCCGCGCTCGCTGCGGTGATAAGCCTCCGGCTTGATGTCCGGATTGATGGCCGCCTTCTCGCCGGCGATGCGCAGCTGGTCGCGCAACACTGTCACCTCGATGGAATCGGGATTCAGGCCGGGCGCGAGCGCCTCCACATAGACGTTGTCCGCGTCTTCATTCATGTTGATCAGCGGATAACTGCGCGCCGAAAGGCTCGGCAGGAACGCCGAACGGGCATAACCGCGCCGCGCAGGCTCAAATTGTTCCATCACACGGTCCATCTCGCGGCGGATCGCATCCAGCCCCGCTAAAGGTTCCCAGTAAAATGTTGCCATGTCTATTCCTCCTTTCAAACGTTGTTGTTTTTTTTCAACAGGTCCGTGAAGCCTATCGACGGCTTCACATGCGCTTCGCCTGTTTACCACGCAAATCCGGTGCCAATAGATCAGATTTTCAGTCGAAACCACCTATCCTGTTGTCATTAAAAGAGATAGCGAAAATAGGGAAGCGCGAAGACCTTTTCGGCAAGTGCATGGCGCCTGAAATTCCTGTTGCAGACTAAAACAGGGCGTTGCATTTTGAAACGGAAAGGAGGCTTTCTCTGCACAGTCAATCCTATGCTTCACAGCTGGCTTGAATATTTCAAACACAGCCACAATAGGATTCAGGAAGAAATTGACGGATGGCTTCGCAGGAGGCTGCGGTTTATACACTGCAAGCGCGCCAACCGCAACGGACATGGGAGAGGCCTTGATCACCACAGACACCCAACAACTTTTCTGCCGGGCACGGGTTGTATTGCCTGAAGCCCGCCTGGGGCCAGGCTTCGGGGCAAACCATCAATCGGGAGCCGTGGGTAGGATATCCACGCGCACGGTTTCCAGGATGGGAAGGCTTGGCAACAAGCCTTCCCTGTCCCTGGTGTTTTTCTTCGTGTAAACCGCATGTTTCATAAGAACCGCTGTTACACGCTTTCAACCCTAACGATGCTCAGGGTGTTAAACGTGTCAGCAGCGCGGCCAGTTCCTGGCGCACGGACCGGATCTTTTCCCAGCGCGCGTCCGTGACCCGGCGTACTCCGGCCAGGCCGTCAGCGCCGGGGAGCGTGTCATCGCCATCCATGCCGCAGAACAGGGCCACGGCATCGGCTTCCGCGCCGAGCAGCGCGCGGGCGGTTTCAAGATCTTCCGGCATTGCGGTCGCCGGCGGCTGATTTACCCGGTCCCGCAGCGCGGCCAGCATGGAATAATCTTCCACGCCGTCGCGCACCGCCTCCCAGCGTTTGCTGGAAACAACGCCGTTGCCGGGATAGACCATCAGGTAATCGTGTCGCAGCGTGGGCAGGAACCACGGGTCGTCCTGCGAGGTACAGTAGGACCAGAACCCGATGCCCGTCATGCCGTGATGCCAGGCCAGCCATGCCTGGGCGCGGTAGTAGCCGAGCGGCGACTGGTGCTTCGCGTTGCTGTCGCACTCGTAGGTCCATACCGTGGCGCCGGAGTTCTTGATAATCGCCAGTTTGGCGGTATTGGTCTTGTCGAGAATCAGCCCTCTCCGGTTCGGGCACCAGATGTCCACATAGGGCAGCATTTCCCTCAACTCGTCTTCCGTGATGCGCGCGACTGGATCGGTGTACATTTGAATATTCGGGTCAGCCTCGCGCGCCAATTTCGCCATGCGCAGGTACAGTTCCACTAACCCGTCGCTCAAGCCGGGCTCGTCCACGGGATAGAGGGCGTAGCCGTCATAGTCTACACCGAGTTCTTTCAGATGGGCCACCCACGCACGCAGCCAGGCAACATGGGCCTTGGCGTAGGCCTCCGAGTCCTGCCCGCCGGGCCCTTTGAGTGCGCCCTGATAACCACAGAACAGGATCGTGCCGTGGGGCGCATGCCGCTTGACATAGGCGTCGTGGTCGGTGAAATCCGGAGCATCGATTAGTTCACCCTGTTCGTTATATTCGGCGCGGGGGTAGAACAGGCCGACAAAGACGTTGGTGCCGTTGCGCACCTGGTCCGCCAGCGCCGCATCCGGGTAGTCCTTGAGCACGGAAGAGTGCACATAGCCCCAGTGGCACAGGGAAAGTGGCTGCGTGTCGGGCAGTTTCGGCGCCCATACCATCAGTTTTATATCCGCACTAATGGATACGGGCTCAATATCGAGACTGCGCAGGTGTACGCTGCCGGTCCATTCACCGGGCGTCAGGCCTTGGGTGGAAATGTTCAGCCACAGCTGGCGCGCATCCCAGGCACCCACCTGTATCAGGTTCGCGCTGTTTAACAAGGGAATGGCATCCTCCGAAAAATCCCGCATTTCCGTCGGTACCGCCACAGCCTCGTGCAGGCTAACCAGATTCCGTGCGGGAACCTCCGTATCCCCCTGTTTCAGGCCTTCCAGGGTTACCCGGAACGTGCGGTCCCGGCTGCCCAGGTTGAAAAGATTCAGCGCGGCAGACTCCGTTTCGCCGCCGAAGGCCTCCACGGCAAGCGTGGCTTCGCCCTCGCGCCCTTCCGTCAATTCTTCAAGCCCCCCGAAAGGCGCCCAGGGATTGGCGGCACGGGCGAAAATAGTGCTGCCGGCTTCGGTCGCTTGCGCGGCGGCCACGGCCGTGCTTCGTAACAGGGAAAGTTCCGGCAGATAGGTTTGCAGCGTATTGCGCAATTCGATGTGCTCGCTTTCCGTACCCGCACCCGCAGTCAGGATACGCGGCCGGAAATCGTCCAGCTTCAGGCGCAGGAAACATGCACGTTCCTCAAGGCCCGCCTTATCCGCTAATGTCGCGATCAAGCCATCCGTTTCTTTCAGGGTACGTTCCGCGTCGCCGAGTTCCTTCATGAACGGCACCACATAGGCGGTGTGGCTGCGCCGTGCGACAACACGGTTCCCCTCAGCGACTATACAGTTCAATGTGAGGTTGCCGGCCTGATTGGCGGGTACGGTATAAGACAGGTGGAGTTCCACCAACGGCGCATCGGAGGTTGCCGTCACCAGGGACGGCGCGCCGTTGTCGCGAACCGCTTCCAGACGCACCTCCAGGTTGAGGCCGTCGGGATTGTCCACTGATGCCGTCATCAGGTTTGTGCCGACATAACGGTTCCCAAAGTCCACTGTCACCTGCACGACGGGTTCTTTAGACGCTGCGGCCACATACCCATTCCGTCGGGAATCGTACTGGTATTCCGGCCAGAGCAGCACGGCATCCGATTTTGCGCCGGGAAAACGGAACATGCGCATGGCATCATTGGAGGGAGTCAACACAATACCAGGCGCACCGTCCATCATGGGAAGCAGCGTGGCCGTACTGTTGATGCCGCCCGGGGCGGATATGCCCGTGTCAAGCCGGCCATCCGGTTCAAACACGTGCACGGTGTTGCTATACCCAGCCACGAGAATCTCCTGTTTCCCGTCACCGTCTACGTCACCCACGGACGGCGAACGGCGGACCCGCTCCTCTACGTCCGCTTCCCAGCGCAATTGACCGGCAGGAGACAGGCAGACCATTTTCCCAGCAAGGTCCACAAGATAGATTTCAACCTCGCCGTCTTCGTTGGCATCCGCGACGGTCAACGCGCCGTCCATCTCGCGCTGCATCTGGTAGGTCCAGTCCACCGCTCCTTTCGCATCAAGTACGGTGAGGTTAACCCCCACGCCGATGAGAATTTCCGGGGTGCCGTCCTTGGTGATGTCGTATACCAATGGATTACCGCCGATACCCGAGTCCAGTTTCCAGAGTTCCTTCCCCTCATGGGACAGACAAACCAGCGGTATCAGATTGCCGCCGACGAGCACCTCCATCATGCCGTCACCGGTCAGATCGGCCAGGGCGGGCGCCTGCGTGATGCCGTGCTGCCCCCGGTACTGCCACACCAGTTCCCCCGCGCCGTTCAGGCAGACCACCACGCCGTCCTGGTCACCGGTCACGATTTCCAGAGCGCCATCGCCGTTGACATCGCCCAGGGCAAGCACCGTCTCACCCCACTGCAGCCGTCCCGGGATACTCGTCTCCCAGACCAGGTCTCCGGTACTCCCGGCCAGACAGCGCAACTGACCCTGCCGGTTCATCACCAACACTTCGAGCCCTTCCTGGCCTGTAAGGTCACCAATGCTGGGCGACACACTAATCGGCCCGCGCATCTCCTGCCGCCAGAGTTCCTGCGCGTCCGAGCTCAGGGCGATGATCATGCCGGCCGTCGTACCAATCACCAGATCCGGGTGCCCGTCACCGTTCAGGTCCGCCACCCCCGGCGAAGCATCCACGTACCCCGACGGCGGCGCGTAGGTCCACACGGTCTCCACACCTTCCCCATGGGCTACACTTGCGCACATGATCACGGTTAACAGAATAAGAGATTTCATTGGGAGCCTCCATAATTCGGGGAATTGTGTATTACTTTCGTTTCACTTATTTCCTATCACAATGCATCACACCAGCCATTCACTAACCGGTGTCACAAAGAACTCTTCCAACGGAATGCCGTCCGCGCCTACGAGCCATGTCCGGGTGACCGGGAATTCTTTTGCGAACTGTTTCATGCCAGGCAGGTTGTCTTTGCGGCTACCGCTTTTTACTTCAATCCCGGCAAGGCGCTTACCACGGCGCAACACAAAGTCCACTTCCTGATTCCTGGCAGTCCAATAATAGACTTCAATGTCCGTTCCAATGCAACTATTCACCAGAGTAGCCCCAACGGCAGATTCGACGAGACGCCCCCACCAAGCGGGATCTTCCCGGGCCTCTTCATATCGAAGGCCCGAGGCCGCCGTCATAAGGGACGTGTTCATGACGAGTAGTTTGGGACTTGACCCGCGGCGACGGGCCGTGTCCCCTGCAAACTTTTGAAGTCCCTTGACAAACCCGGCGCTTTCCAGGAGATCAAGGTAATGGGCAAGGGTAGTGGTGTTGCCCGCTTCCTGGAGCTGTCCTACCATCTTCTGGTAAGAGAGGACACGCCCCGAATACGCGCAGGCCAACGCGAAAAGGCGGCGCATCAAGGCGGGCTTGTCCACGCGATGCATCAGGAAGACGTCCCGGGAGAGCGTAGTCTCGACCAGGGCATCCATAATGTAGCGTTGCCACCGGGGAGGATCCGCAACCAGGGGCACGGCGCCGGGATAAGCCCCGTAATAGAGGTAGGTTTCCAGGGACCATCCGAAGGCATCCCGCATTTCAGCAAAGGACCAGTGGCTAACCGGCAATATCTCGAACCGGCCGGTAAGGCTCTCGCTCAAGCCCTGCTGCATCATCCAGGGAGCCGAGCCCAACAGCAGGACCCGCAGGTCAAGGCCAGCGTGCGTGTCCGCATCCCATAACCGTTTTACAGTCTCCGACCAGCCGGGAAGTTTTTGAATTTCATCCAAAACCAGAAATGCCGGACCGGGACCCGCCTTTCTGCGGGCTTGTTCCCACTGCTGCCCTAACCAGGAGGCGTCCTTGATCGCAGGTTCATCTGCGGACGCAAACTGTACCGGATAATCCTGATCCGCCATAAACTGCCGGGCAAGGGTCGTCTTACCCGTTTGCCGTGGCCCAGCCAACACTTGCAGGAACCGCCGGGGTTCCAGCATCCGCCGACGCAAGTCAGCCAGGATAGGACGTTGAAACATGACAGGCCTCCTTACAAATTACTCAATATGTTGAGTAATTTTACTCAATATATTGAGATAATTCAAGGCAAGAAAAACCCCTGAGCGTATAGTATTGAAGTTAAACATCATAAGTGGAACAAAACATCAGGTCTTACGTCCCATATTCCGTGTTCTTCCGTGAATTCCGTGGTTGGCATCGTCCTATTTCTTCCACACACACCGGTAATTAAAGCGCCGGTTGGGCGCACTGTCGCCGTGCATGCAGAGGGAGATAGGGTCTTTCAGTTCAACGGGGTTGTCACACCAGTGGAAGTCAAAGGTCAGGGCGTCACCATTAAGCGCAAGCAATGCACGCGGCACGGCGATCTCGAGTTCCTTTTCGCCACGGCGGTATTCCAAGGTTCCCTGTGCCACCCAGGGACCGTCAGCGCTGTCGGACGCGTAGCGCATCAAGGTGGTGTTGGTATCGCTGATCACCGGTTGGTTGATCAGAAAATCATAGCCAAACCAGCCAGTGCTGTTGTCCTTGTCCGCATCAATCAGCAGCAGCATCCAGTTGGGGTCCGTGCTGGGGGTCAACGCCTCATGGGTGGCGGCATAGAAATGGACATTTTCATCGTCCACAGCGGTCTTGCAGGTAATGATGTCGTTGCGGCCTGAGGTGTCCGTGTAATGCAGGCCGCCGTAGCCGTTGTAATCCCGGTGGGCCGTGTCCCCGACGGTGTCCCGGTATTCGACCGTGACGGCTGCCCAGTCCTCAAACGCGCCGTCAATGGTTATGGGGGTGACGCCGCTCGATTCAGGCACCGGCCGGACCCCCTTGTAGCGGCGGATATTTTGCGCCATCTGCATGTAGTAATTGTCGGTATAGCCCCCTTTCATGGGATGGATGCAGCGGTTGAATTCCGCATTGTACTGGTCCACAAAGAAGAAATTACTTTTACGGCGCATGAAATCAGCGGGGTTATCCGGTGGACGGCCGTACTTCCCCGCCGTCCATTCGTTCCAGTCGTTGATATACAGGAACTGCGGGTCTTCCTGAAGTGCTTCATCCCAGCGCTGTTGAAAATAGATGCCGTAGCCTTCCGGATTTTCCACCGTTTTGCCGAGCCAGGGCACATGGGTAGGCACCGGAAGGTCGAATTCATTCAGTTCGGGCTCGCCGTGTTCGCGGGTCCAGCATTTCCCGGTCAGGCTGGACGGGTGTTGCGCAGGAGTGACGGCGGCCTGCTCCTTCACCCCCTGGTGCAGGGAGAGCAATTCTTCAGGTTTCATCGCCTTCACGTTTTCATTGCCCAGATCGTAGCCGAAACTCCAGTAATCTTCCGTGCCGATGGCCCGCTTGCCCGCCCATTCGTAATAGCCCCACCACATGGTGCGCAGCGTAAAGAAGTCCTTCACTTCCTGCGTATAATCGACGTAAAACTCTTCCGTATAGTAGGGATCATTATAATGGGGGTGATTCGGGTCAGTTTTGGCCGCTGCGTCGTAATGCAGGTTGGGATGCTGAATGCCGCCCCGATTGGCGTCTACGGAGGGTGTTCCGTTATACAGCAATAGCGGTTTCCCGTCCCAGTAAAACCAGAGATCCTCATATCTTCTTTCTTTGTAGATGCGTTCATACAGGTCCTGAACCACGGTGATGCAGGGTCCGTTGAAGGCCCAGAAGATAAACTGGGGCACCTTGTTACCCTCGGCCTTCATCTGCTGCATGGTGGAGAACACGACGTCCCATTCGTCCCAGTAGCGCACGGCGTTGGTGACGTCCATGACCAGCACGTCCACGCCCGCATCGGCCAGCATGGACATGTCTTTGCGTACCACGTACGGATCGCGGCTGAGAAAATAGCCCATCTCCGGTTCGCCCCAATGATAGGAACCCTCGGTCCATAAGGGATGCGCGCCGTCCAGCCGTGCGGCGGGGTCCTGCGCCAATATCTTGTTCACATCCGCGGTGAACGGGCTTTTCATGCCGTGCAGGGAATCAGCGTGCCAGGTGATATAAAAGATACCCACCACGCGGCGCTGCCCGTCCTTTACCGGTCCCGCTTCGGCCAGATCCGGCATGGTCCGGCCAAGCGCGTCCGTCGCCACCCAGGTGTCGGCATAGAGATCACGATAATAGGGTTCGTTATCAAAGGCGGCGGCGGATAGCAGCATATTTGCAATAAAAATAACTGTGGCAGCGGTTCGCATAGTTGGTATTCCTGGGATTGAAAGGTCTGTATTGAAAACAAGTTCTTTGTATATTACACTGAACAACGAGTGTATCTTTAATCACATGACAAGAACAAGCCTTGTGCACAGGATGAAAGCAAACACAACCGCGTGATTACGACGACAAACACCCGGGAAGTCCGGCATAGTCGGACGTGGTCAGACTCAGCCGCACAGGGGCAGTGTACGGAACCGCCTGTTGACATTTCAGCGAAGGAATATGCCGATGAGTAACACCACGCATAAGATCAGCGTCATCCTACTCGCCTTTTCGGTTGCAGCCTCAGCCTTCTCCCAATCTGCGGACAAACCACTGAACGAACTCCTCCCCGAAGTCCACTGGTCTGAGAAACGACCCTGGACCGGTCGTGATAATGACAGCGGCGCGGTCCATTGCCTGGGCAATGGCCGCCTGTGCGTCTACGAACAGGGTCCGGACATCATACAGGTCTTCGGCCCGCCCTACAGCGCCACCACTATCGGCCGCATGGACCTCAAGGGCGACGGATTGTCCTGCATCTCGCAACGGGTATGGGGCACGGCGGTATGGCGGCATACAGTTAGTCGTGACGGGGCCCCTGTCGCCGTGATAACGGATTTTGTTTGTGATGCATTGCCCGCCCTGGTGCGCGTAGTCCATGCGACATCTCCCGTTACTTTTTCCTATAAACCCGATCCGGAACTCCGACTTGCAGCGTATGAATCCCCGGAGATGCAGGCGCACGGCGCCACGGACGGGCTCCTGGTGGAAACACCCATCGGCATACCGCTGGTGCCTTTCGGCCGGTACCCAATGCCCTGCGCTGTTTTTAATCAGATTGCATGGAAAGGTGCGGTCAGCGTTGAAAAAACGGATGCAGGCATGTATTTTTCCTGCGACCCCGGTGAAACATGCCTGTATATCACGGGCGGTCCCGAACTTGAAACGTGCCTTCAGCACATGGAGGCTGTTTTGACAGCGACGCCGGGCGTGTTGTTGCGGGAAACGCTGTCGGCATGGGAGACCTTTACCGCTTCAGGTCGTGACTTCGATGCTGAACTGCCTGCCGATGTGCCCGGGCGCGCACGACTCTTGCAGGTACTCGATGATACGGCGGTGATGATAAAAACGCAGCAGGCGGCGGAAGGCGGCATACTCGCCGGCTACCCCTATCATCTCGGTTATGTGCGCGACCAGTACGGCACGCACCGCGGCCTTGTCGCATTAGGTCACGAGGAAATGTCGCGCGATATCCTCCGGTTTTACTGGGAAGTGTTTCAGCGAGGCGGTCAAATCCGCAACGCCCAGGCCTTCGGTTTCCCCGGGGTCTATCATGTCCATGAAAATGACGATGTGGAAATTACCGGCTACATCACCTTGCAGGCCTTCGACTATCTGCAGCGCACGGGGGACAAGGCGTTTGTCCGGGAGATACTGCCCATGCTCGAATGGGCGTGGGAGGTGCAGCAGCGTTATCTCGTCAAGAACATGCTGCCTTTCAACGGGGATGAGACCTACGTCGCCGGGGGTATTCTGCCCCGGTCCGCGTTGAACGATGGCTCTGCCGAAGCCACCCTGCTCTTTATTGAAAGCGGTGCACTGCTGCTTGACTTTATTGAGGAAATGAACCTGTGGGATGCAGTTCGTGTGGCGCGGGCGCGAGAAACGGTAAGCCTTGTACGCAATGCCTTTCGCGACAATTTCCTGAAAGACAGCAGGTTGATTACAAACAATCCCGCACGGGGGTCGGCAGCGCCCATGCCCCGCACACGACATGGCGTCTGTGAACGATGCATGAGCGTCGAATGGACCCTGCGCACGAATAACGGCCGTTATGTGTGCCTTTCCTGTTTGAATGAAGAGCCGCTGCCGGCCGCACTAACCGAAGTGTTCCTGCTGCAATCTGTTAGCCTGACACCCCTGTATTTCCATGCTTCACTGCCTGCCGCAGAAGATCTTCGGCCCGAAGTGGAAGCCATCGTGACGGGATACAAAAACACCGGAAAACTTCCCTCGCGGCCCGATGGCAACGTAGCGGTAGGCTATGATTACGGATTGCTGCTGTATGCCCTCACTGAACTCAGCCATCCCATGGCCCGGGACCTCTATGACAAGACCCTTGAACTTGCGGATGACACGGGCGCCTGGGCGGAATATTATCGGGACCATCAGCCCGCAGGCACCCGCTGCCGCCCGTGGGAAAGCGCCATCAACGTGGAGGCCCTGCTGCACTGGATTGAGACTGGGAATAAAACGCCGGGACGAGAGTAAGGTTCTGTCCGATCGGTCTGATCGGTCTGATCCGTCCGATAGACCTTCTATCCTTTCTTCGCCTCAAGCGGCACTTCCACAAATTCCGTTTCCACTCTATCCCCTTTCATGTGGAACAGGCGGTAACCGCGCGCCTCGGTTTTGTCGAAGTTGCCGCGTGTGGAAGAGCAGCACGCCGTGGTGGCGAACAGAACGCCCCCCTGTTCCTCCACCTGATTCCCGTGCCAGTGTCCGGCTGCGGCCAGGCGAAGCATTTTCCCTTTGAAGACGTCCAATACCGTGTCGGCATTGAGGATGCGATAACTCGCCGTATTCGGATTCAGGGGATGATGACAAAACAGGGCTATGGGCGTTTCCGGCGGAACAAGCGCGGCCTGCTCACGCAGCCAGGCCAGTTCCGTGTCAGCCACGGAGACATCGCTTTTAACCCCGTCGCAGGAATTAAACCCGATAAAAGTCCAGCCGTGATATTCATGCACCCAATGAACCGGACCGAATACGGCTGTATAGTTGGCATAAATGTCCTCGTCGCGCATAAAAACATCATGGTTGCCCGGCAAAATATGCCAGGGCCGCTGAAGTTTAGCCAGGGCTGCCTTGGTCTGATCCAATTCCTCACGCGCGCCGGCTGTCGCCACATCACCCGCCACAATGACCGCCTTTACGCGGACATCGGCGTTAATCTGGGCGATGGCCCGGTCCAGTATGGCCACACTCGGGACATCTTTGATGTGGCAATCATTAAGCACGGCAAAAGTAAATCCTGCGTCCGCCTGCTGGCCAAAGGCCAGGCGCGCACCGCATACCCCCGTCGCGCACAGGGTCAGAAACTGCCTGCGTGTCTGATGAAACATCGGTAAAATCTCCCGCTATTCTTGTGAAGATACAGGCCAGGGCAACTACCACGGACACAATAGTTGGAATGTATCACGAACCGGACAAAACAAGCAAAAAGAAATATCCATACGACATTTTTTCTGTCAACCGGTTCCATCCACAACGTACGAGGCAACCCCTATCTGCTATGATAGTTCCATCGAGTCAATCCTTAACAAGGGAGTTTCACCATGAGCACGCTAAGCGTTTTGGGAGTGTTGATGCTTTCAGGCATTTTCTGCGCAACGGGACCGGGGGAGATGACCTTACTATTCAATGCTCCGGCGGACGCCTGGATAAAAGCCCTGCCCCTTGGCAACGGCCGTATTGGTGGCATGGTCTTTGGCGGGGTAAAACAGGAACGGGTGGCCCTGAATGAGGACAGCCTCTGGTCAGGCGGCCCGCAGGAGGCGGACAACCCCGAAGCGCTGGAGGCACTGCCCGAAATCCGGCGACTGCTGTTCGCGGGCAAGGTCGAGGAAGCCGAGCGCCTGGCGAACGCGAAGCTGGTATGCAAAGGCGCGGGCTCAGGACTGGGCAACGGCGCCTATGACCCCTACGGTTCGTATCAAGCGCTGGGCGACCTGCGCCTGTTTTTCGCCTCAGATGACACGGTTACCGACTATCGCCGATCCCTGGACTTGTCCACGGGCGTGTCGCGCGTTAACTATACCCAGGGAGAGACCGCCTATGAACGGGAATATTTCATCAGCGCCCCCGACGGGGTAATGGTCATCCGCATGACGGCTGCAGGCCCCGGCACACTGGACTTTGAGGCGGTATTGGAACGGGATCCGAAAAGCGGCAGCCACCGTTGGAAAAATGACGGCCGACTGGAGCCCTTTGCTGACACGGAGGAAAGCATTGCGCCTGTCAGGGCCGTTGCGGAGGGTAGCAAACTTATACTGCAAGGCGCCACCGCTCCGAATGGCGGGCTGCGCTATGCCGCGGCACTCGCCGTTTCCGAAACGGACGGGCAGCTTTCCTTTTCCGGGAACAGGCTTCAGATGCGCGGAGCGCACACGGTTACGCTCCTGTTAAGCGCCGCCACCAGTTTCCGCCACGCGGACCCGGCGATGCGGTGTATTGGTGAACTCGATGCAGCCGCCGCCAAACCCTATGCGGCCCTGCGAGAAGCCCATGTCAACGAGCATGGCTCCTTTATGAACCGCATATCTCTTGTACTGGAAGGTCCCGACCATAGCGCTGTTCCCGTTGACGAGCGACTGCGCGCCCTGCGCCGTGGCGAAAAGGACCCGGGGCTCATGGCGCTTTATTTCCAATACGGACGCTACTTGCTTCTTGCCAGCTCCCGTCCCGGCACGCTTCCCGCCAACCTGCAGGGCATCTGGTGCGATCACATGCAGGCGCCGTGGAACGCTGATTATCACCATAACATCAACGACCAGATGAACTACTGGCCCGCGGAAGTCACCAACCTCCATGAATGCCATAAGCCCTTCCTCGAATTTATTGACTCCCTGCGCGTGCCCGGGCGGAAGACGGCCTCGGTGCACTACGGGGCAAGGGGGTGGGCGGTGCATACCATCTCCAACATCTGGGGCTTCACCTCGCCCGGCGAACACCCGAGCTGGGGCGCGTTTAGCGCGGCGGGCGGTTGGCTGTGCAGGCACCTTTGGGAACACTACGCCTTCTTCCCCGAGCGCGATTATCTGGAATGGGCGTACCCGATTATGCGCGAATCCGCCCTGTTCTATCTCGATTTTCTGGTGGAAGACCCCAAAACCGGTTTCCTGGTAACGGGGCCGTCCAACAGCCCGGAGAACAGTTACCGCACAGCGGACGGGCAGACAGCCCGCGTGTGTCTCGGACCGGCTATGGATGTCCAGATCATCCGGGACCTCTTCACCAACTGCATCCACGCGGCTGAGATTCTCGGGATTCAGGATCCCGACGTGGAAAGCATGAAGGAAGCGCGCGAACGGTTGGCGCCGAATAAAATTGGAAAGCACGGCCAACTTCAGGAATGGCTGCTGGAAGATTATGACGAACCCGAACCGGGGCACCGGCATATGTCGCATCTGTATGCGCTGCATCCGGGCGAGGCCATCACGCCTGAAGCGACACCGGAACTGTCCCGGGCCGCCCGGATTACCTTGGAACGACGGCTGGCCCACGGTGGCGGCCATACGGGATGGAGCCGCGCCTGGATGATCAATTTCTTCGCGCGTTTGCACGACGGCAACGCCGCCCATGAGAACCTGCGCGCACTGTTGGAAAAATCCACCATGCCCAACCTCTTCGACGACCATCCGCCGTTCCAGATCGATGGCAATTTCGGTGGCGCGGCGGCTGTCGCGGAAATGCTGCTCCAGAGTCACGACGGCGTGGTGCGTCTGCTGCCGTCTCTTCCAGATGCCTGGCCCAACGGTTCCGTGCAAGGCCTGCGTGCTCGCGGCGGCTTTGAAGTGGATATCACATGGAAAGCGGGCCGGTTGGTGGAAGCCCTTTTACGCTCCGATTATGGACAGCCCTGCATTGTGAATGCGCCCATTCCCGTGACGGTACACGAGGGAAGCAAAAATATCACGGAGAATGGCGCTTCCTTTGCCACGGAGAAAGGTGTTGTCTATAGCGTTCGTCCGGCAAGCACCCCTTGAGATATTGGTTTCAGGAAAACGACCATAAGGACACATCTCTTTCGGCCAAGTAACAAAATCCTTTTCTGTCCTTGGGGTCCTTTCTTACCTTTCCACATAGGTACCCCAAGTTCTATAGCGCAAGAATAAGGCAAATTTTCCCAGTATCACCCAGACACGGGATTCCCAGAAATTTCCTTGGTAAAAACGCCTGAATGAAATTTCTTTTGCCTAAACGAAACCAAATTTGCAATAGTTGCGAATTCCATGAGGTGCCTCGTATACTGATGGTTCGCTTGGGAGCTACGGAAGAAAGGGTGCGCGGTGTCAATAGGGTATACGAACAGCAATGATAGCCTGGCGCCTGCCACGGGCTTCACGTACAGGAAAGCCCATTTCTCGCCCATGGCCTACCTGTGGCTGCGCATGGTGAACCGCACCCGCCTGAGGAAACCCTACCGGGCATCCGAAGAGGCGAAACGCCTTCACGCGACACTGACCGTGGCGGATCTCCATTGCGACGCCCTGCTTTCCAACCGCGACCTGCTGGCACGCAGCCGCAGGGGACATGTCGACATTCCCCGCATGCGTGAGGGGAATGTGGCCCTTCAATTTTTCTCCTTACCCACAGTGGCGCCGGTGCGCGCGGGCATTCCCTGGCTGCCCCTGGATACGGACGCGATGACGCCGCTGCTGGCGGCGGAACACTGGCCCGCGAAAACAAGAAAAAGCTCCTGCGAACGGGTATTGTACGGCGCCAGCCTGCTTCGGGATATGGAGGCCCGCTCCGCGGGAATGTTCCGCCTTATCAGAACGACGGCACAGCTTGACATTTTTTTAAACGAGCGGCGCACAAACCCCTTGTTGACGGCAGGTGTCCTGGGGGTGGAGGGACTGCATAGCCTTGAAGGCCGTGTGGAAACCCTGGATATTTTTTACGATGCCGGGGTGCGCACAGCGGGCCTCGTGCATCTGGCCGACAATAACCTGGGCGGCTGTGCTCACGGCAAACATCGCAGCGGGCTTACTCCTTTTGGCGAAGCCGTGTTAAAACGCATGGAAGAAAAGAACATGCTGGTCGATTTCGCCCATGGGTCGGCAAGGCTCCTGGACGACCTGCTTGCCTGCTGCACGCGCCCGCCGATCCTCTCCCATACCGGGCTTAAAGGCGCCCATGATAATGAACGCAATATCACCGATGCGCATGCCCGCGGCATTGCCGCAAAAGGTGGTGTCATCGGCATTGGCTTTTTCCCCTGGGCCATCGGTTCCTGTTCCATGAAGGCGTTGCTCAAGACGCTTGTTTACGCCGTGGACCTGGTCGGCCCGGATCACGTCGCGCTGGGATCGGACTGGGACGGCATGGTAATCACGCCCTTTGACGCTTCCGGCACGGTCCTGGTCACCGACGCGCTTTTGAAACATGGCCTTGACGAAGACGATATTGCGAAGATCATGGGCGAAAACGTCATCCGCGTCCTGCGCGAAACCCTGCCGGACGCGTAACCGGGGCAATGAAAGGTCCCGCACAAGGAGATGAAACATGAGCTCAGACTGCAGCCGTCGCGGATTTCTGAAATCAGGCGCTTTACTTACCATGCTGGGCGCGTGGCCGGGATTTGCCCAAGGAATACCGGGCGCCGCGTTAGCCTCAGCAGCCCACCGCCCCAGGAAAGCGGCCCGGATCCGGGGCGCATTTTTCTATCCGCCGGCCGATGTCGTGCTCAGCGGCAACTGCGAGGACTCCTGGGCGGCGCACCAATGGTTTACCTGGCCGGGCAACCAGTTCAAGCCGGAAGAACAGCAGGCTTCGTTCCTGACAGCACTGGAACGCATCGGGCGCGGACTTAACCTGGAACTGGCCCTTGACGACGCCCCGATCTATACCGACGCGGCCATCGCCGCTTTCGCCGAAGAAATGCAAAGCAACCCACCGGACGCCCTGCTGCTTTTCAACTTCTGGAACAGCTTCAGCGCCAAAATCCTGCCCATCCTGGACGCTTTTCCCGGGCCGGTCATCCTGTACCACCCGCTGGGCGCGAGCCACCAGTTGCCGCCGGAACGGTTCCGCACGGACCCGCGCATCCAGTACATTCATTCCATTGAACACTTTGAAGCCTTGGAAAACGGGCTGCGCGCCGTGCACGCACGCACGCTCATGGCGCAAAGCCGGGTGCTGCGTGTTTCCGGCAAAATCGACCAGGAGCAGGATGATGTGGAACCCTTTTTCAAGACGGCCGTTCATGCCGTGCCCGCATCACACTTCAACGATTTGTACGATTCCCTGGAGGAAGATGACGTCCTGCGCGAAGCGGCCGCGGCCTTCCGCGCCGGCGCTCAAAACACTATCGACCTGAGCGACCAGTCCTTTATGGACGCCGCCCGGGCCCATGCGGCGGTGAAGGAACTCATGAGGCGGCAGGAGGCCGACGCCATCACCATCGAATGCCTGTTTCTGAAACACCGCAAACCCTGCCTCAGTTTCGCGACCAACAATGGCGCCCTGGTCCCATGCGGTTGCGAGAATGACCTGAACGCAACCCTGTCCCTGATGCTGGGAACCAGTCTTTTCGACCGGCCGGGTTTCCAGCACAACCCGGAATTCGATACGGTGGAAAATCATTACTTCGCGTCCCACTGCACCTGCACGCCCCACTTGCACGGCATGGACCAGCCGCCTGCAACCTATGATTTTCGTCCCTTCTTCCACCAGATGCCCAAGACGCCCGCCCTGGATGTGCAATGGCCGCCTGATGAGCCGGTCACATTGTTCAAATACCAGGCGGACGGCCCGCTGCTGCATGCCTGGGAGGGCAGGGTTCTTTCCTCACCCCAGTGCCCGCCCACGGGTGGCTGCGCCACCCGCGTGCTGGTGGAAATGCGCGGCGTGGAGGATATCTGCACAATTTACCCGGGCCCGCACCCGACGCTCTTCTGCGGTCATTTCGCGAAACGTGTAAAAACCTTCGCCAAACTGAGCCAAATGGAAATCCGCACCAACGCCTGACGGTCCAGGTGCAATCCAGACCGTCGGTTATGCAATGAAAAGGTAATCTTCCATTTCCCGGTAACCGCGGGGTTCGAGGTATTCCCGGATCTCATCTCGCGCGCCGCGCGCGCCGACAGCCACCAGGATGAAACAGGAGCCCGGGGGCGGCAACGCTTCCCGAACAATGACCTTGACGCCGTGGATGGAGCGCCCGATCTTTCTCGGGTGAATGTCCACCACCGCGACAGGCGGCACGGGCCATTCCCGAAGCCAACGTTTTCCCACCTCTCCCGCGCCCCATTGTATGAAGGCGCGGCGCTCGTCCTGTAGGCAGGTCTGAAAGAGAACGTGCCGTTTAAGACGGCGGAAGGCTTCCGGTGCGTACCGGGGATCGTTCATGGACAAACGTCCGGGGCGTTCCCGCCAGTGCAACAGCACGGCTTCCGGTTTTGCGAAACGGCCCCCGGCCTGCCAGGCCCGCAGGACAAGGTCATAATCCTCCGGCCATCCCACGTCCCGGTAGCCGCCCAGGCGCTCATAAACACAACGAGGCATCATAAAGGTGGGATGCGGCAGGGGGCATTCCACAAACAACTCCCGAGCGATGTCCTCATGGCGCACAAGACTGTTTATCCACACATCGTACCGCCGTCTTCCCATGCCCGGCGCGGACCCATGTGTCTGGATTCGGGCGCCGCACAGCGCAAGGCCGGGCGTGTGGTCAAAAAGGTCCGCCTGGGCGGAAAGCCGCGCAGGCAGGGAGATATCATCGGCGTCCATGCGCGCAAGCAGGTCACCCCGCGCTTCGGCACAACCCCGCTGCAGCGCGGCAACAATGCCCCCATGTGCCGACGCGATCACCCGTATGCGCGCATCCCGCGTTTCATACGCTCTCAAGATGGAGAGGGAGGCATCCGTGGACCCGTCATCCACGGCGATCAGTTCCCAATCCTCCATGGATTGGGTAACGATCGATTCCACAGCCGCATCCAATGTCTGTTCCGCGTTGAAAACCGGCAGGATGACGGATATGCGCGGGGCACGCATGGCTTCAGGATTCCAGCGTAATGCTCAGAGCGGTAAACGAATGGGGCGGGAACACATGGAACAGCCCGTCCTGGCGCGACTCCAGCCGCACCCGGCGCGGAACCACGCGCGATGGCGCATCAAAACTGTTCACCTCTTCCGGGGCGGCAGCATGGAGCACTCTTCCCGAAACCGAGGCGGCCGCGGCCTCACGCAGTGCAATCCGCGTTTCAATCGCATGCTCCCGGGATTTGTTGACCACGGTCAACAGCATCTTCTTCCCGGACAGGGAGGCGCAGACGTCCAGGCAGGGAAGTTCACGGGCGGCGGAAGCGCCCGGGGAAAAGGCTTTGAACGCGGGAGAATCCGTTTCCGTCAACAGGAGGGCGGCATCCTGGTGGGGCCGCATCATGTCAAACACATGATACGTCGGGGTCAGAAACAATTTGTCGCCGCCGGTCACCGCCAGGCACTGCAGGACATTGACCGCCTGGGAGAGCTTGGCCATGGTGACACGGCGACACCAGCGGTTGAACAGGTGCAATACCGATGCGGCCAGCAAGGCATCCCGAAGGGTGTTCGGCTGTTCCATGCCGTTGTCGATCACCGCTTCCGGATGCCGCATGCCCCATTCGTTCACGGCGATATGCACCTTTTTATCCGGAAAGTAGTAGTGCAGCAAGGCGTCCGCCCCCTGCAGGTTCCGCTCAAAATCCAGCACATCCGCGAAGAGGCCATAGTATTCATTGTCGGAAAAGTCCACCGCGCCGCCCCGCGTAAAGTGTCGGCGCAGGCTTAAATAATCCATGAAAGGAACATGCCTCAATTGCCGGCACAGATCATGGTTCCAGTCATTGAGGCGTGGATCCCGGCCATCCGGCACGGCGCCGCACGCGAATAATTTGATGTCGGGCGCCAGGGCGCGTATGGGTGCGGCAAAGCGGGTGAAGCATTCCGCATAGGCGCCGGCGCACAGATGCCCGCTGTCTTCCGGAGACAGACCGCCCACCCCCCAGTAGGGCGCCAAATACGGTTGGGCCCTGCCGTGGCGCGCCCGCATGCGGGTCAAGGACGAGTCTCCCGGAAAGCGGCAATACTCAAGCCATTCCCGGGCCTCGCGGGGAGTGCCCGATCCCGCGTTCACGGTGATATAAGGGGCCGCGCCCACCTGTTCGCAAAAACGCATGAACTCATCGGTCCCGAACATGTTAGGATCGGTTTGCCGCCCCGATAAGTTTACGGTCTGAGGGCGTTTGGCCGCGGGTCCGATGCCGTCACGCCAATGATACCCGTCGGCGAAACCACCGCCCGGCCAGCTGACGACCGGTGCGCGAAGGTGGGCGAGCGCCGCCAGGATGTCAAGACGCACTCCGTCCCGGTTGGGTATGGAAGTGTCGGGGCCGACCCACATGCCCTCATAGACGCAACGGCCGCCATGTTCCGCGCTATGGCCGTAAAGCTCCCGGGCAATCATTCCGCGCGCCAGGGAAGGCCAGCACCGGATTACCGCCTCCATTTTCAGACTATTCCGGCGGGAACATCAAATTGTTGCAGGAAGGGATAGACCCGGTCCGTAATGAATTGCCGCGTCTGCTGCAGGCTTGTAATAACCACATCCAGGGTGTCGGGGGTCACGGGCTGCCGCCCGAATATACCCTTCACCTCGACAAACACCTCGTTGTTGCTGTGGCGGAAGGATTCGATGTTGAGATGCAGCACCCCGGCATGCTCGTTGGTTTCCGGGAAGACGAAGCGCAGGCCCCCTGTGGCGATGGGGCGCTGAAAAAACGGATTGACCTTGCCCGCCAGGTGGCAGGCGTTGTCCAGCAGAAACACACGCGCGTCGTCGTAATGGGTCAGGGCAAAGGTAGACCGCACGGTGACGCTGTGCACAACCACCTGCGACACGGACCGCGCCTCCATGATCATGGGGCAGGCGGTGCGGATTTTTTCCGCGAAGGTACTCTGCGGGATATCCGCCCACTCCTCCACCATGAGTTCCCGGTCGGGCAGGAAGACAAGCAGGGACTGCGCCTTTCCCCGCTGCGAGTGAAATTTGGCCTGAACCGCGTCGTTCAGGTCGATATTGTCATAAGCGGCGCGGGTTTGCGACAGATCGTAGTAGAGTTTCTGCAGGTTCTGGCGTTTCAACGGCGCAGGCCGGTGAATGAGCTCCAGGCAAAAATGAATGACCCTGTCTTCTGCTTGCATAAGTGCGTCCCGTCTTCCAAACCGGGCGTCCCGGGAAGGTATCCGGGCCCGCTGCGGTTCGGTTCTCCTATTATTCGATAACCACGCCATCCAAGAACACGGCGGATTCTTCGCCTAACACGCCCATGCTGTAATAGTAAAATGTAAGCACCACGGTGCGGCTGTCGGCAAAATCACTGATGTCCACGCTTACCGGCTGGTACGTGCTGAAAAGAAGCGCGTCCTCTTCGGTCAATTCGAGGAGGGGCGTGCCGTTGAAAAGCACTTGAAAGGTAAAAGGCATGTCAGACCTGGGCATCGCGAGATAAAACTTGAGATAGGCCTCCTCCTGTATCGGCATTGTAATTTCCTGGAAGAGCGTGGCGGATTCGTAATTGTACGTGGCGCTGTTTCCGAACCAGGCCCATTGGGTTCCATCAGAGGAACTGATACCGTCAATCCCGGTGCAGGCGTCGATGTCGCATATCATATCCATGCCGGTGAGCGATACTTGGGTCCAGTCCTGCGCTCCGCCCTCAAAATTGCCATTCTTGACAATTTCACCCTCCCCTTCCGGCTCTCCTTCTCCCTCCGTAACGCTTGATGTTGTGGAAAATTCCGCCACGATGGTTTCATCAGCATATACCCGCTTCTTGGTTGGGTTGATGGTGGTATTGATACCGGTGCCCACCCAGCGCTGGAACGCGTAGCCGTCATTGGGAACCGCTTCCAGGTATACCTCCTCGCCCGCGAAATAGACCGCTTTGTCGGGATCCAATGTTATGGTGCCGCCTTCTATCGGCGTCACCATGAGCGTCAACACATGATAGGCGTTGGGCGGACAGCCCACCAGGATGCCCATGGCCAGAAAGGACAGGACGCCGGCCAATACCGCTGTAAGCGCTTTGTGAGACATATCAGGGTCTCCCTTTAAGTTTATAAGAATATCTTTTCAGTTCCACCGGAAATGTTGGAAAGCTGAGCGTGCGGGTTCCCTATTGTCTGTTGAACAATTCACCCAGGTTGCGGAAGACTTCGATAATGAAGTTCAGCAAATCAAACAGGTCAAACAGGAAATCCATAATATCCGTCGACGATGCTTTATTCATTGTTTTTCTCCTTGTCCACGCCGGAGATGGGCGCGGTTGTCTTTTGTATTTTGTCCAAGACTTCGGACGGCTCTCCAGTAAGCAGGGCGAGGCTGACGCCGGTGGCATGGTGAAGCGCCTGCCAGCTGCGTTGCACCGCCACCCGGGCCTGGGCCAGCATGCCCGCGGCCTGCATGTAGTCGTTCTGGGCCTGATTCAACTGTACCAGCATGGCCTTGCCCGCCCGATATTCCTTTTCTACAAGGTCGCGATTTTTCTGCACGCACTCCGCGGCGTTGCGATTCAGAGTCAGGGCTTCCTGGGCCATTTTGAGGTCCAACAGCGCACGGTTCACTTCGCCCGCCATTCTCCGCTCCGTTTCCACGAGATGCCATTCGGATTCACGGCGCGCGTGCTTGGCCTCGATCAATTCGGCCCGACGTCGTCCGCCCGAAAACAGGGTCATGGACGCGTTAATACCGACCGTGGTCATAATGCGGTCCGCATCAAAACTGGTATCGTTGATATTCAGGGTCGAAGCCGAGGCGAACGCGGCGATTTGGGGGGCAAAACGGGCATATTCCCGACGCACGGCCGCACGCGCCCGCTTCACGCCCAGCTCCCGTTGTTCCAGGTCCGGCCGATAGGCGTAAGCCAAAGCCAGCATGGCATCCGATTCGGGCAGCTGCATCGTTTCGGGGGTTTCAGATTCCAGCCCCGCCAATTGCACCGTGTCGGGAAGGTACCCCTCCTTATACCCCAGTAATACGGACAAGGCAATGCGCGCCAGTTCGTATTCCCGCCGCGCGCGAAGTAAATTGCCCTTGGCCGCATACAGGGCCGTCTGAAAATTAAGCACATGGCTGGTGGGTCCGCGGCCGATAGCCCGGCGCGCCTCGGCTTCTTTGACCAGGCGTTCAAAGAACGTGATGGCGGACTCGGCAATGGCAATCTGCTCCCGCGCGTACTGGCCCCCGTAATAGGCCTGCGCTATGGCGTCCAGCAGTATCCGCTGGCCGTCACGGTAGGCGGCTTTCGCCTCACCGTAACCGTGCTTGGCCATGGCATTGAGGAATTCCCGGGCGAACCCGTCGAACAGCAGCCAGCCCGCAGTCAGGTTGGCTGTGGCGTTTTCCTGGGGGCTTTCGATATACCCCCGGGCCGTGTCCACCAAATCCTCCGCATCATTCAAATAATTGCGCATCGTACGCCGGTCGTTGAGCGTAAACGACGAGGTGGTCACATAGTACATGTACAGTTCATGGCGCAGCGTGGAAATGACATCCTCCGTGTCATCGAGAAATTCGTCAATGGGGTCGACATAGTCGGATGGCAACCAGGTAAAGGTATACCGGTAGGACACATCGATCTGGGGAAAATAGAGCGACCTCGCTTTAACCACCATCTGGCGGGCCTGTTCCACCCGTTCGGCGCCCGCTGTAAGCGACGGGTTTTGCGCCAGGGCGCGGCGTTGCGCGCCAACCAGATCAAGCAGGAAGGCGGACGGCCGCAACGGCGCCGTATTCGTTGACATTTCCGGGGGGACGGATTGCCCTTCGTAGACTTCGGGAGCTGCCGCCTCTTGCTCTTCCGCACCGGGCTGCATTGCGGGAATCTCTTCCAGATCTTCGCCGGCGTCCCCCGCAATGGTGCGCATTTCCCTGGAATAATCCAGCGTGCTGATATCGCCTGGCGGCGGCCCGCCCAGGGAGGGCAAATCAACAAGGTCCAGCGAACCGGTCTCCGCGCCCGTTCCGGACGCGAAAGCAAGCAGAATGAGAACTAGAATGCCCGTGTCAAGACAATGGAAATATTTCTTCTCGGAGAGAAGTTTTCCCGGCCCAAGAAAACGCATAATATGCCTGCGAAATGCCCTGTTGAAATTACTACTCGATTAGGTCCCGATACCGCGCGGGCTCGACCTCTTCGGGTGTCGGCCATTGACCATGGATCAGCCAGTACATGGCGCGGCGTCCATCGTTAATAATACATAAAGTACAGGGGGTAATCAACAAAGAAACAATCATGGAAAAACCGACACCGGCGCTCATGGACAGCGCCATGGGGATCAGCATCTGCGCCTGGGAATCCTGTTCCAGCATTAAGGGACCCAGCCCGCCCACCGTGGTGATGGTGGTAAGGAATATGGCGCGGAACCGCCTTACCCCGGCCCGGCCGACGGCCTCAAAGAAATTCTCTCCATTGGCCACGTAGGTGTTGACGCAATCCACGAGAACGATCGAATCGTTGACCACCACGCCCGAAAGGGCCACAAGACCCAGGATGCTCATGATGCTGATGTCATACCCGAAAAGCCAATGCCCGAAAAGGGCGGCGGCGGAGCCGAAGGGCACGGCCACCATGACAACTATCGTTTGTATATAAGACCGGAATGAGGCGGCCACGAGAACGAAAATACCCATCAGCGCAAGGGGATAGCCTATCTTAAGGTAATCCAGGGCCTCACGAAAATCCTGCTGCTCCCCTTCAAAGGACAGGGTCAACCCGGGATACTTGTGTACCAGTGACTGCAAAAAGCCCGACTTCAATTCCGCCACAATCTCGTTTGAATTCGCCTGGGAGGTGTCCATTTCAGCGGACACGGCTACGCGTCGCTGCCCGTTGGTGCGTTGTATGGAGCTAACACCGGCCTTATATTCCAGGTCGGCAACGGAGGTGAGCGGCACCTCCTGCACCTTGGGCGGCAATGTCGGCAACCCGGCGCCGCCGGCCTTCATTTTGGCCTCATTCATGGCTGTTGCCGTGAATACTCCTTGGTGCGGCATGGACACGGGTATCCGTATCTTTTCCAATTCCGACACCTGGGTGCGTTCGTCTTCCGGGTACCTGAGGCGTATTCGGAGGTTGTTGTCGCCCCGCTGCACGCGCATCAGCTCCTCGCCAAAGTACCCGGTAAAGATATGTTTCGCCAGGTCATAGGCGTGAAGGCCCAGGGCGCGGGCTTCCGGTTTCAGCCGCAGGTTGATTTCCTTCTTGCCGATTCGGAAATCATCTTTTATCTGGTACACGCCGTCGTAGGTGCCCAGTTTTTCTTTCAACTCACTGGCGGCCGCGGCGAGTTGGTCCAGGTCATTGCCTTTCATCCAGATGTCCACGGGCCTGCCAGGCGGGCTGGTGGTCTCATCGCCGCGTATAGTAAATGCAATGGCGCCGTTCAACGCTCCGACTTCCTTTTCCCACTCGGCCATCATTTTCGTGATATGAATGCCCCGGGCTACCGAATCCAGCAGTTCGACGCGCACCGTGCCGAAATGGGTTCCCAGGTTGATCTGGCCGCGCTCGTCCAGGTGGGCCCCTGTCAGGGAGAACACATTGTGAAGCAACGGCTCTCCCGTGGCCGTCGTTAGTTTATCCTGAAGGCGACGCGCCGCCTCTTCGATGCGCACTACCGCGTCCGTGGTGACGGCCATGGTGGTTCCGCTTGGAAACTCCACCACCGCAGACATGCTGTTCCCGTCAATCAAGGGGAAAAAGTCCACCTTGACAAAGCCCCCGGAATACACACCCGCAGCCAGCAGCAATATGGCAATCGCAATGGAGGCGGTCACATAGCGCCACCGCAGCGTCCAGCTGACGAAAGGCTGATAGCGCTTCTCGATAAATTGTTCAAGGCCGTGATTCGTATATCGGTGAAACAGCATTCCCATGCGGGCCAGCAAATTCCGGCCCTTCTCCGGCGCGTTCATGTCGGGCAGATGGTTCAGATGCGCGGGGAACATGAACAGGCATTCCAAGAGCGAAAATATGAAGGCGGCAATGGTGACAATCGGCAGGGTGCCCGCCAGACGCCCCACGAAGCCCGGAACGAAAAGCAAGGGCACAAAGGAGACCATGTTGGTGGTGGTCGAGGCGATAATGGGCAGCGCGACTTCGGCAACCCCCTCAACCGCGGCTTTTACCGGTGGCAGGCCCCGTTTTCGCGCCACATAGATCGCCTCCCCGATGATCATGGAATTGTCTACCACAATGCCCAGCACCATTACCATGCCGAACATGGTGATCATATTCAGCGTGACATCGTAATAATGCA